>JAGHZW010000246.1:62550-66032 GCA_017745195.1 Pseudoxanthomonas sp. | reverse complement strand
GTCCTGCACGTTGAGCCGCTCGCTGGTCCATTGCCAGTGCACGCGCGGCACGACGCGACCCCAGCGCAGGTCGCGCTGGCCTGGGCGCTGCGGCAGGGCTTCTCGGTGATTCCCTCGTCGACGAAGCGGGCGAACCTGGAGAGCAACCTGGAGGCGCTCGACCTGCATCTGGATGAGGCGGACATGGCCCGGATCGCCGGACTCGACCGCAACGAGCGACTGGCAAATCCGGCGGGTATTGCGCCAGTGTGGGACTGACACGGCGACCACGTTCGGCACGCGGGCGGTGTAATAGTCTCCGCCCGTACACGGCTGGATAGTGCCGGCATGACGCACGACCACAACGCCCGCGACGGACATCACCACGAGCACGACCATGACAGGCACGGTCATGGCCACGAACGCGATCACGACCACGAGCATGGCACCCAAGGCCATGGTCATCGCCACGGCCCGGGCGGACACAACCACGTGCCCACCGAGATCCGCTTCGAACGGCCATTGTGGTGGGCGCTCGGACTGACCGCCACGATCCTGGTGGTGGAGGTGATCGGCGCCTGGCTGACCAACAGCCTGGCGCTGCTGTCCGACGCGGCGCACATGGCCACCGACACGCTCGCCCTGGCCATCGCGCTGGTGGCGGTGCGGCTGTCCAGGCGTCCGCCGGATGCACGCCGCACATATGGCTATGCCCGGTTCGAGGCGCTCGGCGCGCTGGCCAACGGCATGCTGCTGTTCGTGCTGGCCAGCTACATCCTGTGGGAAGCCTGGCAGCGTTTCCGCACGCCGTTGCCGGTGGCCAGCATGGGCATGCTGGCCGTAGCCGTGGTCGGCCTGGTCTGCAACCTCATCGCGATGCGCCTGCTGCATGCCGGCAGCGGCGAGAGCCTGAACGTCAAGGGCGCCTACCTGGAAGTGTGGAGCGACATGCTCGGCTCGCTGGCGGTGGTCATCGCCGCGCTGGTGATCCGCTGGACCGGCTGGCTGTGGGTCGATCCGCTGCTGGCGGCGCTGATCGGCCTGTGGGTGCTGCCGCGGACCTGGCTGCTGGTGCGCGAGGCGCTCAACGTGTTGATGGAAGGCGTGCCGCCCGGCGTGGACCTGGCCGCGGTGCGCGCCGACCTGCGTGCGAACGGGCAGGTGGCCGACGTCCATGACCTGCACGTGTGGGCATTGGCCTCGCGCACGCCGGCCCTGACCGCGCACGTGGTGGTCGCGGCGGGAGCCGACGCCGCGGACGTGCGCCGCGAGCTGGTGGCGATGCTGGCCGGTACCCACCGCATCGCCCACGTGACCCTGCAGATGGAGCAGGCCGGCGACGACCACTGCGCCGGCGTCGACTGCGGCGGCGCGCGGCACGCGTGAGGGTGAGGCCCCGCGCCGCCGGCGGCGTGCGGGCAGACAGGCGCCGGCGTTTGGGCTAAAACGGTCGGCATTCCCCCTTTGTCCGCCGGTCATGACGATTCTTTCCGACGCGCAGCTGCGCGATCACGCCCAGGTCCTGGGCGAGCGCCTGCGTTCCGCCCATGACCACCTGGTCACCGCCGAAAGCTGCACCGGCGGCTGGATCGCCAAGTGCCTGACCGACATCGCCGGTTCTTCGGACTGGTTCGACTGCGGCATGGTCGTGTACAGCTACGAGGCCAAGCAGGCGCTGCTGGGCGTGCGCCCGCAGACGCTGGAGGAGCACGGCGCGGTCAGCCGCGAGACCGCGATCGAGATGGTCTCCGGCGCGCTGGTCCATTCCGGCGCGAGCATCGCGGTGGCGGTGACCGGTATCGCCGGACCCGGCGGCGGCAGTGCCGACAAGCCGGTCGGCACGGTGTGGATCGCCTGGAAGCGACGCGGCGGCTACGCGCGGGCGGAGGTTTTCCATTTCGACGGCGACCGCGAGGCCGTGCGCCGGCAGACCGTCGGCCAGGCGCTGGCCGGGGTCGCGGAGTTGCTGGCGTGAGCGCCGCAACAGCCCTTCGCCGGTCCGGGGGGGCGGGGTGATGTGGGAGACCCTGGGCACGGTCCGTGACCTCGGCCGGCTGCAGCAGATCGCCTCGGTCCTGGTCGGCTATGGCTTCGGTGACATGGTCCGCCGCATCGGCCTGGCCGGTGCGCTCGAGCGCACCGGCCGCCTGCTGCACTGGCAGGACCCGCAGGCGATGGCGCACATGGCCCCGCCCGAACGCGTGCGCCGCGCGCTGGAAGACCTCGGCCCGACCTTCGTCAAGCTCGGCCAGGTGCTGGCCACGCGCGTGGACCTGCTGCCGCCGGAATGGATCGCCGAGCTGGGCAAGCTGCAGAACGCGGTGCCGGCGCTGCCGTTCGCGCAGGTGCGGCCGCAGCTGGTGGAGGATCTCGGCGCCGCACCCGAGGCCGTGTTCGCGCGGCTCGACGAAATCCCGCTGGCTGCCGCTTCGCTGGCGCAGACCCATCGCGCCTGGCTGGCCGACGGCACGCCGGTGGTGCTGAAGATCCGTCGTCCCGGCATCCGCGACACGGTCGAGGCCGACCTGCGCCTGCTGGCGCGGCTGGCCGAGATCGTCGAGCCGCAGGCGCCGGACCTGCACCGCTACCGCCCGCGCGAAGTGGTGCAGCAGTTCGCGCAATCGCTGCGGCGCGAACTGGATTTCGCCGCCGAGTGCCGCAATGCCGAACGCATCGCCGCCAACTTCGCCGGCCACGACGAGATCGTGGTGCCGCGCGTGCACTGGCAATGGACCAGCGAGCGGCTCAACGTGCAGGACTTCGTCGCCGGCATTCCCGGTACCGACCTGGCCGCGGTCGACGCGGCCGGAATGGATCGCAGGCGGCTGGCGGGGGCCGGCGCGGGCATCGTGCTGAAGATGGTGCTGGAGGACGGCTTCTTCCACGCCGACCCGCATCCGGGAAACATCTTCTACCTGGCGGGCGAACGCATCGGCGTGATCGACTTCGGCATGGTCGGGCGCGTGTCCGACCAGCGCCGCTTCCAGATCGTGCAGCTGCTGCACGGGCTGGTCGAACGCCAGGCCGAGGCCGTCACCGACGTGCTGCTGGAATGGGCCGAGGGCGGCGGCGAGACCGACGAGTCGCGCCTGCAGGCCGACATCGGCGCCTTCGTCGACCAGTACCGCGGGGTGCCGCTGAAGGACCTGCGGATGGGCACCATGCTGCTGGACGTGACCACGATCCTGCGCGAGCACGGCCTGAGCCTGCCGCCGGACCTGGCGCTGATGGTCAAGGCGTTCCTGACCCTGGAGGGTTTCGGTCGCCAGCTCGATCCCGATTTCGACATGGCCAGCGCCGCCCGCCCGTACGTGGAGAAGGTGCTGCTGGCCCGCTATTCGCCGCGCGCGCTGCTGCGTCGCGGCCGCCGCGGCGTGTTCGACGCGATCGAGCTGGCTGGCGACATGCCGCGCGAACTGCGCCGGCTGCTGCGCGCCGCGCGCCGGGGTCGCCTGAACATGCAGATCGAGGTGACCTCGCTGAAGGCCTTCGGCGAACAGGTC
>JAGHZW010000246.1:0-60865 GCA_017745195.1 Pseudoxanthomonas sp. | reverse complement strand
CGTTAGTAGTATTACTACTAACCATGGACCTGACCGATACCCAGCAAGCCATCCTGGCCCTGATCGCCGAGCGCATCGACGCCGAGGGCATGCCGCCTTCGCAGACCGAGATCGCCCGCGCCTTCGGCTTCAAGGGCGTACGTGCGGCGCAGTACCACTTGGAGGCGCTGGAGGCGGCCGGTGCGATCGAGCGCCTGCCCGGTCGCGCCCGCGGCATCCGGTTGAAGGTCGCGCCGAAGCCGCCGCAGGCCGAGCTGGCCTTGCCGCCGGCCGGCAATGACGACGATGCGCTGCGCCTGCCGGTGCTGGGTCGGGTCGCGGCCGGCATGCCCATCGGTGCCGACGTGCCGACCGGCATGGCCGAGAGCTTCGTGGTCCTGGACCGGGTGCTGTTCTCGCCCTCGCCGGACTACCTGCTCAAGGTCCAGGGCGACTCGATGCGCGACGAGGGCATCTTCGATGGCGACCTGATCGGCGTGCACCGCACCCGCGAGGCGCGTTCGGGCCAGATCGTGGTGGCGCGGGTGGACGAGGAGATCACGGTCAAGCTGCTGAAGATCGGCAAGGACCGGATCCGCCTGCTGCCGCGCAACCCCGACTACGCGCCGATCGAGGTGCTGCCGGACCAGGACTTCGCCATCGAGGGCCTGTACTGCGGCCTGGTCAGGCCGAACCGCTGATGGCGGAACCACTGGCCGTCGCCGCGGCGTTTTCCGACCCGAGGCGGCGGCGCGTGGCGATGGGAAGGGCAGGGCTCCGCGACTATTTTTGAATCCATCGCCCGTCGTCGCAGCCTGTGCGACCGGGCCACCCCAGACTTCGCAACACACCACTGACACCCGAGGACTTCCAGATGGACGAGAACAAGAAGCGCGCCCTTGCCGCGGCCCTGAGCCAGATCGACAAGCAGTTCGGCAAGGGCTCGGTGATGCGCATGGGCGACCGTGCGATCGAAGCGGTCGAGGTGATCCCGACCGGCTCGCTGATGCTGGACATCGCGCTGGGCATCGGCGGCCTGCCGAAGGGCCGCGTGGTGGAGATCTACGGGCCGGAGTCCTCGGGCAAGACCACCCTGACCCTGCAGGCGATCGCCGAATGCCAGAAGCAGGGCGGAACCGCCGCGTTCATCGACGCCGAGCACGCGCTGGACCCGATCTATGCGGCCAAGCTGGGCGTCAACGTCGACGACCTGCTGCTGTCGCAGCCGGACACCGGCGAGCAGGCGCTGGAGATCGCCGACATGCTCGTGCGCTCGGGCTCGATCGACATCCTGGTGATCGACTCGGTCGCCGCGCTGACGCCGAAGGCCGAGATCGAGGGCGAGATGGGCGACCAGCTGCCGGGCCTGCAGGCGCGGCTGATGAGCCAGGCCCTGCGCAAGCTGACCGGCAACATCAAGCGCTCCAACACCCTGGTGGTCTTCATCAACCAGCTGCGCATGAAGATCGGCGTGATGATGCCGGGCCAGAGCCCGGAAACCACCACCGGTGGCAACGCGCTCAAGTTCTACGCTTCGGTGCGCCTGGACATCCGCCGTATCGGCGCGATCAAGAAGGGCGACGAGATCATCGGCAACCAGACCAAGATCAAGGTGGTCAAGAACAAGCTGGCGCCCCCGTTCAAGCAGATCGTCACCGAGATCCTGTACGGCGAGGGCATCAGCCGCGAAGGCGAGCTGATCGACATGGGCGTGGACGCCAAGCTGGTCGACAAGTCCGGTGCCTGGTACGGCTACAACGGCGAGCGCATCGGCCAGGGCAAGGACAACGCCCGCCAGTACCTGCGCGAGAACCCGGCGCTGGCCGCCAAGCTCGAGGCCGAGTTGCGCGAGAAGTTCCAGCCCGAGCAGGGCTCGCGCGACGAAGGCAATGACGAAGGCGACGACGAGTAAGAACACGAGTCCCGGTTTCACCCGGGACCGACCGCTATCCCGTTCCCCGCCGGAATGCTGTCAGTGGCGTGACGGCGGGGAACGGGACCTTGAAGGCCAGGAGGGCAGGCGCCATGGATGGCGCATATCTCCCGCGGACCCATGACCGACGATCCCCAGGACCATGAAGGCACGCGCGGTCCGGTCGAGCTGCCCGGCACGAACGCGCCGGCGCGACGCCGGAAGCGCCCGGAACCCACCCCCGTGCAGCGCGCGCTGGGGCTGCTGGTCCGGCGCGAGCATTCGCGCAAGGAGCTGACCCGCAAGCTGGCCGCACGCGGGGTCGAGGCCGGTGAAGCCGTTGCCGCGGTCGAGCGCCTGGCCGGCGAGGGCTGGCAGGACGACACCCGCTTCGCCGAATCGCTGGTCCGCAGCCGTGCCGCTTCCGGCTATGGCCCGCTCTATATCCGCGCCGAACTGGCGACCCATGGCCTGTCGGGCGAGGCCATCGCCGCGACACTGGAGGGTTTCGACGGCGACTGGACCGGCAATGCCCGCGACCTGGTCCGGCGCCGTTTCGGCCCGGCCGGTCCGCTTGACCTGGCCCAGCGGCGCAAGGCCGCCGACCTGCTGGCGCGACGCGGATTTGACGGCGACAGCATCCGCGCGGCCACGCGCTGGGATCCGGACGACTGAGCCCGGGGCTGGTTTTCAGCCCGTCGGCGCGGCCTCTGCTACCCTTTAGCGTGTCGAAACTCCCGTTCCGCCGGGCCGCCATGGCGTGTTCCCGGCCCGGACCCGTCCGCCAGCCAAAGCCAGATGACCTCCACGACCCCCGCGTACACGACTGCCCGCATCCGCAGCGACTTCCTCGAATTCTTCCAGGGCAAAGGCCACACCATCGTGCCCTCGGCCCCGCTGGTGCCGGGCAACGACCCGACCCTGCTGTTCACCAATTCGGGCATGGTCCAGTTCAAGGACGTGTTCCTGGGCGCGGAGAAGCGCAGCTACGTGCGCGCGGCGGACGTGCAGCGCTGCCTGCGCGCCGGCGGCAAGCACAACGACCTCGACTCGGTCGGCTACACCGCCCGCCACCACACCTTCTTCGAGATGCTGGGCAACTGGTCCTTCGGCGACTACTTCAAGAAGGACGCCATCGCCTGGGCGTGGGAACTGCTGACCGGCGTGTGGAAGCTGCCGGCCGAGCGCCTGCTGGTCACCGTCTACCACACCGATGACGAGGCCTACGGCCTGTGGCGCGACATGGTCGGCGTGCCGGAAGAGCGCATCGTCCGCATCGGCGACAACAAGGGCGCGCCGTTCGCCTCCGACAACTTCTGGCAGATGGCCGACACCGGCCCCTGCGGCCCGTGCACCGAGATCTTCTACGACCACGGCGCGCACATCGCCGGCGGTCCTCCGGGCTCGCCGGACGAAGATGGCGACCGCTTCATCGAGATCTGGAACCTGGTGTTCATGCAGTTCGACCGCCAGCCCGACGGCACCCTGGTGCCGCTGCCGGCGCCGTGCGTGGACACCGGCATGGGCCTGGAGCGCCTGGCCGCGATCCTGCAGCACGTGCACACCAACTACGAGATCGACCTGTTCCAGGCGCTGATCCGCAAGGCGGCCGGGCTGACCGGCACCGCCGACCTGGAGAACAAGTCGCTGCGGGTGATCGCCGACCACATCCGCGCCTGCTCGTTCCTGATCGTCGACGGCGTACTGCCGTCCAACGAAGGCCGCGGCTACGTGCTGCGCCGGATCATCCGCCGCGCCCTGCGCCATGGGTGGATGCTCGGCGTGCGCCAGCCGTTCTTCCACCAGCTGGTCGGCACCCTGGTCGGGCAGATGGGCGAGGCCTATCCGGAGCTGCCGGCGGCGCGCGATCTGGTCGAGCGCGCGCTGAAGGCCGAGGAGGAGCGTTTCGCCGAAACGCTCGACTCGGGCATGCGCATCTTCAACGACGTCGCCGCGCGCGCCACCGGTGGCGTGATCCCGGGCGTGGACGTGTTCCGCCTGTACGACACCTACGGTTTCCCGGTCGACCTGACCGCGGACATGGCCCGCGAGCGCGACATGTCGGTGGACATGGAAGGCTTCGAGGCGGCGATGGAGCAGCAGCGCGAGACCGCGCGCGCGGCCGGCAAGTTCAGCGGTGGCACCACGCTGCCGGCGGACCTGGTCGCGCAGCTGCAGCCGACTGGTTTCCTCGGTTACGACCGCCTCGAGGCCGACGGCCTGCAGGTGGTGGCGATCCTGCGTGACGGCCGTCCGGTCGGTGCGCTGGAGGCGGGCGAGGAGGGCATCGTGTTCCTCGATCGCACCCCCTTCTATGCCGAGTCCGGCGGCCAGGTCGGCGATACCGGCGTGCTCGCCTCGGCCGAGACCCGCTTCGAGGTCACCGACACGCAGAAGTTCGCCGGCCAGTTCCACGGCCACGTCGGCCGCCTGGTGCAGGGCCGGATTGCGGTCGGCGGCGCGCTGGCGGCCACGGCCGATGGCCAGCGCCGTGCGGCGACCGTGCTCAACCATTCGGCCACGCACCTGCTGCACGCCGCGCTGCGCGAGGTGCTCGGCACGCACGTGCAGCAGAAGGGCTCGCTGGTCGCGCCGGACCGCCTGCGCTTCGACTTCTCGCACTTCCAGCCGATGACCGCGGCCGAACTGGCCGAGATCGAGCGCCGGGTCAACGCTCAGGTGCGCGCCAACCACCAAGCCGAAGTGCACCAGATGGGCATGCAGGAGGCGCTGGATTTCGGCGCGATGGCGCTGTTCGGCGAGAAGTACGGCGAGCGCGTGCGCGTGCTGCGCATGGGCGAGTATTCCACCGAGCTGTGCGGCGGCACCCACGTCGGCCGTACCGGCGACATAGGCGTGTTCAAGATCACCAGCGAAGGCGGCGTCTCGGCCGGCGTCCGCCGGATCGAGGCGGTGACCGGGCAGGGCGCTCTGGATTACATCGCGGCCGAGGAGCGCAGTCTGGACGAGGCGGCCAGCGTGCTGGGCGGCAACCGTGGCGACGTGGCCGACAAGGCGCGCTCGCTGGCCGACCGCATCCGCAAGCTGGAGCGCGAGATCGAGGGATTCAAGGCCAAGGCGGCCAGCAGTGCCGCGGCCGACCTGGCCTCGGCCGCGGTCGAGGTCGAGGGCATCCGGGTCCTGGCGGCGCGGCTGGAAGGCCTGGACGCCAAGGGCCTGCGCGAGGCGGTGGACCGGCTCAAGCAGCAGCTCGGCGATGCGGTGATCGTGCTGGCCGGTGCCCAGGACGGCAAGGCGGCACTGGTCGCGGGTGTGAACGGCGCCGCAACGGGCCGGGTCAAGGCCGGTGAACTTCTGGCCCATGTCGCCGGTCGTATCGGTGGCAAGGGCGGCGGCCGCCCGGATCTCGCCCAGGGTGGTGGCGAGGACGGGCCCGCCCTTGCCCTGGCACTCGACGAAGTCCCGGGCTGGGTCGGTCAACGCCTGCAGTAGTGCGTTGTACGCATGCCCGCCACCGGGACGGGAACTTGCCCCCCCGCTGGCGGGGGCAGTACGATCCGGGACTGTTCGACCCTTGTTACGCTGCTGAGTGGACGCGCGTGGCCTTCCGCCGAAGGTCCGCGGGCCGGCGAAGGCACGCCGGCGCCATGGAGATAGACAATGCTGATTCTGACCCGCCGCGTAGGCGAAACCCTGATGATCGGTGATTCGATCACCGTCACCGTGCTCGGGGTGAAGGGCAACCAGGTGCGCATCGGCATCACCGCGCCGAAGGACGTAGCGGTGCATCGCGAGGAGATCTACCAGCGGATCCAGCGGGGCGAGGCCCCGGGGGCCGCAGGCGGCGAGGGCGATCCGGAATCCTGAGCGCGAAAGCGTTTGCCGCGAAACGCCCTAGAAGGTATCCTTCCGCGTCTCGCGGGCGCAGCAGCGCGGTGCGGGTCCAACGGAGTGATGCCCGAGAGGCCGAAGGGGCTCCCCTGCTAAGGGAGTATAGGGTCAAAAGCTCTATCGAGGGTTCGAATCCCTCTCACTCCGCCAGATACGAAAACGCCCCCGAAAGGGGGTTTTTTCGTATCTGGAGAGCGCATTGGCCCGGGCGGTCCTGCCGGTTCGACAACTGCACCGTAGCCCGGAGCGCGGGTGTCATCGCAGCGGATCGATCCCTCGTTTCGCGAGCGAGGACAAAGTGACCGAGGTTTCCGGTACGTCGCTGGGCTGCCGCTCTTGCGATGGTCACGCTGACCGCGCAACCTGCAGCGTGTGCATGTCCCGCCACGCGATGGCGGACGCGTGCCGGTTCGGTATCCACCATGCCGTCCCTGTGGCCCTGCACGGGCGACCCGTCGCATGCAGGTTGCAGTCGGCGTCAGCGCGCCGCTGCAGGTTCAACGCCAGGCGCTGCCCATCTGGACGATGACCGTCCTGTCTTCCGGCCCCCAGGCGTAGTCTGCGCCCACATACAGGCCGATCCGGCGCGCGATCTGGTAGCGCACGCCCACGCCCTTGCTTACGGCGGTGTAGGCCTGGTCGAAGCTGGAACGCGTGCCCCAGGCGCGACCGGCGCCGAGGAATCCGATCCCGGCCCAGCGCGAAGTGAAATTCCAGCGCAGCTCGGACTCCAGCACGCCGGCGGAATCGTCCTGGTAGCGCGCCGAAGCGATTCCGCGCAGGTCAATGAACGGCAGCCGGTAGAAGGGCACGTCGCCGGCGGCGTGGCGCAGGTCCGCGCGCGCGCCCAGCACCAGCTTCGCGCCGAGCGGCCAGTGGCCGTAACCGTAAGCGCGATAGGTCTGGAACGTCAGGTCGCTGCCGATCGCGGGCAGATAGGCAACGCCCTGCGCCAGCAGGAAATAGCCGCGCGACGGGGTGAACGGATTGTCGCGGCTGTCGTATTCCAGGCTCAGCCCGATGCCGGAATTGACCTGCCGGAAGTCGATGTCGTCGAACAGCGGGCGTTGCCCGGTGTCCTTCAGCCTGGGATCGAGGTCGGTATAGATCCACTGTGCCGACACGAACAGCTCGCGGTCGCCGATCCGCCGCGAGACCTGTTGTGATGAGCCGAGCCCGGCCAGGTTGACCGCCACGCGCGTCTCCGGCTGCAACCGGCCGCCGGTATAGAAGTCGATGTTGAAGTCGGCTTCGGCCACGCCGCCCTTGTAACGCCAGGTGTCGTCGCGGAAGTGGAGGATGCCGCCGCCGCCATAGGCCTTGCTGCCGTTCTCGGTCTTCATGGCCATCGCGCCGAAGAGGTTCGGCGCGATCATCTGCGTGCTGCCGTCCGATGCGGTCCGGGTCGTGGCGCTGCCTTGCGGCCGCTGGAAGAACGCGAACACGATGCCGCCGCCATAGCCCAGTGCCGGATCGGTGATCACGATCGGCAGCGGCAGGAATCCGTGGTGGTCGAGCAGCCAGTTCGACATGTCGACGCTGCCGTCTTCGCCGTCCCTGAACATGCCGGTCCTGGCCGGCGTGGCTGGCGCTCCCGCTGTTTCCGGTGGCGGCGTGGTCGTGCCGGGATCGGCGCCAGCCACCAGCGGAAACAGCAGCGCGAGCAGCGGCCACGTCGCCCGCGTGTCTGCCGCCCTCGGGTGTCTGCCGCAGGCTTCCGGCGTCCGGGCGGGACTGGCGATGCGCAGGGCGGCACGCAGCCGGGACCGGGCCGGCGCGGGTGCTCGCGCCGGCGTGCGACATTGCTTCATGGGCCGTGCGCGTGCCGATCCGGTCCCCGCATCGCGTCAACGCCGGAATCCGCCGCCGCCCCGCATCGGCCGCGAGAAGCCGCCTGCGGGCCGCTGGAAGCCGCCCGACGGCCGCTGCATGCCACCGCTGCTGCGCTGGTAGCCGCCTTCGCGTGCACTGCGGTCGCGGTACAGGTCGTTGCGGGTCTGGCTGTCGATGTTGCGGCCCTGCTGTTCCGGGCGGCCAACCTGCTTCCACTCGCCATCCTGGTAGTTGTAGACGTTGCCGTCCTTGCCGGCGTAGATGCTGTCGTTGATGTTGACCACGCCGCCGCGGCTCATCTCGCCGGTATCGGAGTTGTAGCGGTAGCCGCCGGCGCCGCTGATGTCGACCCGGCTGCCGTCGCTGTTGATCGCACCGGCACCGGCCGATCCGTTCGGACCGCTGACCTTGCCGCCGGCCATCTCGGTGACCCGCCCGGTTTCGGTGTTGACCACGGTACGGCTGCCGCCGGCGACGCCTTGTCCGGTATAGGGGTTGTAGGCGGCGCCACCGGTTCCGCCAACCACGCGGCCGGTCTGCGGGTTGTAGCGCGCACCCTGCGCGCCGGCGCTGGTCGTGCCGGTATAGGCGTTGGTGTTGACGAAGCCACGGCCGACGCCGCGACCGCCGGTGCGTTCGTTGTAGTAGCCACCGCGGAAGCCGCGGCCGACGTTGCCGGTGTACGGGTTGGCCCAGGCGCCGCCGGTGCCGCTGATCGCCGCGCTGCCCCACTGGCCGTAGACGTTCCAGGCCGCGGCGCCGCCCCACCAGCCGCCCGGGTAGCCCCACCACGGGCCCCAGTACGGATACCACGGGTAGTAGCCCCAGCCGAAGCCGAAGCTCCAGCCCGCTCCCGAGCTCCAGCCGAAGTACACGCCCATGCCGTAGGTGGCGGGACAGCCGTACCAGAGGTCATAGACCCACGGATTGCAGGCGTAGCCGGTGCCGTAGACGACCACGCCGCTGTTGACCACGGTGCCGTAGTAGCCCGGCGTGTAGCCGACATGGACTTCGTCGCCTTCGCTGCCGTAGATCCGCACGTAAGTCACGTAATGCAGCGGCGAACTGGTCGGGATCGAGTAGATTTCGGCCGGCACGCTCGCGGCCACCGTCCACGGACCGCTCGCGGTCGCGGCGGTGAACCAGACGCCCTTGTCCACCGCGTAGAAGCCGCCCGACGCCTGGATCACCGGCACCGCGGTGTTCACCGCGTACAGCAGCGGGGTGCCGGCGATCGGCTCGAATTTCGGCATGCCGTCGTACTGGACCTGCAGCCGGGCTTCGTTGCGGTTCACCGTCGCCGTCTGCGGAATGCTGTTGGCGATCAGCGATTCGAACGCTTCCGGAGTGCCGGCGATCGACGCCAGCACGCTGCCCATCGGGCTGTCCGCGGGAATCCGGGCGAAATCGACCGGCAGCTTGTCCGGCGCCACGTACTGCCAGGGACCCTTGCTCGAGGCCGCGGTGAACCAGCGTCCGGACACCAGCACGTACCAGGCGTTGTCCTTGGCGCCGTTGATGATGACGTCGGCGCCGGTGTTGGTGATGTAACTCAGGGTCGTGCCCGGGATCGGTGCGAGCTGCGGATCGCCGTCGACCACGATCAGTTCGGTCGACCCGGTCCGCACCACGACCTCGGGGAACTTGCCCGTCGCCAGCGCCTTCTTCACCGTGTCGGGCGGATCGTCCAGCGTATCGACCAGGCGTTGCGCGGCCAGCTGGTCGGCGATGGCCTGCAGCGACTTGTCCACCGTCTTGGCCGACGTCCACGGGCCAGCCAGTGCGGCGGCACTCGCCCACTGCCCGGCGACGCGCGTGTAGTAGCGGCCCTGGTACTGGAGCAGCAGCGAGCGGCTGTTGATGATCCGCTGCACGCCGGCCGTGCCGGTCGGTTTCAGCGCCGGCTTGCCATCGACCAGGATCAGCAGGGCCGGGCCGAACGCGAACAGGATCTCCGGCGGTTCGTTCTTCACCGGCAGCGAGGGCAGCTTGAGGTCCGCCCGGCCGACCACGAGCGCGGCCTCCAGCTGGTCCAGGTCGATGGTGAAGGTGGCGCCCTTGCGGACCACGCTGCGCGCCATCCCCAGATAGCGTTCCTGCCGGTCCATCGCGGTCGGGAAACTGGCGCGGTCGAAACTGACCTCGCGCAGCAGTACCTCGCGCGCTTCCTTGTCCACTTCGGTGGCGGCGCTGAACCAGACCACGCCGTAGTCGAGGCTGTCGACGGTCTTGCCGTCCGGCCCGGTTTCGACGCCGTTCTTCACCGACATCACGAACCGCCCCTTGAGCCGATCACCTTCCCAGCTGTCCATCTGCGGCTGGTAGACGGTGAACGGGGTGCCGGAGGCGCTGTACTGACGCGGGAAGGGCCGGGCGTCGATGGCCGTCGGCGTCGCCGCCGACAGGCGCAACGGAAGCAGCAGAAGCGCGGCAAGCAATACCGGGACAAGACGCATGAGCTGCTCCCATGAGATGTTGGAGGGCCGCGACGCGTGAGTCGCGGCCCTTGGCGACAGGTCGGTCACGACGGCCGCCAGCACGGGGACATATTGCGCCCGAGTGGCCGGAAAGCAGCCAGATCACGCATTGGTCCTTCGGCTTATATGTGCGCGCGGCGGCTGCGGAATACGATCCGGTGGAGCTGGCCAACCGGGGCCTCATCGTATGGATCGTGTCCACCTGCATCGGCCATATCGATCCGTCGCGAAGGACGTGCTGGAAGCCGGCGCGCCCACTGCGTTGCACCGGTGCGGCGGGAGCCTGCTGCGGGAACGGCATGCTCGGCGCGCCTGTACATGCCACCGTCGCTGTTGCTTGCACGGGATCGAGCCGGCTGTCGATGCACGTGATACCGCCACCCGCGCGACCGCAGGTCCGCGAACAGCGCGGTGCCGGCACGGCTCCCCCTCGGCGGCGCGGCACCCGTGGATCCTGTCGATCGATCCCGCCGCCGAACGCGGTCCGTCTGCGACGAAGCCGATCCCGCTTTGCAGTCGAGCCCGCCCGCATCCCATTCGCACAACAGAGGAGAGAGCCCCATGTCACGCCTGATCCCGATCGCACTCGCCACGCTGCTGCTGGCCTCCTGCGCCAGCTCGCCGACCGTGCACACCGACGCCGACCCGTCGGCGAACTTCAGCGGCTACCGCACCTTCACCTGGTTGGCCAAGCCGGACCAGCAGGGCGTGCCGCCGCTGGCCTCGCAGCGGATCGTGGAGTACGTCAACGCGCAGCTGCGCGCCAAGGGCTGGACCGAATCGGCGAGCGGCGACGTGGCCGTGGTCGCGCACGTGGCTACCCAGCAGCAGCAGAGCCTGGACACCATGTACTCCGGCCCGATGTACGGTGGCTGGGGCTGGTACGGCGGCATGGGCATGGGCAGCGCGACCACGCGCGTGCGGACCTACACCGTGGGCACGCTGGTCGTGGACCTGTTCGACGCCGGCACCAAGCAGGCGATCTGGCGCGGCACCGCCAGCGACACCGTGCCGGATGATCCGGCCAAGGGCGACGCCCTGCTGCGCGCCGGCATCGCCGAGATGTTCGCCGGTTTCCCGCCGGGCAGCGCGCCGGCAGCGAAGTAAGCCCGTATCAGGTTTCCGGCGCATCGCCAGCAGCGGTGCGCCGGATCGGCGGCCACTCTTTCGCGGAAGGCAAAAAAAAGGACCAGCGACGTATCGCTGGTCCTTTGCAAATGGCGCGCCCGGAGAGATTCGAACTCCCGACCGCCTGGTTCGTAGCCAGGTACTCTATCCAGCTGAGCTACGGGCGCGTTTTCAAGGCCGCGAATTATGCGTGAGCCTTCGACGGTCGTCAATCATTCTTCGCAAATTCGTGTGCGAGCCCTTCAGCGAGCACCCGGGCAACCGCGTCCGGCTGTCGCATCCAGCCGAAATGATCGGCCCGAACCTGCAGGGCCGCCGCGTCAAGCGACGCGACCTGTGCCGGTGAACCCGGCAGCTTGGCCAGCAACGCACGCAGCGAGGCCGGTGGCGCCAGCCAGTCGCGGGCCAGCAGCACGCCCTGTACCGGCATGCGCAGTCGCGCCATGCCTGTTTCCAGGTCACGGTCCAGCCCGGATGCCGCGTAGTGGTTGGTGAGTCCCACCCGGGCCCAGTCCGCGATCAGGCTGCGTGCCTCGGTGCCGCCGAAGCCCAGCCGGCGCCCGGGCAGGGCGCCGCGCTTGCGTGCCAGCCACGGCAGGAACCGGTACGCCAGCGGCAGCAGCCAGCCACGCGGTGGCGGAAAGCTGCGCCAGTACGGCGTGCCGCTGGCGACCAGGCCGAGGCCGGCGAACGCGTCCGGATGCTGGCCGGCCAGGCAGCAGGCCAGTTGTCCGCCGAGGCTGTGTCCGCCCAGCAGTCGCGGCGTGCCGTCCGCGGGCAGCGCGGCCAGGCTGGCTGGCAGGTCCAGCGACAGCAGTTCGCGATAGCCCCAGTCCTGCTCGTGCGAGGCGCGCAGCGAACTGCTGCCGTTGCCGCGCCATTCGTGCAGGTGCGTGGCGATGCCGCGCACCGCCAGCGCATCGGCCAGCGGCTGGTAGTGGCGTGCGGATACGCCCAGCGCAGGCAGCCACAGCAGGTGCGCCCGCGGCCGCGCAGGCGCATGCGACAGCAGCGTCCAGCGGTGGCCGTCGGCGGATGCGAGCGGCGCTCCGGTGATTGTGGTGTTGCTCATCGGCCCGGCATCGACGCGAAGTGGTCCAGCACGCGCACGTCGCTGCGGCCTGGGCGGTAGCCGCCGCGCAGCGCTGCCTGCACGTACGCCACCGCGCCGGTGCAGGCCTCGCGCAGCGGCAGGCCGCGCGCCAGGTTGGCTGCGACCGCCGAGGCCAGGGTGCAGCCGGTGCCATGCGCTTCGAGTTGCAGGCGCGGGTGCGCGGTGCGCTGTTCGCCGTCGGCATCGGAGAGGATATCGACCACTTCGCCGGGCCCGGCCAGGTGGCCGCCCTTGAGCAGCACCGCCGGCGCGCCCAGCGCGCGCAGCGCGGTGGCGGCCTGCGACATCGCAGCCAGATCGCCGATCTTCCAGCCGAGCAGCAGTTCGGCTTCCGGCAGGTTCGGCGTGATCACGGTGGCCAGCGGCAGCAGGCGCCGGCGCATCGCGTCGAGCGCGTCTTCCTCGAGCAGGCGCGCGCCGCTGGTGGCGACCATCACCGGGTCGACCACGACCTGCGTGGGCCGGTGGCGTTCGATCGCGCGCGCGACGGTTTCGATGACCGCGGTGCTGGCGAGCATGCCGAGCTTGACCGCGCCGATGCGGAAGTCGTCGAAGCAGGCGTCGATCTGCGCGTCGAGGAAATCCGTCGGCGGCACGTGCACCGCGGTGACGCCACGGGTGTGCTGCGCGGTCAGCGCCGCCAGCGCCGAGAGGCCGTGCACGCCGTGCGCGGCGAAGGTCTTCAGGTCGGCCTGGATGCCGGCGCCACCGCCGGAATCGGAGCCGGCGATGGTCAGGACGGATACCGGCCTGGAATCGGTTCGTGGATCGCTCATGCCGCTATTGTGCACCGGCGCCAGCGGACCGGCCGGCAGCTCATTCCGCGCTTTCGCGGCCGTCTTCGCGCGGGCGCTGCCGCAGCAGCCAGGCATGCCGGTAGGCGACGTAGCCGACACCGGTCAGGCCGGTCAGCGCGGACGGGATCAGCAGCGCCTGATAGCGCAGGTGCGTGAACAGCCAGGCGCCGAGGATGCCGCCACCGAGGAAGCCGCTGATGATCAGTCCGCTGAGCGTCAGTCGCCGCATCGGCAGCGGCATGCCACGGACCAGGTGGCCCAGGCCGATGCCCAGGTCGGTGAACATGCCGCTCAGGTGCGTGGTGCGCACCACCGCGCCGCTGTAGGTGGTGACCATCGCGTTCTGCAGTCCGCAGGCCGTCGCCGCCAGCAACGCGCCGAACATCTGCTGGCGCGCGAACAGCGGCACCGCCGCGGCCAGCAGCAGCGATTCCAGGGCCAGGACGACGCCGTAGCGCCGGCCCAGCCGCAGCGTGCTGTCCTGGATGATCAGGCCGCTGAGCGTGGCCCCCAGGCAGAACGCGATCAGCACGCTCCACAGCTGGCGGACCGAGCGCCAGTCACCGGCGGCCAGCGCCGCGCCGAGCAGGCTGGTGGTGCCGGTGAGGTGGCTGACCGCCTGGTGTTCGAAACCCAGGTAGCCGACGACGTTGACCATGCCGGCGATGCACGCGAGCGAGATCGCGCCGATCCAGACCCAGCGTGGCAGCTGTGCACCCATCGGTTCTCCCCGGCTACAGCACTTCGGAGGCGAAGTCGGCCAGTCGCGAGCGCTCGCCGCGGCGCAGGGTGATGTGCGCGCTGTGCGGCCAGTTCTTGAACCGGTCCACGGCGTAGGTCAGGCCCGATGTCGTCTCGGTCAGGTATGGCGTGTCGATCTGCTCGACATTGCCCAGGCAGACGATCTTGGTGCCCGGGCCGGCGCGGGTGATCAGGGTCTTCATCTGCTTCGGGGTGAGGTTCTGCGCCTCGTCCAGGATCAGGTAGCGCGAGAGGAAGGTGCGGCCGCGCATGAAGTTCATCGAGCGGATCTTGATCCGCGAGGCGAGCAGGTCGTTGGTCGCCGCGCGGCCCCAGGCGCCGCCTTCCTGGTTGTGGGTCAGCACTTCCAGGTTGTCGGTCAACGCGCCCATCCAAGGGGTCATCTTTTCTTCCTCGGTGCCGGGCAGGAAACCGATGTCCTCGCCGACGCTGACCGTGGCGCGGGTCATGATGATCTCGCGGTAGCGCTGCTGGTCCATGGTCTGGGCCAGGCCGGCGGCCAGCGCGAGCAGGGTCTTGCCGGTGCCGGCGGTGCCGAGCAGGGTGACGAAGTCGATGTCCGGGTCCATCAGCGCGTTGAGCGCGAAGTTCTGCTCGCGGTTGCGCGCGCTGATGCCCCACACCGCGTGCTGGCCGCCGCGGAAATCGTCGACCAGGGTCAGCGTCGCCTTGCCGCCATCGATCTTCGCCACGCGCAGTTCGACTTCGTCCTCGCCCGGCATGTACAGGTACTGGTTCGGATACCAGTCCTCGTCCTCGCGCACGGACACCTCGTAGGAGGTGCGGCCGCGATCCGACCACGAGCGCAGGCTGTCGCGATGGCGTTCCCAGAAGTCCTCGGGCAGCTCGGTGGCACCGGTGAACAGCAGGCTGAAGTCGTCCAGCGCGCGGTCGTTCTCGTAGTCCTCGGACGCGATCCCGGCGATCGCCGCCTTGATCCGCAGGTTGATGTCCTTGGAGACGAACACCACGGGGATCTCGGCCGGGGTCTGCTCCTTCAGCGCCAGGATCGCGCCGAGGATGGCGTTGTCCGGGATCACCGCGCCGAAACTCTTGCCCGCCTCGAAGTGGCTGGTCTGGAAGCGCAGCAGGCCGGCGCTCTGGCGGCCGCGCAGCTGCACCCCCTGCGGTTGCGCCAGCGGGATGCCGCCGGCCAGGTTGTCCAGGCCCGAGGCTTCCACCAGTTCGTTGAGGAAGCGGCTGACCTGGCGCGCGTTGCGGCTGGCTTCGGAGGTGCCCTTCTTGGCGTTGTCGAGTTCCTCGATGACCTGCATCGGCAGGTAGATGTCGTGCTCTTCGAACTTGAACAGCGCGGTCGGGTCGTGCATCAGCACGTTGGTGTCCAGCACGTAGATGCGCTTGCCTCGGGTCATCGTGGCTTCCTGGTGGGGACAGCGTGGGGGCGTGGCGCCGCGTGCGCATGCACGGACGCCGGACAGCGGCGAGCCGTCGCGGCCTGCGGGGCAGGGCGACGGCGCGGGGTGGCGGAGATGGTGGTCACTGCGCGGTTTCGGCCTTCAGCGCGTCGAGCACGGCCTGGGCATGGCCGGGAACCTTGACCCCGCGCCATTCGCGGGCGACCTGCCCGTCGGGCGAGATCAGGAACGTGCTGCGCACGATGCCCAGCACCTTGCGCCCGTACATGTTCTTCTCGTGGATCACGTCGAACGCCCGGCACAGCGCTTCGTCGGCGTCGCTGACCAGCGGGAAGGCGAAACCCTGCCGGTTGCAGAAGTTGTCGTGCGACTTCACCGAATCGCGCGAAACGCCGAGCACGTTGGCACCGGCGCGGTGGAATTTCGGCAGCAGCGAATTGAAGTCCAGCCCCTCGGTCGTGCAACCGGGCGTGCTGTCCTTCGGATAGAAGTAGAGGACCAGCCAGCGGCCGGAGAAATCGGCGAGGGTGGCGGTGCGGCCGCCGGACAGGGCCAGCGGCAACGCGAGGGTGGAACGGTCGAGCCTGGGCTGTTTCATCTTGCCGGTATCGCGCTCCTGCTCAGAACTTCATCGGATCCATGATCGCGTCGAGGTTCAGGTGGTCGCAGAATTCGAGGAAGTCGTCGCGCAGGGCGGCGATGTGCATGTTGGCGGGAACACCAATCGTCACCTGCGCCGAGAACATCTCCGCGCCGGTCTGCATGGCGCGATAGCGGGTGCTCTGCAGGTTCTCGATGGTGATGCCCTGGCGGTCGAAGAAATCGGCCAGCTGGAACAGGATGCCGGCCTTGTCGGCGGCCACCACCTCGACGATGTACGGCAGCAGGTTGGACTGGCTCTGCTTGGCGCCGGTGCGGTACCAGTTGAGCTTCAGGCCTTCCTCCCGGTCGAGCCGGCCGAGCATCGCCTCCAGCTTGGCCACCGCGTCCCACGAGCCGGTCGCCAGCGCGGTCATCGACACGTCGCGACCGACCGTGGCCAGGCGTGCGTCGACGAGGTTGCACCCGCTGTCGGCGATCCGGCGCGTCACCGCCAGCAGCGGCGACTCCGGATGCGTCGTATAGGCGTTGATCAGGAGGTGGTTTTCGTTCGGCGAAGGCCGGGGCGGGGTGTCGGTCAAGGAGGCTTCCGGCATTGCGAGTCTGAATGGCGGGCTGGGTGGGTCCGACCGCTGCGCTCAGCATACTTGCCCGTGCTTTCACGCCGCAAGTATGATCGGGCCTCCCTGAAAACCGGCCCGCGCAACGTGCGCAAGCCGCAGAATCCCGAGCGAAACCGGCTTTGCATCCCACCGGCCTGATCACCGCGCTTGCGACCCCGTTCGACGAGGCCGGCGCCCTGGACCTCGACGCCTGGCGCCGGCTGCTGCAGTGGCAGCTGTCCGCCGGCGTGGAGGGCGTGGTCGTCGCCGGGTCCACGGGCGAGGCATCGATGCTCGAGGACGCCGAATACGACACGCTGCTGCGCGTGGCCGTCGAGACCGTCGATGGGCGCGTGCCGGTGCTCGCCGGTACCGGCCTGTCCGGCACCGCGCGCACCATCGCCCAGACCCGCCGCGCCGCGGCCGCCGGTGCCGACGCGGCACTCGTGGTGACGCCGCCATACGTGCGGCCGGGCCAGGCTGGACTGCTGGCGCACTATCGCGCCGTGGCCGAGCAGGGCGGGCTGCCTGTCGTGCTCTACAACGTGCCCGGCCGCACCGGGTGCGACCTGTTGCTGGAAACCGTGGCCGAGCTGGCCCTGCACGAACGCATCGTCGGCATCAAGGAAGCGGTGTCCGATCCGCAGCGCGTGGCCGCGCTGGTCGCCCTGCGCGGCCACGGTTTCCACGTACTGGGTGGCGACGACGGTTCGGCCTCCCGTTCGATGCTGGCTGGCGCCGAAGGTCTGGTTTCGGTCGGGTCCAACGTCGCCCCGTCGGCCTACCGGCGGTTGTGCGACCTGGCGCGCGCCGGCGATGCCGTGGCGGCCGCCCGGTGGGATGCGCGGCTGGCGCCGTTGCATGATTTCTGCGGCATCGAATCCAACCCGGTTCCGGCCAAGGCGCTGCTGCAGCGACTGGGCATCGGCCATGGCCTGCGCCTGCCGCTGCTGCCGCTGTCGGCGCGCCACCAGGGCGAGGCCGAGCGCATCGCCGAACTGGTGCGCGAACTCGAAACCCATCCTGGCCGCGAACCGCTCGCGGCCTGACGTACCCGAATACAGACACTTCCGGAGAGCATTGATGTCCAAGACTTCCCGCATTGCCCGCGCTTCCGCGGCCGTGCTGCTGGCCTCCACCACGATGGTGGCGCTGGGCGGCTGCTCCTGGTTCCACAAGGGCCCCAAGGGCGACTATGCGCTGGCGCCCGAACAGCGTCCGCTGGAAGTGCCGCCGGATCTGAACCTGCCCGACACCTCCGGGGCGATGGCGCTGCCGCCGGCCGGCGCCGCGCCGCGTCCGCAGACCGCCGCACCCGCGGCCGCACCGGCCGCATCGCCGAGCGGCTTCACCGTGGCCGGCAGCCGCGACCAGGTGTTCACCCAGGTCGGCACCGCGCTGGGCGGGATCGACGGCGTGACCATCGCCAGCAGCGCCCAGCTGCTGGGCACCTACGACATCAGCTACCAGGACGTGAAGTTCCTGGTCCGCGTGGTCGCGGTCGAAGGCGGCAGCTACGTGTCGGCGGTCGATCCGCGCGGCCTGCCCACCACCGGCGAGGCGCCGCTGAAGGTGATCGCCGCGCTGCAGGCGGCACTGGCCAGGCACTGAAGCCGGGCATCCCCGGTGGAAATGGAAAAGGCGCCTTCGGGCGCCTTTTTCGCATGTGCCGGCGAAGTCGCGCCGGCGTCCCTGGAGGGCTGCGCGGGTGCCGCGGTCAGCGTTCCAGCAACGGCAGCTTGCCCGGCTTGCCGTCCCACTCGGCTGCTTCGGGCAGCGGTTCCTTGCGGACCGTGATCACCGGCCACGCCCTCGAGAGTTCGGCGTTGAGGGCGACGAAGCCCTCCTGGCCGGCCGGCACGTCGTCTTCCGGATAGATCGCGTTGGCCGGGCACTCCGGCTCGCACAGGGTGCAGTCGATGCACTCGTCCGGATCGATCACCAGGAAGTTCGGGCCTTCGTGGAAACAGTCGACCGGACACACTTCCACGCAGTCGGTGTACTTGCACTTGATGCAGTTTTCGGTGACGACGAAAGGCATGGCGACAGCCGTGGAGCGTCCGGATCGGGCGTCATATTCTAGTCCAGGCACCCTCCCGGCGTCGCCCCGCGCCCGCCGTGCAGGCTCGGCTCAGACCAGTCCGCGGGCCTTCGCAAGCTGGTGCATGCCCGCGGCCGCTAGCGCTTCGGGGTGGCGCTGGACGGCGATGCCGCGGGCCTGCAGTGCATGCGCGTAGCGTTCGACCAGGGTTTCACTGCCGACCAGGTGCACCGGTGCGGACAGGCCGGCGAGGGCGGCCTGCAGTTCGTGGCCGATCAGCAGGCCGGACAGGTACGACGGCAGCGCCGTCGGCGCGAAACGGCCGAACACCGTCGCCGTGCGCACGCCGAACAGGTCGTGGAGCAGGCCTCCGGCCGGATCGCGGCTGCATTCCAGTCCCGCGTCGAAGGCGTCCACATCCAGCGCATGTTCGCCCGCGGTCATGCCGTGGCCGAGGATGCTGTGCGCGCGCAGCAGACCGTAGAGTTCGCCGGTCATGGCGGTGGAGATGCTGGCGATGGCGCCGTCGCTCACGCGCACCCACTTGCTGTGGGTGCCCGGCAGGCAGACCGTGTGCGTGCCGGGGCCGAGCGCGTCGAGCAGCCCGGCGATCTGCGTTTCCTCGCCGCGCATCACGTCGCCCACCGGCGTGGTGCGGTCGGCCATGCCCGGCACGCACCACAGCGCGCGGGCCACCAGGCCGGGCGCTGCATGCGAGGTATCCAGGCGCAGCATGCCGGCAGCCAGCGCCGCGGTATCGGCCGGGCCCTGCACGTAGGGCACTTCGATCCAGCCGCCGCGCGCGCCGACCATCCCGGCCATCACCACCAGCGGGTCGTCCCAGCCGGCGATCAGGGCCGAGAGCACCTCGCCGAAACGGCCGGCGCAGGCCAGCGCGCCGTCGTTGCTGCGGCGTCGGTCGAGCACGGTTCCGTCGCCATCCAGCCGATACGCACGCAGGCTGCTGCCGCCCCAGTCGACCGCGATCAAGGCAGCACCACGCGGCTTTCGGCCAGGCCGAGCCCGCGGCCCAGCGGGACTTCGAACAGGCTGCCCGATTCGGGCGCCGCGGCGCGCGCCGGCGCATCCAGGCCCTGCGGCGAGGTGATCACGTACAGCGTGTCCAGGTCCGCGCCGCCGATCGCGCAACAGGAAGGTTGCGGCACCGGCACAGGCACGATCCGCTCGACGCGGCCATCGGGTGCGTAGCGCACCACGCGCGCGCCCCCCCATTGCGCGTTCCACAGGTGGCCTTCGGCGTCGATGGCCGAGCCGTCCGCGTCGGCGCCGGCACGGTCGATTTCCACAAACACGCGCGATGGTCCGACGGTGGCCGCATCGGCGTTGTAGTCGCAGCACAGGATCGCCTGCCGCACCGAGTCGCACCAGTACAGCGTGCGCCCGTCGGGCGAGAAGCAGATCGAGTTGGGGATCGCGGCGCCCGGCAGCGGCAGCCGGCGCAGGCCATGCGCGGCCGAGTACTGGTAGAACGTGCCGATCGGGGTCTTTTGCGCCGATTCGTCCATGGTGCCGAAGACGAAGTTGCCGTTGCGGTCCGCGCGGCCGTCATTGCTGCGCGTACGCGGTTCATGCGGTTCGACGTCGGCCAGGTGCGACAGCGGCAGCGAGGTCGCATCGCTGGCGAGCGCGGCGTCGAGATCGGCGCGATGCATCGACTTGGCCAGCACCACCAGCAGCTCGCCGCTGCTCGCCAGGCCCAGGCAGCCGGCGCGATCGGGCAGCGTCCAGTGGCGCGTGGTGCCGGAGCCCGGCGCGTGCATCCACAGCCGCGCGCCATCGATGTCGACCCACAGCAGCGCCTGCCGGCGCTCGCACCAGAGCACGCCTTCGCCGTGGGCGCAGCGCGAGGACACGGTCAGGCGGGCGGAGCGGGCGTGGCTGTCTGTCATCGCGGGATTTCTACCATTCGGCGACGCTGGCGTCCGCATGGCGCCAGACGGGGTTGCGCCAGTCGGGCGGATTGGCATGGGCGTGGCGCAGGCGTTCTTCGTCGATCTCCACGCCCAGCCCGGGCAGCGGCAAGGCGCGGATGTCGCCGTTCTCGCAGGCGAAGTCGGACTTGTTGAGCACGTAGTCGAGCAGGTCGGCACCCTGGTTGTAATGGATGCCGATGCTCTGTTCCTGCAGCATCGCGTTGTGCGAGACGAAGTCCAGCTGCAGGCACGCGGCCAGCGCCACCGGGCCGAGCGGGCAGTGCGGTGCCAGCGCCACGTCGTAGGCCTCGGCCATCGACGCGATCTTCAGGCACTCGGTAATTCCGCCTGCGTGGCTCAGGTCCGGTTGCAGGATCGACAGGCCGCCGGCCTCGAGTACGCGCTTGAACTCGAAGCGCGAGTACATGCGTTCGCCCGCCGCCAGCGGGATCGCGCTGGCGGCGGCCAGGCGCGGGTAGTACTCGGCCTGTTCGGGCAGGACGGGTTCTTCGACGAACAGCGGCTTGTACGGCTCCAGTTCGCGCAGCAGCACGCGCGCCATCGGCGCGCCGACGCGGCCGTGGAAGTCGATGCCGAAGTCGACCGTATCGCCGAACGCGTCGCGCACCGCGGCGACCTTGGCCAGTGCCGAATCGATCGCGCGCGGGCTGTCGACCAGGCGCATTTCCTCGGTGCCGTTGAACTTGAAGGTATCGAAGCCCTGGGCGAGATAGCCGCGGATCTGTTCGACCAGTTCGGCCGGGCGGTCGCCGCCCACCCAGCGATAGGTCTTCATCCGGTCGCGGACCAGGCCGCCGAGCAGCTGGTACACGGGCACGCCCAGCGCCTTGCCCTTGATGTCCCACAGCGCCTGGTCGATGCCGGCGATCGCGCTCATCAGCACCGGGCCGCCGCGGTAGAAGCCGCCGCGGTACAGGGTTTGCCACAGGTCGTTGATCCGTGCCGGGTCCTGGCCGACCAGGTATTCACCCAGCTCGTGCACGGCCGCTTCCACGGTGCGCGCGCGGCCTTCTACTACCGGTTCGCCCCAGCCGCTGATGCCTTCATCGGTTTCGATCTTGAGGAACAGCCAGCGCGGCGCGGCGTGGTAGGTGGTGAGGCGGCGGATCTTCATCGGCACGTGTTCGGTCTTCAGCAAGGGGAGCCGGACTGGGCGAGGCGGAATTCGCGCGCATGGGCGCGGGTGCGCCCGACCGGCTGGCCAGGACGGTAGAGTTCGCCGCCGATGCCCGCGCCGGTGCTGCCGGCGGCCAGGTAGTCGGGGAGGGTGAGCGGAGTGATCCCGCCGACCACGAACAGCGGCACCGGCGGCAGCACCGCGCGCAGGGCGCGTACGTGGCCCGGTCCGTAGGTGGCCGCGGGGAAAAGCTTGAGCATCTGCGCGCCGGCATCGAGCGCGGCGAAGGCCTCGCTGGCCGTGGCGAAGCCGGCGACCACCTGCATTCCGGCCGCCACCGCGTGGCGGATCAGGACCGGATTGGTGTTGGGCGTGACCACGAAGCGCGCGCCCAGGTGCTGCAGGGTGTCCACTTCGGCCGGGCGCAGCACCGTGCCGCCGCCGATCCATGCGTGTCCGCCATGTTCCTGCGCGACAGTGCCGATGCTCTGCGCCCAGTCGGGCGAGTTCAGCGGGATCTCGATCGCGTCGTAGCCTTCCTCGACCAGGGCACCGACGTGCGCGCTGGCTTCGGCCGGGCCGATGCCGCGCAGGATCGCGATCAGGGGCAGGCGGAACGGAGCCTGCGGTGTCCGCTCACCGTGGGTGGCGACCTCATTCATGGTGGGCCTCGTCATGGGGGCGGCGGGCGCCTGCGAGGCCGTTCCGGTCCGCCGGGCGTGCGCAGTGCGGCCATTGGCCAGGTGCGAGTTTGGTCGCGGTCCGTCGCGTGGAGCGTGCCATGGCCCTCCTCCCAGGCCGGTGAGACTCCGTCCGCGCAGGTGGGCCTGGCAGGTTCCGGGTCATTCGTGCGGCCGTAGCCTCGCCTGCCCAGTTATGTTGGGCAAATGAAATTTTCGCCGTAATCTATTCCTGGCCTGAATAGTTTCTCTGGGAGGGGAAATGGGTAAGCCAACCACCACCAACGCGCACTGGTTCAACCCGTCGCGCCTGAAGACACGACACCTGTTGCTGCTGATGCACCTGGAGGAGCAGGGGTCGGTGCTGCGCGCGGCCGAGGCCGCACGCATGACCCAGCCGGCCGCCTCCAAGCTGCTGGCCGAAATGGAGGGCCTGCTCGGCGTACCGCTGTTCGACCGCCATGCCCGCGGCGTGGAACCGACCTGGTACGGGCAGGTGCTGATCCGGCGCGCACGGACCGCGCTGCTGGAGATCGGCCGCGCCCAGGAGGAGATCGCCGCCCTGCGCGACGGCCGCATGGGCCAGGCATCGATCGGCACCGTGGTCAATCCCGGCACCAACCTGGTCCCGCAGGCGGTGGCCGCGGTCAAGCGCGAGCATCCGGACATCCTGGTGCGGATCGAGATGGACTACAGCCGGCCACTGGTGGCCAAGCTGCTCGACGGCCAGCTCGATCTGGTGATCGGCCGGATCATGGATCCGGAGGGCGGGGCGGACCTGGTATTCGAGCCGCTGGCCGACGAGCCGCACTCGGTGATCGTGCGCGCCGGCCATCCGCTGGACGGACGGGGGGCCGTCCGCCACGACGAGCTGGCACCCTACGGCTGGATCCTGCCGCCGCCGGACAGCGTGCTGCGCGCGCGCATGGAGACGATGTTCCTCGAGTACGGCCTGGTCGGCCCGCGCAATACGATCGAGACATCCTCGCTGTCGGTGACGATCAACCTGCTGCGGGTCAGCGACCTGCTCACCGCACTGCCCGCGGAAGCCGTCGCTCCCTACGTGCAGGCCCGCCAGCTGGCGGTGCTGCCGCTGGAACTGGGCGTGGGCATGGAGTCGTTCGGCATCGTCCGCCGTCGCGGCCACCTGCTTTCGCCGGCGGCGCAGCGGATGCTGGAGTCGTTGCGGGCGATCGCGCGGCAGCTGTATCCGGTCGCCGACGCGCCGCTGCCTTTGCCGGCCTGATATGCCTTCGTACGGATAGGTCCCGGTGGGTCTATCCGTTCTTTTCATTGGTCACGCGCAGTCCCCGCCACTAGCGTGTGACCCCGGTATCGTTGTTATCCGCGCAAGGTCCTTGTGGGGCAGGGGACTTTTTTTTCGCGTGCCGATGGTAGCGCTACCATCGATGGCCCAAAGGCCGTCGATCCACTGAACCAGATTGGTTTTCCGCGTTTTCATTCAGTCCCTGGGGAGGGATCTGTGATGCCGAATCGTACGAACTGCGCCGCCCGGCGTAGCGCCATGTCGCGCCTGTCGACCCATCTCAACCATTCCACGCTCGCCCTCGGCGTCGCCCTGGCCTTGTCCGCCGGTGCGCTGCAGGCGCAGGAAGCCCAGACGCCGTCCGGCGACAAGGAAAAGAAGGAAGCATCGGCCACCGAGCTGCAGGCGGTGGAGGTCAAGGGCATCCGCGGCTCGGTGATGCGTGCCCAGGACATCAAGCGCGACGCCGCGCAGATCGTCGACTCGATCACCGCCGAGGATATTGGCGCGCTGCCGGACCGCTCGGTTACCGAGACCCTCAAGCGCATCAGCGGCGTGACCGTGACCGGCTTCGCCGCGCGTGACGATACCGACCACTTCTCCGCCGAAGGCAGCGGCGTGATGATCCGCGGCCTGACCTTCGTGCGTGGCGAACTGAACGGGCGCGACATCTTCAGCGCCGCCGGTGGACGCGGCATCAGCTTCGAGGAAGTGTCGGCGGAACTGATGGCCGGCGTGGACGTGTACAAGAACCCGTCGGCCGAGATCATCGAAGGCGGACTGGGCGGCACGGTCAACCTGCGCACGCGCAAGCCGTTCGACGAACCCGGCCGCAAGATCGCCGGCAGCGTCGACTACAACTACGGCGACAAGGCCAAGGACGCCAGGCCGTCGGCCTCGTTCCTGTTCAGCGACCGCTGGCAGACCGGCATCGGCGAGGTCGGCGCGCTGGCCAACGTGTTCTATTCCGAGCTGGCGACCCGTTCGGACGGCGTCCAGATCATGCCGTTCGACCGCCGCGGCCGTAAGCCGGCCGAGCAGACCGAAGGTTCGGACACCGACTGGGCCTACGACTGGGACCAGGGTTCGTGGCAGTCGGCTGAATCCCAGCGCGACGCGTTGCTGGCCGGCACCGACCTGGACCAGGTGTTCGTGCCCGGTGGCGCCAACTGGCGGCGTACCGATTTCGAGCGCAAGCGCCAGGGCGGCGCGTTCGCGCTGCAGTGGAAGCCCAACGAAAACACCGAGGTCTATACCCAGTTCATCACCTCGCAGTACGACATGACCTGGCGCGAGCACTTCATGGAGTTCGGCGGCGCTTCGCAGAAGAACCAGCCCAACTGGAACGGCGACCCGGCGCACTTCAATCCGATCTACGCCGACGGCCTGGCCGACATGAGCAACAACCTGATTCCGGCGGCCGGCACCCGGTTCACCTATGACGAGAACGGCCGTTTCATCAGCGGTACGGTGCGCCAGGGTGGCTGGCTCGGCCAGCCCTCCGACCTGGACAACGGCAACCCCGGCGTCTACCAGGGCAACTCCGGCATCCAGTACATCAGTGGCAACCGGCTCAACGAACAGACCTCGAAGACCACCGACTGGTCGTCGGGCTTCCAGCACTTCATCACCGACAACCTGATCGTCCGCGGCGACTTCCAGTACGTGAAGGCCGAAAGCAGCAACGTCGATTTCTCGTTGCATGCCTCGACCCTGCTGCAGGACATGACCCTGGACCTGAGCGGCAAGTACCCGACGATCTCCCTCGGCGATCCGGCCACCGTCACCGACCAGAGCAACTACTTCTGGCGGTCGGCGATGGACCACCTCGGCGAAAGCGAGGGCATCGAGCGCGCCGGCCGCGTCGACCTGGAATACACCTTCCAGGACAGCGACTGGCTGCAGTTCGTGCGCTTCGGTGCGCGCGTGGCCGACCGCAGCTACGACAACCAGTTCACCGGCTGGAACTGGGGCGTCATCAGCGACGACTGGAACAAGCTGACCGGCACCCCGGCTGACCCGACCCGCGCCAACGTGGCCTGGCTGGACCAGTTCTATTCCAGCGAGTCGACGCTGTACACGATGAAGGACTTCTTCGGCGGCAAGGCCGACGTGCCGACCAGCTTCTGGTCGCCGAAGGACAGCATGGTCGACATCGCCACCGTCGCCGGCACCCTGGGCCAGCTCCCGGGCGCGAAGTGGAGCCCGATCGGTTTCGGGCCGGAGAGCACCAACACCCAGGACGAGCGCACCCAGGCCGGCTATGGCGTGCTGTACTTCGGCAACGACGCGATGGCCAATCCGCTGGACGGCAACATCGGCGTGCGCGTGGTCAAGACCAGCGTCAATACCGCCGGCGGCGGGCTGATGCCGGACATGTCGAGCTGGGCGGACGTGGTGACCCAGGAAGTACTGGACAGGTACGCCGGCCAGGCCTTCACCACCGACACCTCGAGCACCTACACCGACGTGCTGCCGAGCCTGAACCTGCGCGTGCGCTTCGACCATGGCCTGCAGTGGCGCTTCGCCGCATCCAAGGCGATCGCCCGGCCGGAGTTCCGCCTGATGCAGGCATGGCTGCCGTTGTCGGCCAGCGCCTCGGCCTGCCAGCAGGCCCTGGATGACGGCCTGCGCACCGAGCTGTGCGGTCCGTCCGACCTGTCCTTCACCGGCAATGGCGGCAACCCGGAACTGAAGCCGATGCGCGCCACCCAGTTCGACACCGCGCTGGAATGGTACTTCGGCCCGGCCAACAGCCTGTACGCCACGTTCTTCTACAAGAACGTGAAGGACTACTTCGCCAACCAGGCGGCCACCGAAGTCATCTTCGGCGACGAGTACCTGATCACCCGTCCGCACAACCTGGACGAAGGCAAGATCCGCGGCTTCGAAGTGGGCTACTCGCAGTTCTTCGACTTCCTGCCGGGCTTCGGCGTCCAGGCCAACTACACCTACGTGGACAGCAGTGGCGGCACCAACGCCGCGGTCGGGGTGCCGAACGGAAGCGCGGCGCGGGCAGGGGCGGTCGAGCTGCCGCTGGAAGGCTTGTCCGAGCACTCGTACAACCTCATCGGCATCTACGAGCACGGCCGGGTGTCGGCGCGACTGGCCTACAACTGGCGTTCGAAGTACCTGCTGACCAGCAGCGACGCGATCACCTTCCTGCCGACCTGGAACGACGATTACGGCCAGCTGGACGGCTCGTTCTTCTACAACATCAACAAGAACTTCCAGATCGGCCTGCAGGTGAACAACCTGACCAACAGCATCACCAAGCTGCTGATCGGGCCGCGCAAGTACCTGCGCGACGGTTACGTCGACGACACGCTCTATACCCGCGCCTGGTTCGAGAACGACCGCCGTTATTCGGCCGTGCTCCGCGCCAGCTGGTAAGACCGCCCCAACGGGCGAGCGGGGCCCGCGCCGGTTGGCGCGGGCCTTTTTTTGGGGTTCTTCCCTCCCTGTCGAGGGGTGCTGCAGCGGCCCCGACCGGCAATAAATAACCGGCATATGTATTCCATCGAAGAATAGATCGCCCCGAATTCTTTATTGGAAATCCATGACTGAACCCGCCTAAGGTGCTGGCCGGGAGGTTCCAGCCCTGCAATTGCACGCCGTTGGTGCATTGGCGGATCGACGCGCTGAACCCCCGGATTGCCGGCCCTGCCGGCCCAAAACTCGAAGATTCGAAGTCAGTGTCCTGGGAGGGAACAGTGATGCCGAAATACCCGCTCCGCGGCGCCGCCGTGTCGCGCCTGCCTGTCCATCTGGTCCGTTCGGCCCTGGCCCTGGGCATCGCCCTGGCCCTGCCGGCCGGTGTGCTCCATGCCCAAGAACAGAGCGCGACGGCCGATGACGCGACCGCCGATGACGCCGCCAAGACCGATGCGACCGACCTGGAGGCCGTTCAGGTCCAGGGCATCCGCGCCAGCGTGATGCGCGCGCAGGACATCAAGCGCGACGCCAGCACCTTCGTCGACTCGGTCACCGCGCAGGACATCGGCGCGCTGCCCGACCGCAGCATCACGGAAACCCTCTCGCGTATTCCCGGCGTGACCATCGACCGCTTCCTGGCGGTGGGCGATCCGGAACACTTCTCGGCCGAGGGCAACGGCGTGCAGGTCCGCGGCCTGACCCAGGTCCGTTCCGAGCTGAATGGTCGCGACAGCTTCTCCGCCTCCGGTGGCCGCGGCCTGAGCTTCCAGGACGTGCCGTCGGAGTTGATGGCCGGCGTGGATGTGTACAAGAACCAGACTGCGGAGATGATCGAAGGCGGCCTGGGCGGCACCGTCGACCTGCGCACGCGCCTGCCGTTCGATTTCGAGGGTGAAAAGCTGGCGGCCAGCTTCAGCGTCAACAACGGTGATTTCGCCGAAAAGACCAGCCCTTCGGCATCGGTTCTCTACAGCAACCGCTGGAACACCGGCGCCGGGAATTTCGGCATTCTGGTCGACCTGGCCCGCTCCGATCTGGCGACGCGCACGGACGGCATGTTCGTCCGCCCGTTCTTCAACAACAGCAATTCCGATGTGAACGGCGACGGCACGGGCGACGATGTGTGGGTGCCGCGCGGCGCCGACTGGCGCACGCTGAACTACGACCGCAAGCGCAGCGGCGCCTACCTGGCCATGCAGTGGCAGCCCAATGACGACATCGAGGTTGTCGCCACCGCCTTCCAGAGCAAGTACAAGGAGCTCTGGTACGAAGACGCGATCTTCGTCGACAACGACCCGACCCAGGTCGCGCTCGATACCACCCAGCCGTACGAGCTGGATGGCAACGTATTCCGCTCCGGCCGCATCATCCAGCCCGGTGGCGTGCCGATGGGCACGGACATCCGTGCGTCGAACCGCAACTCCAAGACCACCGATTTCTCCGCCGGTCTGAAGTGGGCGGTCAACGACAAGGTCGAGCTGTCGACCGACGTGCAGTACATCAAGGCTGACACCAAGAGCCTGGACTCCACGGTGGCCCTGGGCCTGCTGATGCCGTACATCGACGTCGACCTGACCAAGGGCCTGCCGTCGATCAGCGTGGACCAGCAGTTCACCTCGAACCCCGACAACTACTACTGGGGGTTCACGATGGACCACCAGGACGACAACGAGGCCGAGCAGAAGACCTGGCGCGCCGACATCAAGTACAGCTTCGACAGCGGCTTCTTCCGCTCGATCAAGGGCGGCGTGCGCACCACCCGGCGCGATGCGACCAGCATCGATACCGGCTACAACTGGGCGGCGGTGATCCAGCCCTGGATGCAGTGGTGGCAGTTGCCCGGCGGCGTGCCGCTGCCGGGGCTGGACCTGAGCAGCGAGGTCAACTCCAGTCTCACCCATCTCAACGAGTTCAAGAACTTCTATCGCGGGGACGCCAATGCGCCGGGCGGTTTCTACGCGCCGGTCCTGGCCACGGCGCTCGGCTATCCGGGCAGCTACCAGGCCATCCACGCGGCCGCCGAGCAGTTCTACATCAATCCCGGTGGCTTCACGCCGTACACCCCGATGCTCCCGGGCCCGCAGCACACCAACGTGCAGGAAGAGTCCACCAACGGCGGCTACGTGATGCTGAACTTCGGCCTGGACGACGTGGCGTTCGACGGCAACGTCGGCGTGCGCGTGGTCCGCACCGAGAACTCGGCCAAGGGCTACGTGGTCTTCCCGAACCAGGCGTACGCACCGTTCCTGGGCAGCGGCGAATCCGAGCCGATTTCCGCCGAGAACTCCTACACCGACGTGCTGCCCAGCCTCAACATGCGCTGGGAGGCGATGACGAACGTGATCTTCCGTTTCGCCGCGTCCAAAGCCATCGCACGCCCCAACTTCGGTGACATGCAGGCCTACCAGGTGCTGAATGCCAGCATGAAGCCCGGCATCGATCCGCCGACCGACGGCAGCTACCCGCCGATCAGCGACATGGACCTGACCGGCAGCTCCTACGACAACCCGTACCTGGAGCCGATGAAGGCCAACCAGTTCGACCTGTCGACGGAGTGGTACTTCGATCCGGACCACGGTGGCATGGCCTGGGTGAACCTGTTCTACAAGGACATCAAGGACTACTTCCGCCGCCAGACCCAGGTGGTGCCGTTCCCGGGTGCGGACGGCAACATGTACGACTACCTGATCAGCCGTCCGGTGAACGTGGGCACGGCGAACATCCGCGGCGTGGAACTTGGCTGGAACCAGTTCTTCGACTTCCTGCCGGAGCCCTTCGACGGCTTCGGCATGTCGGCCAACTACACCTACATCGACAGCTCCACCGAGGTGCCGAACAACATCGACGTGCAGCCGGTCGATACCGACGGTTCCACCTTCGATGACCTGCCGGCCGACGGCCTGTCGAAGAATGCGTTCAACCTCGCCGCGTTCTACGAGAAGGGTCCGTGGCAGGTCCGCCTGGCCTACAACTGGCGCAGCAAGTACCTGCTGTCGGTCGGGCCGAACGGCTACAACGGCAACAACAACAACATCGTCTGGAAGCTGCCGGTGTACAGCGACGACTATGGCCAGCTGGACGGCTCGGTCTTCTACCGCGTGAGCGACCATGTGCAGCTCGGCCTGGAGATGAACAACCTCAACAACGCCGAGCAGCGCACGATCATGGACCAGAACGATGCGGGCAGCCGCGTCACCTCGTGGTACGTGAACGACCGCCGTTACGCGGCGACCATCCGCCTGACGTTCTGATCGCGGAGCGGGAAGGGGAGGCGATGCCTCCCCTTCCCGGAGTTTTGCTGTTCCTCGCCCACCGGAGAACGGAAGACGCCGGGTGTTGCCAGAACCCCCGTGTCTGCTGCCGAGAATGTGCTCCACGCATGGCGCATCGGCTCTCCATCCCGACGGGAGAACCCCGATGCACACGTTCCATCCCGGCTTCGCCCGGCTCGCTTTCCTCCGCATCGCGTGCCTGCTGGCCGGATCGATCGCGGCGATACCGGCCATGGCGGCCATCGCCGATGCGCCCTACGAATGGCGCAATGTCGCCATCGGTGGCGGCGGTTTCGTCACCGGCCTGGTGTTCCATCCCGCCGAGCGTGGCCTGGCCTACGCGCGCACCGATGTCGGTGGTGCCTACCGCTGGGACGCCGCGGCGCGGCGCTGGATCCCGCTGACCGACTGGATCGGCCGCGACGACGCCAACCTGACCGGCATCGAGAGCCTGGCGCTGGATCCGTCCGATCCGCAGCGTGTCTACCTGGCCGCCGGTACCTATACCCATGAGCGCGCCGGCAATGGCGCGATCCTGCGCTCCTCCGATCGCGGTGCCAGCTTCGAGCGCGCCGACCTGCCGTTCAAGCTCGGTGGCAACGAGCTGTCGCGCGGCAACGGCGAGCGGCTGATGGTGGACCCGAACGATGGCCGCGTGCTGTTCCTCGGCTCGCGCGCGCATGGCCTGTGGCGCAGCGACGACCGCGGCGCGCATTGGGCCCGGGTCGAGGACTTCCCGGCATTGGCCACCTCTGAATCGGCCACTGCCAGCAATCACGCCAATCGCAAGCAGTCGATCGGCATCGTTTTCGTTGCGTTCGATCCGGCCAGTGGCCAGGCCGGCGCGCCGACGCCAGTGGTCTATGCCGGCGTCTCCAGTCGCGAAGGCGGCCTGTTCCGTTCGACCGACGCGGGAAAGAGCTGGCAGGCGGTGCCGGGCCAGCCCATCGGGTTGCGGCCGAGCCACATGGTCCGCGACGCGCGCGGCGACTTCCTGCTCAGCTACGGCGACGAGCCGGGCCCGGACACGATGAGCAATGGGGCCGTGTGGCGATATTCGCCGGCACGTGGCGCGTGGACCGAGATCACCCCGGCGCCGCAGTCCACCGACCTGGAAGGCGACGGCTTCGGCTGGGGCGCGGTGGCGGTGGATGCATCCAACCCGGACGTGATCGTGGCGACCACCTTCCGTCGCTGGAAGCCGCGCGACGAGGTGTACCGCAGTATCGACGGCGGCCGCAGCTGGACGCCGGTGCTCGAACACTCGGAGTTCGACCATTCCGCCTCGCCGTGGACCGCGCAGGCCACGCCGCACTGGATGGCCGACATCGAGATCGACCCGCACGATCCGGACCGGGTGCTGTTCGTCACCGGCTACGGCGTGTGGGCCTCGCGCGACATGACCGCGGTCGATCGCGGCGGCACCGTGCACTGGATGTTCGACGATGCCGGGCTGGACGAGACCGTGCCGCTGGACCTGCTCAGCCCGCCACGGGGTGCACCGCTGGTCAGCGGGCTCGGCGACATCGACGGCTTCCGCCACGACGACCTGCGCAGCACCACGACCCAGTTCGCGAAGCCGCCGCGCTACAGCAACACCGAGAGCCTGGACTATGCCGGGCGCAAACCGGAATTCCTGGTCCGCAGCGGCCACCTGCACCATCCCGATCCGGCGATCGTGCGCGTGGCCTGGTCGGGCGACGGCGGCAGCAGCTGGACCCAGTTCACCCGCGAACCGCCCGCGGGTGAAGGCGACGGCCGGGTCAGCGTTGCCGTATCGGCCGATGGCGCGCATGTGATCTGGCAGGCCGGCGGCGCGCCCCACTGGCTGACCACCGATCTTGGCGACCACTGGCAGCCGGTGCGCGGCCTGCCGGTCGGCGCCACGGTCGCGGCCGACCGCTTCGAAGCCGCACGCTGGTACGCCTTCGACCCGTCGAACGGCCAGCTGTTCACCAGTCGCGATGGCGGTGCGTCGTTCGTGGAAGCAGGCAGCGTCACGGCCATCGACGGTCGCTTCCATGGCGACCTGCTCGCATCACCATTGAAGGCTGGCGTGGTCTATTTTGCCGCCGCCGGCAACGGCCTGCTCCGCTGGGTCGATGGCAAGACGGTGCGCCTGCCGGGCGTGGACAGCGCCGTCGCCGCAGGGCTCGGTGCGCCGGCGCCCGGACGCAACGTGCCGGCGCTGTTCGTCTCAGGCGTGGTGGATGGGGTCGACGGCCTGTTCCGCTCCGACGACGAGGGCGGCCACTGGCTGCGGATCGACGATGCGCGGCACCGCTTCGGTAGTCTGCGCATGATGACCGGCGATGCGTGCGTGCACGGGCGCGTCTACCTGGCCACCGGCGGCCGCGGCATCATCTATGGAGAACCACGCCCATGAAGCATCGGATCGTCGTCGGCACCCTGGCCTGGCTCGCGCTGGCGCTGCCGGCGATCGCGGCGGACGCGAAACTCGAACTGCCACTGCTGTTCACCGACGGCGCCGTGCTGCAGCGTGACCACGCGCTGCCGGTGTGGGGCCAGGCGGCGCCGGGTGCGCGCGTGCAGGTCGAGTTCGACGGCCGCAAGGCGCAAGCCGTGGCAGGCGCGGACGGGCGCTGGTCGCTGCAGCTGCCGGCGCATCCCGCAGGCGGGCCGTATACGCTGCTGGTGCATGCCGGCAACGAGGAAAAGCGCATCGGCGATGTGCTGGTCGGCGAGGTCTGGTTGGCCTCGGGCCAGTCGAACATGGAATGGCCGGTGGCGACCACGCTGCACGGCAAGGAAGACATCGCCGGCGCCAGCGATACGTCGCTGCGCCACTTCAAGGTGCCCAAGTCGTGGGCGGCCACGCCGCAGGCGCAGCTGGCCGGCGGACACTGGCTGCCGGCGACGGCGCAGAACGTCGGCGAGTTTTCCGCCGCCGGCTACGCCTTTGCCCGCGAGCTGCGCCAGGTGCTCGGCGTACCGGTGGGCATCATCGACAGCACCTGGGGCGGCAGCTCGATCGAGGCGTGGATGGACGCGTCGATGCTCGGCCTGGACGCGGCCGCACTGGAAGCAAAAATGGCCACGCGCCGCGCCGCCGACGAACGCGTGGAAGCGGCGACCCGTGCCCGCCTGGCCGACTGGACGCCGGTCGACGCGGCCTCCGATGCGTTCGCCTCGCCGCAGCTGGACGACAGTGGCTGGGCCGCGATCACGGTGCCGTCGACCTGGGAAGCGCAAGGCTATGCCGGCATGAATGGCACAGCCTGGTATCGCACCCGCTTCGAGCTGAGCGCGAGCGAGGCGGCCGCCGGTGCGGTGCTGGGGCTGGGCCGGATCGACGACAGCGACGTGGCCTGGGTCAACGGCCAGCGCGTGGGTGCGACCAGCAACGGCTACGACGTGCCACGGGTGTACAAGGTGCCGGCTTCTGCGCTGCGTGCCGGTCTCAATACCGTCGCGGTGCGGGTCGAGGACACCGGCGGCGGTGGCGGCATCGCCGGTGCGCCGGCGGAGGTCTTCATCGAGCCGGCCGGCGGACGGCGGCGTCCGCTCGCGGGCGACTGGCGCTTCCGTACCGCGGCAGTGACCGTTTCCACCGCGGACGACAAGAACCAGGTCGATACCGTGCTGTTCAACGCGATGATCCATCCGCTGCAGCCGTACGCGCTGGCCGGCGTGATCTGGTACCAGGGCGAGGCCAATGCCACGCCGGCGGGCGCGTATCGCTACCGCGACCAGTTCAGGGCGATGATCGAGGGCTGGCGCGCGCAGTGGCAGGCGCCGGCGCTGCCGTTCCTGTGGGCGCAGCTGGCCGCGTTCGGCTCCGGCGATGATCGCCGTGATGCAGCCGGCATCGTGCTCGACAGCCCGTGGGCGACCCTGCGCGAGTCGCAGTCGGCGGCGCTGGCGCTGCCGGCCACCGGCCAGGCGGTACTGATCGATGCCGGCAACAGCCACGACATCCATCCGCGCGACAAGCACGTCGTCGGCCATCGCCTGGCGCTGGCGGCGCGGCACGTGGCGTATGGCGAGCAGGACCTGGTCCATCGCGGGCCGCTGTTCCGTACGGTCGAAACGAAAGGCGGCGAGCTGGTGCTGCGCTTCGACGCGTTGCAGGGGGTATTGGCCACGCGCGCGGGCGGCTCCGCGCCGCGCGGCTTCGAAGTGGCCGGCGCGGACAACCGTTTCCATCCGGCGCAGGCGCGCATCGTCGGCGACACGGTGGTCCTGCGCAGCAAGGCGGTGGCCAGCCCGGAAGCGGCGCGTTACGCGTGGAGCGATGACCCGGCCCAGGCCGACCTGGTCGGGGCCGACGGCCTGCCGGCCTCGCCGTTCCGCACGCGGGCGTGGTGAACAGATGCGAATGTCGAATACGGAGTTTGCAGGCCGTGGGGTGCAGGGCATGAAAAACGGAATGGGCTGGCGCGTCGTCGCCACTGCATGGCTGGCGTTCCTGCTGGCGTGCCTGCTGGCGGCCTGCGGCAACAGCGGGCATGCCGATGGCGAACCGGCGACCAAGGCGGGTAGCGCCGGCGCGGCGGATGCGAAAACCGCGGCGGCCGAGGCTCCGATCCCGCAGATCGTCAGCAAGGACGGTCGCCACGCGCTGCTGGTCGACGGCGAGCCGTTCCTGGTCCTCGGTGCGCAGGTCAACAACTCCAGCAACTGGCCCGCGGCACTGGAGAACGTGTGGCCGGCGATCGAGGTGGTCAAGCCGAACACGGTGATGGTGCCGGTGTCCTGGGAGCAGATCGAAGCGGAGGAGGGCAGGTTCGACTTCTCCTTCGTCGACACGCTGCTGGCGCAGGCGCGCGAGCACGACGTGCGCCTGGTCCTGCTCTGGTTCGCGACCTGGAAGAACAACGGCCCGAACTACGCGCCCAAGTGGGTGAAGCTGGACAACGAGCGCTTCCCGCGGGTGATCACCGCCGACGGACGCACGCTCAATTCGCTGTCGCCGCTGGGCGAGGCGACGCTGCAGGCCGACCGCAAGGCCTTCGTCGAACTGATGAAGCACCTGAAGGCCGCCGACCCGCAGCGCACCGTGATCATGGTCCAGCCGGAGAACGAGCCGGGCACCTACGGTGGCGTGCGCGACTTCTCGCCGATGGCGCAGAAGGTGTTCGACGGGCCGGTGCCGGATGCGCTGCTGCAGAAGCTGGGCAAGTCGCCCGGGACCTGGCGCGAGGCGTTCGGCGCCGATGCGGACGAGTTCTTCCACGCCTGGCACATCGCCCATTACATCGACCAGGTCGCGGCTGCCGGCAAGGAGGCCTACCCGCTGCCGATGTACATCAACGCCGCGCTGCGCGGGCCGTTCAACCCCGGCCAGCCTGGCCAGTACGCCAGCGGCGGCCCGACCGACAACGTGCTCGACGTGTACAAGGCCGCCGCGCCGCACATCGACCTGCTGGCGCCGGACATCTACATGCCGGAGTACACCCACTACACCACGGTGCTTGAGCGCTATTCGCGCCCGGACAACCCGCTGTTCGTCGCCGAGACCGGCAACCGCGGCGAGTACGCGCGCTACTTCTTCGCTGCGCTGGGCGAGCAGGCGATCGGCTGGTCACCGTTCGGCATCGACTATTCGAAGTATTCGAACTACCCGCTCGGCGCCAAGGTGATGAACCCGGAGACGCTGGAGCCGTTCGCGCTGAACTACCGTCTGGTGTCGCCGGCGGCGCGGCTGGTCGCCAAGGCCAGCTTCGAGGGCAAGGTGCACGGTACCGCCGAACAGCCGGGCCAGCCGGTGCAGACCCTGCCGATCGACGAGCGCTGGAAGGCGGTGGTGACCTACGGCGTGCCGCAGTTCTGGTTCCAGGGCCAACCGCCGGGCAATCCCGAGCCGGTCGGTGGTGCGCTGGTCGTGCAGCTGGGGCCGGACGAATTCCTGGTCACCGGCATGCACGCGCGGGTCAACCTGGTGGCGACAGATCCGGCCGTGGCCGACCGGCAGATCTACGAATATGTCGACGAAGGCACCTACGAGAACGGCGAATGGGTGTTCCATCGCCGCTGGAACGGCGACCAGACCGACTATGGGCTCAACTTCTCCAGCGCCCCGCAGCTGCTGCGGGTGAAGCTGGCGACCTATTGATGATCGAAGTGATCGAAGACCAAGGTGCCCGCGGGCGCCGCAAGGGAGGAAACGCGATGAGGGGACAGAGGAAGCCGGCACGGCTGGCGATCATGGCGACGGCGCTGCTGCCGCTGTTTGCCGCCGCACAGACGGTGGAGCGGCAGGCCGATGGCGTGATCGTGCGCCCGGCCGACGGCAAGGCCGCCGACGTGCGCCTGCAGGTGGTCAACGACCACATCGTCCGGGTCAGCGCCGACAGCGATGGCGATTTCCAGCGCAGCGCCAGCCTGATGCGGGTGCCGGTACAGGGCACGCCGGAGTTCCAGGTCAGCCAGACCGCGGACGCGGTGCGGGTCACCGCGCCGGGCATCAGCGCCGAGGTCGCGCTGGCCGACGGGCACGTGAGCTTCTTCGACGCCGATGGCAGGCCTCTGGTCCAGGAAGTGGCCGGCGGCCGCACCTTCGTTCCGTTCACGGCCGAAGGCCGCGCGCTGGAGAGCGTGCGCCAGCGCTTCGTCTCCCCGGACGACGAATCCTTCTACGGCACCGGCCTGCACCAGCAGGGCTGGATGGACCTGAAGGGCCGCGACGTCGAGCTGCTCCAGCACAACATCGACAAGGCGATTCCGTTCGTCCAGTCGTCGCGCCACTACGGCATCCTCTGGGACAACAATTCGATCACCCGCTTCGGTGATCCGCGCGGCCTGCGCCCGATCGGCGAGAGCCTGGTGCTGCGCGACGCCAAGGGCAAGCCCGGCGCGCTCACCGCGCGCTATTCCATCGACGGCAAGGAGAAGGTGGTCCGCCGCGAGGAACAGATCAACTACCAGTACATCAAGGACCTGAAGAACCTGCCCAAGGCCGGCTGGAACACGGTCCAGGGCGGTCGCACCCAGGTGGTGTGGGAAGGCACGATCGAGGCGAAGACCGGCGGCCGCCACACCTTCTCGCTGTACAACAGCGAGTACGCCAAGGTGCTGGTCGACGGCAAGCCCGTGGTCGACCGCTGGCGCCAGAACTGGAACCCCTGGCACCACGAGTTCGCGCTGGAGCTGGAACCCGGCAGGCAGCACGCGATCCGCGTCGAGTGGAACGCGATCGATCCGTCGTATATCGCACTCCTGCACCGCGATCCGTTGCCGGCCGACGAGGCCAAGGACCTGTCGATCTGGTCCGAGGCCGGGCAGATGATCGACTATTACGTGGTCGCCGGCGACAAGGGCGACGACCTGATCGCCGGCTACCGCCAGCTGACCGGCAAGGCGGTGATCCTGCCGAAGTGGTCCTATGGCTTCTGGCAGAGCCGCGAGCGCTACAAGACCCAGGACGAGCTGACCGGCGCGCTGGACGAATACCGCCGGCGCAAGCTGCCGATCGACGCGATCGTGCTCGACTGGTCGTACTGGCCGCAGGACGCCTGGGGCTCGCATGACTTCGACAAGTCCAACTTCCCCGATCCGGACGGAATGGTGAAGCACGTCCACGACCAGCACGCCCAGATCATGATCTCGGTGTGGCCGAAGTTCTATCCGACCACGGCCAACTACAAGGAACTCGATGCAGCCGGGCACATGTACCATCGCAACGTCGAGGTCGGCGAGCTGGACTGGATCGGCAAGGGCTACCTGAACTCCTTCTACGATCCGTACTCGAAGGAGGCGCAGGACATCTTCTGGCGCCAGGTCAACGAGAAACTCAACAGCAAGGGCATCGACGCCTGGTGGCTGGATGCGTCCGAGCCGGACCTGCACAGCAACATCGACATCGGCGAGCGCAAGGCGCGGACCACGCCGACCGCGTTCGGTCCGTCGCTGGAGTACTTCAATTCCTATCCGCTGGTGCATTCGGAGGGCGTGTTCCGCGGCTCGCGCGAGACCGATCCGGACAAGCGCGTGTTCATCCTGTCGCGTTCGTTCTTCGCCGGGCAGCAGCGCGCCGCCGCTGCGTTCTGGAGCGGTGACATCGTGCCGACCTGGGACAACATGCGCGAGCAGATCTCCGGCCTGGTCGGTGCCTCGATGGCCGGTGCGCCGAACGTGAGCTTCGACATCGGCGGCTTCTCGCCGGAGCGGCGCTACGAGACCCAGGACCCGGCGCACCTGGCCGAATGGCGCGAGCAGAACCTGCGCTGGTTCCAGTACGGTGCGTTCGTGCCGATCTTCCGCCTGCATGGCCAGTTCCCGTACCGGGAGATCTGGAACATCGCGCCGGAAGGCACCCCGTACTACGACAGCTTCGTCCACTACTTGAAGCTGCGTTACACGCTGCTGCCGTACGTCTACACCCTGGCCGGCGACACCTGGCACAAGGACGGCACCATCCTGCGCACGCTGTCGATGGACTTCCCGGACGACATGAAGGCGCGCGGCATCGCCGACGAGTACCTGTTCGGCCCGGCCTTCCTGGTCGCCCCGGTGACCACGTTCAAGGCCACCAGCCGCCCGGTGTACCTGCCGGCCGGCAGCGCCTGGATCGACTTCGAGAGCGGCAAGCGCTACGAGGGCGGGCAGACCATCGACGCCTCCGCGCCGCTGCAGCGCATGCCGCTGTTCGTCCGCGCCGGCTCGATCGTGCCGCGCACGGTGGTCCAGCAGTACGTCGACGAACAGCCCGCCGCGCCGCTGACCATCGAGGTCTACACCGGCGCCGACGGCAGCTTCTCGCTGTACGAGGACGAGGGCCGCGACTACGGCTACGAGCGCGGCGAGTTCAGCCGCATCCCGCTGGCATGGAACGAGAAGACCGGCGAGCTGACCATCGGCGCGCGCCAGGGCCAGTACCCGGGCATGCAGCAGCAGCGCGAGATCCGCGTGCGCTGGATCGACGGTCCGCGCGACGATGCTGGTGCGCTGGAGCCGAAGGCCGACCGGACCGTGCGCTACACCGGCAAGGCGGTCACCGTCCGCCGCGTTGCACGCTGATGCGAACGGCAGCATGGGCCGGATCGGAAAGGACTGAGCGGTGGACCTGACCCGGCGCCAGTTGCTGAAAGCCACGGCGGCTGCGGCCGCCGCCGGCACCGGTGCGCTGGCCGCGGTGGGCGATGCGCCGGCCGCGACGGCGCAGCGGACCGCCGCCGCCGGCGCCGCCACCGCGAAGGCTGGCGGTCCGCAGGCAGCCGGGCCATTGCGCCTGTGGTACCGGCGCCCGGCCACGCAATGGGTCGAGGCGCTGCCGCTGGGCAACGGCCGGCTCGGTGCGATGGTCTGGGGCGGCGGCAGGTCCGAGCGGCTGCAACTCAACGAGGACACGCTCTACGCCGGCGGGCCGTACGACCCGACCCCACCGGATGCGCTGGCCGCGCTGCCGGAGGTGCGGCGCCTGCTGTTCGCCGGCCGTTATGCCGAGGCCGAAGCGCTGGCCAACGCGAAGATGATGGGCCGGCCGAAGAAGCAGATGCCCTACCAGCCGCTGGCCGACCTGGCGCTGGATTTCCTCGAGATTTCCGAGCTCAACGGCTACCGCCGCGAACTGGACCTGGACCGCGCGGTGACGACCAGCACGTTCGAGTCCGGATGGAAGCTGCAGCACCGGCGCGAGGCTTTCGTCTCGGCCCCGGACCAGTGCCTGGCCGTGCGCCTGTCCACCAGCCAACCGGGCCGGGTGCGGGTGCGGATCGGCCTGGGCAGCGATCATGCACAGACGTCGGTCACCGCCGATGGCGACCGCGGCCTGCTGCTGCGGGGCCGCAACGGCGACGCGTTCGGCATCGAGGGCAGGCTGCGCTTCGCCGCGCGGCTGCGGGTGCTGGCGACAGGCGGTACGCTGCGCCGGCGCGGCGAGCACATCGAAGTCGAGGGTGCCGACGAGGTGGTGCTGCTGCTGACCGCCGCCACCAGCTTCCGTCGCTTCGACGACATCAGCGGCGACCCCGAAGCGATCACCGCCGCGCAGCTCGATGCGGCCGCCGGCAAGTCGTGGCAGCAGCTGCTCGACGCGCACGTGGCCGATCACCAGCGACTGTTCCACCGGGTAGCGATCGGGCTGGGCCACACGCCGGAAGCAGTCGCCGCGCTGCCCACCGACGAACGCGTGGCGCGCTTCGCCGAAGGCGGCGATCCGGACCTGGCCGCGCTGTACCACCAGTACGGACGCTACCTGCTCGCCAGCTGTTCGCGGCCCGGCACCCAGCCGGCCAACCTGCAGGGCATCTGGAACGACCTGCTGTCCCCGCCGTGGGAGAGCAAGTACACGATCAACATCAACACCGAGATGAACTACTGGCCGGCCGAGGCCAATGCGCTGGGCGAATGCGTCGAGCCGCTGCAGCGGATGGTCGCCGAACTGGCCGAAGCGGGCACCGACACCGCGCGGCGCATGTACGGCGCACCGGGCTGGGTCGTGCACCACAACACCGACCTGTGGCGCCGCACCGCGCCGATCGACGGTGCCGAGTGGGGCCTGTGGCCGACCGGCGGCGCCTGGCTGCTGCAGCACCTGTGGGACCGCTGGGACTACGGCCGTGATCCCGACTACCTGCGCAAGGTATGGCCGCTGTTCCGCGGCGCGGCGCAGTTCTTCGCCGCCACCCTGGTCGAGGACCCGAACACCGGCGCCATGGTCACCGCGCCGTCGATCTCGCCGGAGAACGTGCATCCGCATGGAGCTTCGCTGTGCGCGGGCCCGTCGATGGATGCGCAGCTGCTGCGCGACCTGTTCGGCCAGTGCATCGAGATCGCAGGCCTGCTCGGCGTGGACGCGGACCTGGCGCGCACCCTGGCCGCGCTGCGCGAGCGCCTGCCGCCGCATCGCGTCGGCCGCGCCGGCCAGCTGCAGGAGTGGCAGCAGGACTGGGACATGGATGCGCCGGAGATCCACCACCGCCACGTCTCGCACCTGTACGCGCTGCATCCGTCGAGCCAGATCAACATCCGCGACACGCCAGACCTGGCCGCCGCGGCGCGCCGTTCGCTGGAGATCCGCGGCGACGAGGCCACCGGCTGGGGCATCGGCTGGCGGTTGAACCTGTGGGCGCGGCTGGGCGACGGCGAGCATGCGCACAAGGTGCTCGCCATGCTGCTCAGTCCCTCGCGCACCTACCCGAACCTGTTCGACGCGCATCCGCCGCGACAGATCGACGGCAATTTCGGCGGCACCGCGGGCATCACCGAGATGCTGCTGCAGAGCTGGGGCGGGTCGATCTTCCTGCTGCCGGCGCTGCCGCGGGCCTGGCCCGACGGCTACGTGCGCGGCCTGCGCGTACGCGGCGCGGCAGGCATGGACCTGGAATGGTCCGGTGGCCAGCTGCGCCAGGCGCGGATCACCAGCGACCGCGGCGGTCGCTACCGGTTCGAGCATCGCGGCCAGGTGCTGGAACTGGAGCTGGGTGCAGGGCAGTCGGCATCGCTCGCCTGGCGTGACGGCCGGCTGCTGCGTGCGTGAGGTGGCAGGCCGGCAATGGCAGCGATGCGGCACGCGGGACTGTTTCATTCGAATCGGTCGCCCGGCGGCGGAACCCGGCGCGACGGCCTCTTCCTGCATTGCCGCGGGGGAGTGACGACAGCGCTGCCATTGCAGGTAAGCTTGGCCGGCGCCGGTGCCCCGGCGACCGTCCGCGGAAGTGGACGTATCGATGGAGAGGAGGGTCCGTGAGGGCGGACCCGTGCTGTCAGGGCAGGCCGCGAACCTGGGCCTGCGCCGGCATGCGGACCGCGAAGGCGGTATCGCACCGGCAAGCGGTCCGCGTGGGCGGGCCGTGGGGGAGGGCGCACCGGCTTGCCGGTGCGGAAGACCAATACGACAACAAGGGTTGAAATGAGCAGTTCATCGATCGCCGGCGACAAGGCCGGGCAAGGCGGCGGAAACATCGCCTTCATCATTCTCATCAGCTGCGTGGCCACCATCGGCGGCCTGCTGTTCGGTTACGACAGCGGCGCGGTGAACGGCACCCAGCCGGGCCTCAAGGCCGCTTTCGCGCTGGATGACGCGGGCTTGGGCTTCACCGTCGGCTCGCTGCTGATCGGCTGCATCATCGGCGCCTTCTTCGCCGGCACGCTGGCCGACCGCATGGGGCGTCGCAACGTGATGCGGCTGGCCGCGGTTCTGTTCCTCATCGGTGCGGTGATCCAGGGCCTGGCCCATGTCCACAGCCTGTTCGTCTTCGCGCGAATCCTCGGCGGCATTGCCGTAGGTGCCGCTTCGGTGCTTTCGCCTGCGTACATTTCCGAAGTCGCGCCGGCGGCCATCCGCGGCCGGATGACCACGGCCCAGCAGATCATGATCATCACCGGCCTGACCCTGGCTTTCGTGGTGAACTACTACCTCGCGGCGGCCGCGGGCAGTTCGACCGAGCCGTTCTGGGGCGGGATCGAAGCGTGGCGCTGGATGTACCTGATGCAGGCGATCCCGGCCGCGGTGTTCCTGGTCACGCTGTTCTTCATTCCGGAGAGCCCGCGCTACCTCGTCTCCAGGGGCCGGCACGAGGAAGCCAACGGCGTGCTCGTCAGCCTGCTGGGACCTGCCGAAGCCTCCACCAAACTGGCCGAGATCAAGGCCAGCTTCTCGGCCGACCACCGTCCGCGCCTGCGCGATGTGCTGACGCCGGCCGGCGGACGCGGTTTCCTCGGCATCCGTGCGATCGTCTGGGCCGGCCTGCTGCTGGCGGTGTTCCAGCAGCTCGTCGGCATCAACGTGATCTTCTACTACGGCTCGACGCTGTGGCAGCTGGCCGGCTTCACCGAGGCCGATTCGCTGCTGATCAACATCGGCTCCGGCGTGGTGTCGATCGCGGCCTGCTTCGTCACCATCGCGGTGATCGACAAGATCGGCCGCAAGCCGTTGCTGCTGATCGGTTCGGCGGGCATGGCCGTCACCCTGTTCGTGATGGTCTATGCCTTCAGCCAGGGCACGCTGGACCCGGCCGGCAAGCTGGTGCTGTCGCAGCAGATGGGCGTGGTCGCGGTGATCGCCGCCAACCTCTACGTGATCTTCTTCAATGTCTCCTGGGGCCCGGTGATGTGGGTGATGCTCGGCGAGATGTTCCCGAACCAGATCCGTGGCTCGGCGCTGGCCGTGTGCGGCTTTGCACAGTGGTTCGCCAACTACCTCATCGCGCAGAGCTTCCCGGTGATGGCCTCGGGCCTGGGCCTGGCCGCCAGCTACACCTTCTACGCGGTCTGCGCGGTCATCAGCTTCTTCCTGGTCCAGCGGTTCATCCACGAGACCAAGGGCAAGGAGCTGGAGCAGATGGAGGGCTGACCCTCCCGGTCCGGCCGGACGGGTCGACCGTCTGGCCGGGCCTGCAGCGGGCCCCGAGCGGGCCCGGCCTGTACCCGGAAACGAAAAAGCCCCGCAATGCGGGGCTTTTTCCTGTGCTTCAGCCGGCGGGATGGCGCTCCCTAGGGGACTCGAACCCCTGTTTTAGCCTTGAGAGGGCCACGTCCTAACCACTAGACGAAGGGAGCGTTGAGGTGTCGCCGGCGAAGGCGCGCTAGTATATTCACGCGCCCGCCGGACGGCAATCGGTCCGGCACGTTCCCGTTCACGGAAGCACACCCATCAATCCGCACTCCCTCCCGCAGCCCGTCCTGCGCACCATCCCGCGCGAGCAGCACGTCATTTCCCGCCGGGACATCAGTCCCAACGCACTGCGCGTGCTCTACCGCCTGCGCGAGGGCGGGTTCGCCGGCTACCTGGTCGGCGGCGCCGTCCGCGACCTGCTGCTGGGCATGCACCCCAAGGATTTCGACGTGGCCACCGACGCCACGCCCGAGCAGGTCAAGGCGTTGTTCCGCAACTGCCGCCTGATCGGCCGCCGCTTCCGCCTGGCCCACGTGGTCTACGGCAAGGAGATCATCGAGGTCGCCACCTTCCGCGCCAACAGCGACGACGGCAGCGGCGACCGCGAGGTCGAGGACGGACGGCTGGTCCGCGACAACGTCTACGGCACCATCGAGGACGACGCGGTCCGCCGCGATTTCACCTGCAATGCGCTCTATTACGCGATCGAGGATTTCTCGGTGCGCGACTACGTGGGCGGCTTCGAGGACGTGCAGGCACGGGTGATGCGCCTGATCGGCGACCCGGAAACCCGTTACCGCGAGGACCCGGTGCGCATGCTGCGCGCGGTGCGCCTGGCGGCAAAGCTCGGTTTCGCCATCGAGCCGGGCACTGCCGAGCCGATCCCGCGCCTGGCCGGGCTGCTGGGCGAAGCCGCGCCGGCGCGGCTGTTCGAGGAAATGCTCAAGCTGTTCCTGTCCGGGCACGCGGTGGCCAGTTTCGAGGGCCTGGAGCGGCACGGCCTGCTCGGCGCGCTGCTGCCGGAAACGGCCGCGGCACTGCGCTCCAACCGCAGCGGCGCGCTGCGGCGCATGGTCCTGGCCGGCCTGCGCAACACCGACGCGCGGGTCGCCGCCGACGAGCCGGTCTCGCCGGCGTTCCTGTTCGCCCTGCTGTTGTGGCCGGCCTACTGCCGATCGCTGGCCGGATTGCAGGCGCAGGGCATGCATGCCGAGGAGGCGCAGCGTCGCGCCGCCGACCGGGTCACCCTGCACCAGGTGCAGACGATCGCGCTGCCCAAGCGCTTCTCGCTGCCGATGCAGGAGATCTGGCTGCTGCAGCCGCGGTTCTCTTCGCGCCAGCGCAAGCGGGTGTTCCGCCTGCTCGCCCATCCGCGCTTCCGTGCCGCCTTCGATTTCCTGGCGCTGCGCCTGGCGGCGTCGGATTCGCATGCGGCGGACGTCGAGTTCTGGCAGCAGGCCCAGGCCAGTTCCGGCGATGAACTGTCGGCGAACCTGGTGGCGGCCAGTGCCGCCGATGACGAAGGCGACGCCCCGGCGCGCCGTCGCCGCCGGCGCCGTCGTCGCGGCAGCGCGCCCGCGGGCGAATGAACGGCCACGTCCACGCCTGCGTCGGCCTGGGTGCCAACCTCGGCCGACCCGAGGCGACCCTGCGTGCCGCCGCCGCGGCACTGGAAGCACTGCCCGACAGCCGCCTGCTCGCGCTTTCGCGCTTCTACCGCACGCCGGCCTGGGGACGGCTGGACCAGCCCGACTTCGTGAACGCCGCGGCCCTGCTGCAGACCGGGCTGGCGCCGCAGGTGTTGCTGGAAGAACTGCTGCGGATCGAGCAAGAAGCCGGCCGCCAGCGCGACCCGGCCGAGCGCTGGGGTCCGCGCGTGCTCGACCTGGACCTGCTGCTCTACGGTGGCCAGGTAATCGACCGGCCGGGCCTGCGGGTGCCGCACCCGCACCTGCACGAGCGCGCCTTCGCCCTGGTGCCATTGGCCGAGATCGCGCCGGCCGAGCCGTTCCCCGGCCACGGCACCGTCGCCGAGGCCCTGCGCGGGATCGATCCGGCCGGCGTGGAAGCGCTGGCCGACGGGGCGGGAACGGACTGATCCGGCGGCGACCCGCTCCAGGCCGCATCTTGGCCTGTTCGTGGGCGATAATGGCAAGCTCGCCGAACCTGGCACCGCCGATGATGAGAAGCCGCCGATGAGCGTCCATGCCGAGCAGAAGCCCTGGACCGTCCCCGCGCTGGCCGAGGCCAAGCGCCAGGGCCGTCGCCTGGCGATGCTGACCGCCTATGACGCCAGCTTCGCCCGGGTCATGGACCGCAGCGGCATCGACCTGGTCCTGATCGGTGACTCGCTGGGCATGGTGGTGCAGGGCCACGATTCGACCCTGCCGGTCAGCGTGGCCGACATGGTCTACCACACCGCCGCGGTGGCCCGGACCCTGCGGCAGGCGCTGCTGGTGGCCGACCTGCCGTTCCAGGCCGACGCGACCCCCGAGCGCGCGCTGGACGCCTCGGTCGCGCTGCTCCAGGCCGGCGCGCAGATGGTCAAGATCGAGGGCGCCGGGCACAAGCTCGAGGTCGTGCGCTTCCTGTCCGAACGCGACATTCCGGTCTGCACCCACCTCGGCCTGACCCCGCAGTCCGTGCTCAAGCTGGGCGGCTTCAAGGTCCAGGGCCGCGAGGAGCAGGCCGCCGCGCGGCTGCTGGCCGATGCGCAGGCCGCGGTCGAGGCCGGTGCCTCACTGCTGGTGCTGGAGTGCGTGCCGACGCCGCTGGCGCAGAAGATCACCGCCGCCGTCTTCGTGCCGACTATCGGCATTGGTGCCGGCCCGCATTGCGACGGCCAGGTGCTGGTCATGCACGACATGCTCGGCCTGGACAGCGGCCATCGCCGGCCGCGCTTCGTCAAGGATTTCCTCGCCGAGGGCGGCTCGGTCGCCGGCGCGTTCCGCGCCTATGCCGCGGCTGTGCGCGACGGCAGCTTCCCTGACGCCGAACACGCCTACGCCTGAGCGATCCAAGGAACACCCGGACAATGATCGAAACCATCACCGAACTGGCGGCGCTGCGCGAGCGCGTGCGCGGCTGGAGGCGCGAGGGCCTGCGCGTGGGCTTCGTGCCGACCATGGGCAACCTGCACGCCGGCCACTACTCGCTGGTCATGCTCGCCCGGCAGTACGCCGACCGCGTGGTGTCCAGCGTGTTCGTCAACCCGACCCAGTTCGGCCCCAACGAGGATTTCACCCGCTACCCGCGCACGCCCGATGCCGACACCGCCGGCCTCGAAGGTGCCGGATGCGACGTGCTGTGGCTGCCGACAGTCGAATCGATGTATCCGTTCGGCGTCGAGCTGGCTTCGAAGGTGCACGTGCCCGGGGTAAGCGCGGTGCTGGAAGGCGAGTGCCGCCCCGGCCACTTCGACGGTGTGTGCACCGTGGTCAGCCGCCTGTTCAACCAGGTGCTGCCGGATGTCGCCGCGTTCGGCAAGAAGGACTACCAGCAGCTGGCGGTGATCCGGCAGATGGTCGCCGACCTGCAGTTTCCGATGGAGATCGTCGGCGGCGGCATCGTTCGCGAAGCCGATGGCCTGGCGATGAGTTCGCGCAACCAGTACCTGGGCGCGGATGAACGCCCGCAGGCCGCGACCATCCATCGCGTGCTGCGCGACATGCGCCAGGCGCACCAGTCCGGCGCGCCGCGCGTGGTGGTCGAGGCCCAGGCGTCCGAGCAGCTGCGCCAGGCCGGCTTCGTGGTCGACTACGCGGCGCTGCGCCGTCCCGACCTGTCCGAACCGCTCGACGGCGAAGCGGGCCCGAAGGTCGCGCTGGTCGCCGCGCGCCTCGGCAGGACCCGGCTGATCGACAACCTCGAGTTCTGAGCGCTCGCGCCGCGGCCGCCGGAGTGCCCGCGCCGACGCGAAGCCATTGTTACCAGTGCAACGCTCGCCGCGTTGCTACCATCCACGACGAAGAGTTGAACGTCCGATGCACCTGACCCTGCTGAAAGCCAAGATCCACCGCGCCACCGTCACCCATTCTGAGCTCAACTACGAAGGCTCGGTGGCGATCGACGGGCTGCTGCTCGATGCCACCGGCATCCGCGAGTTCGAGCAGGTGCACGTGTGGGACGTCACCAACGGCAGCCGCTTCACCACCTACGCGATCCGCGCCGACGAAGGCAGCGGGATCATCTCGCTCAACGGCGGCGCCGCGCGCCACGTGCAGGTGGGCGACCTGGTGATCATCGCCGCGTTCGCCGGGCTGAGCGAAGCCGAGGCCGCCAGCTTCCAGCCGAACCTGGTCTACGTCGACGCCGCCAACCGCATCACCCACACCAACCACACCATCCCCAAGCAGGCCGCCTGATGACCGCATCCGCTTCCGGTTTCGAATTTCTCCAGTCCCACGCCGCGCGCCTGTCCGGCGCCAGCATCGCCGGGCTGCTGAAAGCCGAGCCGGGGCGGATCGATGCGCAGGCCTTGCAGGTCGGCCCGCTGTACGCGACCTTCGCCCGCCAGCGCTATGACGCGCAGGCCTGGGATGCGTTGCTGGCGCTGGCCCGCGAGCGTGACCTGGCCGGTGCGTTCCGGCGCCTGTTCGACGGCGAGAAGATCAATATCACCGAAGGCCGCGCGGTCCTGCATACCGCGCTGCGCGGCGACCTGTCGCCGGCGCCGGCCGCGCGCGAGGCCCATGCCACCGCGGCGGAAGTCGGGGTGCGCATGCGCGGCCTGGTCGAGGCGCTCGAGGCGAGCGACGTCACCGACATCGTCAGCGTCGGCATCGGTGGCTCGGACCTGGGCCCGCGCCTGGTGGTGGATGCGCTGCGCGGTCCGCTGCCGCGCCGTTTCCGCGTGCACTTCATCTCCAATGTCGACGGCGCCGCCGCGCAGCGCGTGCTGGCGCCGCTGGATCCGAAGCGTACTGCGGCGATCTTCATCTCCAAGACCTTCGGCACCCAGGAAACGCTGCTCAACGGCGCGATCGTGCGCGACTGGCTCGGCAGCAGCGAGCGGATCTACGCGGTCAGCGCCAACCCGGAGCGCGCCGCGGCCGCGTTCGACATCGCCGCCGAGCGGGTGCTGCCGATGTGGGATTGGGTCGGCGGCCGCTATTCGCTGTGGTCGGCGGTCGGCTTCCCGATCGCGCTGGCGATCGGCATGGACGGTTTCGAGCAGCTGCTCGCCGGTGCCGCGCAGTTCGATGCGCACGCGCTGCAGGCGCCGCTGGAATCCAACCTGGCCGTGCGCCATGGCCTGACCGCGGTATGGAACCGGAATGCGCTGGGCCTGGCCTCGCATGCGGTGATGACCTACGACCAGCGCTTGGCGCTGCTGCCGGCGTACCTGCAGCAGCTGGTGATGGAGTCGCTCGGCAAGCGCGTGCAGCTGGATGGCAGCCCGGTCGCCGCCGACACCGTGCCGGTCTGGTGGGGCGGGGCAGGTACCGATGTGCAGCACAGCTTCTTCCAGGCGCTGCACCAGGGTACCGGCATTGTTCCTGCCGATTTCATCGGTACCGTGCACAACGATGATCCGTACGCGGCCAACCACGAAGCGCTGATGTCCAACCTGCTGGCGCAGACCGAAGCGCTGGCCAACGGCCAGGCCAGCGACGATCCGCATCGCGTCTATCCGGGCGGGCGCCCGAGTACCACGATCCTGCTCGATGCGCTGACCCCGCATTCGCTCGGCGCGCTGCTGGCCATGTACGAGCACAGCGTGTACGTGCAGTCGGTGGTATGGGGCATCAACGCGTTCGACCAGTTCGGCGTGGAGCTGGGCAAGCAGGTGGCCAATACCCTGCTGCCGGCGTTGCGTGGCGAATCGAAGGCGTCCGACCCGGTGACCGCGGCGCTGATCGGCAAGCTGCGCGGCTGATCCGCGCTCAGCCGCCCTGCTGGCGGCGCAGGTAATCCTCGAGCAGCGCCAGCTGCTCGAGCGCTTCGGGATGGCCGGCTTCGGCGGCGGCGCGGACCTGGGCCAGGTCCGGATGGCGCACCACCAGCAGGATGTCCTCGCACTGCGGGCAAAGGTATTCGCTCATGTCCTCGTGCGGCTGCAGGGTCATCGCGCGGCTGTCGCCACGCCATTCGCAGGCGGCGCATTCGAGCGTGCGCGTGCGCCAGCCAGGCTGGAAGTAGTCGTCGACCAGGTCGGGCATCGTGTGTCTCCTCAGTGCAGGCGTTGCGCGAACAGCCACTGCCACATCGCCGGGTCGGCGTAGGTCGCGTCCCAGGCGTTGTGGTTGCCGTCCGCATATTCGGTGTAGCGGAAGTCGGCGCCGACCTCGCGTGCGGTTTCGTACAGCCGGCGGTCGTCCGCCGGCGAGACCACGTCGTCGAGCGCACCATGGAACAGCCAGGCCGGCACGTCCTTCAGCCGCGTGGCCAGCGCGGCGTAGGGATCGGCCTCGCAGGCCACGGCGGTGACCAACAGCGTCGGCCGCGCCGAACGCGGTGCGCGCACGCCGCCGCATACCGGCACCAGCGCGGCGAACCGCCGTGGCGCCAGCAGCGCCACCTCCCAGGTGCCGTAGCCGCCCATCGACATGCCCGTCGCATAGGTGCGCGCGGGATCGCCGCCGAATTCGGCGCTGGCCGCGTCCAGCGTGGCCAGCGCCATGCGCGCGTTGTCACCCATCCATTCGCCGTCGCGTGGCACCTGCGGGAACACCACCAAGGCCGGGAACGCGTCGGCGTGTTCGCGCAGCCAGTCGCCGAGCCCGGCGGTGGTCTGGCTGTGGCCGTCGCTGCCGCGCTCGCCGGAACCATGCAGGAACAGCACCACGGGCAACGGCCGCGGCTGCGCGATCGCGGGCACGAACACGGCATAGCGGTGCCTGTGGCCGTCGAGGACCAGCTCGCGCTGCACGAAATGGCCGGCGGCTGCGTCCTTCGCGGCATGGGCATGGCAAGCAGCCATCAGTGGCAGGACCAGCAGCAGGGCGGCGAGGAGGAACGCATGGCGCATGTGCATCGCATCGGCGGCCCCGACGGAGGAATGGCCAGCATAGCCGCCGCTGCCCGGTCCCGGCCTGGTTGCCAGGCCCGGGTCACCGCTGCGTTCAGTGGGGGCTGCGCCTTGCGCAATGCGGCGTAGAGCGCTGCCTGTTCCCGCTGGAAGCTCAGCCAGCGATCGCCGCCGCTCAGTGCAGCAGGACCAGCGTGGCCAGGCCGAGGAAGACGAGGAAGCCCATCGAATCGGTCACCGCGGTCAGGAAGATGCCGCTGGACAGGGCCGGGTCGAAACCCAGCCGCTTGAGCGTCAGGGGCACCAGCACGCCGGCGGTGGCGGCCAGCAGCAGGTTCAGGGTCAACGCCGCGGCGATCACCAGCGAGAGGGCAGGGCTGCCGAACCAGACCAGCACGATCACGGCCAGCACCACCCCGAGCGCCAGTCCGTTGAGCAGGGCCACGCGCAGTTCCTTCCACAGCAGCACGCGCACGTTGGATGCGCCGACCTGTCCCAGTGCCAGGCCGCGCACCATCAGCGCCAGTACCTGGGTGCCGGCGTTGCCGCCCATGCCGGCGACGACCGGCATCAACACCGCCAGGGCGACCAGCTTGTCGATGGTGGCGGTGAACTCGCCGACCACGCTGGCGGCCACGAACGCGGTGCACAGGTTGATCGACAGCCAGATCAGGCGGCGCCGCATGGCGCGCCAGACCGGGCTGAACAGGTCCTCGTCCTCGTCCAGGCCGGCCGCGCCCAGGGCCTGGTGTTCGGCCTGGCCGCGGATGATGTCGACCACGTCGTCGATGGTGATGCGGCCGAGCAGGATGTTGTTCTCGTCGACCACCGGCGCGGAGATCCAGTCGTGGTCGGAGAACTGGCGCGCCACTTCCTGGTCCGACTCGCCGACGTCGATCGCCGGCTGCTGGTCGTCGACCAGGCGGTTGATCGGGGTCGAGTCCTCGTGGGTCACCAGGGCGGCCAGCGGCACCCGGCCCAGGTACTGGTGGCGGCGGCTGACCACGTACAGGTGGTCGGTGTGGTCGGGCAGCTCGCCGCGCAGGCGCAGGTACCGCAACACCACGTCGACGTTGACGTCGGCGCGCACGGTGACCACGTCCGGGTTCATCAGGCGGCCGGCGCTGTCCTCGGGATAGGACAGCACCTGCTCCAGGCGCTCGCGGTTCTCGCGGTCCATCGACTTGAGGACTTCGTCGATGACCGTGTCGGGCAGGTCCTCGACCAGGTCGGCCAGGTCGTCGATGTCGAGATCTTCGACCGCGGCGACCAGTTCGTCCGGGTCCATGTCCGCGATCAGGCTCTCGCGCACCTCGTCGCCGACGTGCAGCAGCACCTCGCCGTCGTCCTCGGCGTCGACCAGGCCCCACACGACCTCGCGCTTGCCCGGCGGCAGCGACTCGAGCAGGTTGCCGATCTCGGCCGGGGAGAGGGTGTTGACCAGCCGTCGCACCGGGCCGAGCCGGCCGCTGTCCAGCGCATCGGAGAGCAGGCGCAGCTGGCGCGCAGTCTTGTCGTGGCGGACGGCTTCGGCCATGCGCGTCTCCGGTGGCGGGTGGAGCCGCGGCGGAGGCGCGCGGCGGGTCAGGCGTTCATGCGCGGCATTATCGCCCGCTTCGCGGGCGATGGATAGGCGCGACGCCCGCTTCGCAGGGGATGGATCGCGCGACGCCCGCTTCGCGGGGGATGGATCACGCGACGCCCGCTTCGCGGGGATGGATCGCACGACGCCCCTTTTGCCGGCGTGGCGAAACCGCACCCACTTGCAGGTGACGGCGATACGACGCCTGCTTTGCAGGTGGGGCAAGAAGTCCGCTTCGCGGGCAACGGCGACACGACGGCCGCGCCCCCAGCGGTCACGGCAGGGCGCGGGCGCGTTGCGGTCGATGGACAGGCGCGAGCACCCGCGTCGACGGATTCGTACGGAGCCGGATCCCGGCCTCAGTCCACGGCTGCCAGCCAGCGTTCGATCGCGTTGCGGTCGCGGGCCTGCAGCAGCTTGTTGGCGCGCCCGCGCAGGTCCTGGTGGCGGCATTCGCGGATCGTGCGCCGCAGTTCCAGCAGCCCCGACGGATGCAGGCTGAACTCGCGCAGGCCGAGCGCGAGCAGCAGCGGTGCCAGCCGCGGGTCGCTGGCCATTTCGCCGCATACCGCCACTGGCGTGTCCGACTGCTCGCCTGCGCCGATGACGTGCGCGAGCAGGCGCAGCACGCCGGGATGCAGCGGCGAATACAGGTCGCCGAGGGCGTCGTTGTTGCGGTCCACGGCCAGCAGGTACTGGACCAGGTCGTTGGTGCCGATCGACATGAAGTCGACCGCGTCGACCAGGCCGTAGACGCCGATCGCCGCTGCCGGCACCTCGATCATCGCGCCCAGCGGCGGCGCCTCGACCGCCACGCCGCGCCGGCGTACCACCGCCACCGCGCGGTGCAGCCGGCGCCGGACCAGTAGCACTTCCTCGCGGCAGCTGACCATCGGCACCAGCACGCGCACCGGCCCGTAGGCGGCGGCGCGGATGATCGCCCGCAACTGGGTGTCGAACACGCGGTCGTAGAGCAGCGACAGGCGCACGCCGCGCACGCCCAGCGCCGGGTTGTCCTCGTTCTCCAGGGCCAGGCCGGTGCGATCGGCCTTGTCCGCGCCCAGGTCCAGGGTGCGGAAGGTGACCGGGCGGCCGCTCATGCCCAGCACCGCGTCGCGGTAGACCTGGAACTGCTCGTCCTCGTCGGGCAGCTCGTTGCGCTGCAGGAACAGGAATTCGGTGCGGAACAGGCCCACGCCGGCCGCGCCCAGCGTGTGCGCGCGGGCCACGTCCTCGCGCGACTCGGCATTGGCGTACAGGGCGATGTCGATGCCGTCGCGGGTGCGGGTCGGCTTGCTGCGCAGGCGCTCCAGGTCGCGGCGTTCGCGTGCGTCCTGCTGCTCGCGCTGGTGGTAGCGGCGCAGGTCGGCGGCATCGGGGTCGACCACGACCTCGCCGGTTTCGCCGTCCACCATCACCACGTCGCCGTCGTTGGTGTGCGCCAGCGCTTCGGCGGCGCCGACCACCAGCGGCAGGTGCAGGCTGCGGGCGAGGATCGCGCTGTGCGAAAGCGGGCTGCCGCCGGCCGATACCACCGCGACCACGCCCTGCGCCTGCAGCTGGGCCAGTTCGGAGGGCGCGACGTTGTCGCAGACCAGCACCTCGCCGGCGGTTCCGCGCGGCAGCGCATCGCGTCGGTGCAGGTGGGCGTTGATCCGGCCGATGATGTGGTCGAGGTCGTCGAGCCGGCTCTTCAGGTACGGGTCGTCCATCTGCTCGAACACGGCCGCCAGGCGATCGCGCTGCACGCGCAGCGCGTAGCTGGCGGAGTAGCGCTCCTGGCGGATCAGCGTATCGAGTGCGTTGACCAGGTCCGGATCGTCCAGCAGCAACGCGTGCAGGTCGATGAACTCGACCGCTTCCTTCGACAGGGCGCCCTGCAGTTTCTCGCGCAGCGCCCGCATCTCGGCGCGGGCGGCCTCGAGTGCGGCCTGCAGGCGCGCGGCTTCGGCTTCGACCTTGGCCGCCGGGACGTGCTGCTCGCCGATTTCCAGCACATGCGGCAGGCGCACGCGGGCGCGACCCAGGGCCAGGCCGCGCGAAGCTCCATGGCCAGCGAAAGCGTGCTTCACCGGCGTGCCGCCGGATCGGTGACGGAGGCTGGCGCGCATGGCCGGTTCCCGGGGCGGCCCGGCGCAGCCATGCTCAGGCGTCCTCGTCGAAGCGCCGCTCGAACAGGGAGGCGATGGCGTCCATGGCCGCGGTTTCGTCCTGGCCGTCGGTGCGCACGGTCACGGGGGTGCCCTGGCCGGCAGCCAGCAGCATCACGCCCATGATGCTCTTCGCATTCACCTCGCGCCCCTTCGCCTGCAGGGTCACCGAACAGCGGAACGGCGCCAGTTCCTGCACCAGCTTGGCGGTCGCGCGGGCGTGCAGGCCCAAGCGGTTGGACACGGTGAGTTCACGTTCAAGCATCGTCGATGATCGCTCCATTGCGCGTGCCTGCCGCCGCGGTGGCGGGCAGGTGGTCCAGTCCCTGTTCCGGGTAATTCATGACCCGCAGCAGCATCGGCAGGCTCAGCGCCGCCACCCGCCGTACCGGCGTTCCCAGCCGGGCCACTTTCGCGGCCAGGTTGCTGGGACTGGCGCCGTACAGGTCGGTCAGCACCAGCACGCCATCCCCGCCATCGACCCGGCGCAGCGCCGCCGAAGCGGCCGGAAGCAGCTGGTCCAGGTTGGAATCGAACGGGACCTCGAACGCCTCTGCCCGCAGCGGCAAGGTGCGCAGCAGGGTGGTTGCGACCGCCAGGAGCGCGCTGCCGACGCCGGGGTGGGTGATCAGGAGAATGCCACAGGCCATGGCGGAAAGTTAACAGAGCGCTATGGCCGGCGTCAGCGGGTCTGGCGGGTTTTCCGGTATTCCGCCGGTGGCCCGGACGGCGCGCACGTGCCGTGGACGGAACCCGGCCGGGTCATTCCTGCTCGCGGTGGTAGGTTGCCACCTGTTCCCAGCCCTGCGCGCGGGCATGGGCAGCCAGGCGCTCGGCCAGGTAGACCGAGCGGTGCTTGCCACCGGTGCAGCCGAAGGCCACGGTCACGTACGCGCGGGTCTCGTTGCGCAGCTTCGGCAGCCAGGTGTCGAGGAAGCCGGTGACCTGGGCCACGTAGAGCTCCACTTCCGGCTGGGCGTCCAGGTAATCCCGGACCTGGGTGTCGCGTCCGCTGAGCGGGCGCAGTTGCTCGTCCCAGTGCGGATTGGGCAGGGCCCGGGCATCGAAGACGAAGTCCGCGTCGGTGGGCACGCCGCGGCGGTAGGCGAAGGATTCGAACAGCAGCGACAGCTCCGGCGCGTGGCTCAGCGCGAACCGGGTGATCACTAGGCGGCGCAGCTGGTGCACGTTCAGCGCGCTGGTGTCGACCACCGCGTCGGCTTCCTCACGCAGCGGCGCGGTCAGCTCGCGCTCGCGCGCCAGCGCTTCGGGCAGCGACAGGCCCAGCCGGGTCAGCGGGTGGCGCCTGCGCGTGTCGGCAAAGCGCCGCAGCACGACCTCGTCGCTGGCATCGAAGTACAGCAGGCACGCATCCACGCCCAGCGACGCGGCCATCGCCCGCCATTCGGCCAGCCGGCTGAGGTCGCTGTGCCGGTTGCGCACGTCGATGCCGACGGCCATCCGCTCCGGCAGGCCATCCTCGCGCATCAGGCTGCGGACGAACGCCGGCAGCAGCTCGATCGGCAGGTTGTCGACGCAGTAGTAGTCCAGGTCCTCGAACGTCTTCAGCGCCACCGACTTGCCCGAGCCGGACAGGCCGCTGACGATGACCAGCGTCGGCTGGGTCGCGCTCATCCGCCGCGCCGCTCCAGCAGGTTGCTGTGGCGGGCGATGAACATCGCCGCCGGATCTATGCCCTTGGTTCGCAGGATGTGCAGCCGCGTGGCGGCCTCGGTCAGCACGGCCAGGTTGCGGCCGGGCATGACCGGCAGGGTGATCAGCGGCACGTCCAGGTCCAGCACGTGGCGCGTGCCCGAATCGCCGGTCAGGCGCTCGTACCCGTGCGCGGTCGGTTCGGTCATCGGCCGGGTCAGGTGCACGATCAGGCGCAGGTACTTGTTCTTCTTGACCGCGGTGTCGCCGAACATCTCGCGCACGTTGAGCACGCCGAGGCCGCGCACTTCGAGCAGGTCCTGCAGCAGTTCCGGGCAGGTGCCGTCGAGCACGTCCGGTGCGATCTGGGTGAACTCGGGGGCGTCATCGGCCACCAGGCGATGGCCGCGGCTGAGCAGCTCCAGCGCCAGTTCGCTCTTGCCAGATCCCGCCTCGCCGGTGATCAGCACGCCGATCGAATAGATCTCCATGAACACCCCGTGCAGGGTCACGCGCGGGGCGAGGGTGCGGGCGAGGTGGTAGGACAGGTGGTTGAGCAGCTCGTGGCCACGCTTGGGCGAGATCCACAGCGGCGTGTCGGTCTCCTCGGCGGCGGTGCGCAGGTCCTCCGGGCAGGACTGGTTCTTGCTGATCACCAGCGCCAGCGGGCGGAACTGGATGATCTTCTCGATCGTTTCCCAGCGTAGCCGCGCGTCCAGCGAGTCGAGCCAGGCCAGCTCCTCGCTGCCGAGGATCTGCACCTTGTTCGGATAGACCGCGTTGAGGTAGCCGGCCAGCGACGGACGGCGGGCGTTGGTGTCACCCGACTCGATCCCGCGGTTGTCGCCCTTCTGCCCGGCCAGCCAGCGCAGGCCGAGCTTCTCCTGCTGCTGCTCGAACAGCTCGCGCGCGGTGATGCTGGCGTTCCTCATGCAGCCCGGCCTCGTCGATGGGGATGCGCGATTGTCGCCCAGATTCCCGTCCGGGAGGGAGCCGGCACGCCGGCGACGCGCGTGGTCGCCGGCGTGCGCCGCGGTGGGCGGTCAGGCCACGCCGCTGGCCACGCGCGGGGCGTGGTGGTCGTGCTGCTTTTCCTTGTGCTTCAGGATCAGGCGATCCAGCTTGTCGACCAGCAGGTCGATGGCGGCGTACATGTTCTCGCCATCGGCGTCGGCGTGCAGGGTGCGCCCCGGCACGGAGAGGGTGGCCTCGGCATGGTGGGCGGGCTTGCGCAGGCTGAGCTGGACCCGGACTTCGATGGGCTGCTCGAAATGGCGGTCGAGGCGTTGCAGTTTGCTCTCGACGTAGTCGCTCAGGGCCGGGGTGACGTCAAGCTGCTGGCCATACGTTTCGATGCGCATCGTGTACCTCCTTGGTCGTGCCGCGTTGGCGGCTCCGCCCCGGGCGGTGTTCCGTCGGTACTTGCTTGCTCAGCCGATCCGGACCCGCTCATGCGAAGCCGAAATGTTCATGGCTTCACGATACTTCGCCACGGTCCGCCGCGCCACCGGAATTCCGGCCTGTTTGAGCAGGTCGGCCAGCTTGGCGTCAGACAACGGTTTGCGCGGGTTCTCGTCGTCGATGAGACGGCGGATCATCGCCTGGATCGCCGTGCTCGACGCCTCGCCGCCGCCGTCGGTGTCGATGCCCGAAGCGAAGAACGCCTTCAGCGGCAATGTCCCGCGCGGAGTACGCACGAACTTGCGCGCGATCGCGCGCGATACCGTGGATTCGTGCAGCCCGATCTCGCCGGCGATTTCGCGCAAGGTCAGCGGGCGCAGCGCCTGTTCGCCGAATTCGAGGAAGCCCGACTGCATCCGCAGCAGGCAGCGCATCACCTTGAGTAGCGTCTCGCCGCGCGCCTCCAGGCTCTTGAGCAGCCAGCGCGCCTCCTGCAGCTGGGTGCGCAGGTAGCCGGCATCGCTCTCGCCGCAGCGGCGGATCATCTGCTCGTAGCCGCGGTGGATCGACACGCGCGGCATCGCCTGCTGCGACAGCGCGACCTTCCACACCCCGCGCTGGCGCCAGACCACGCAGTCGGGGATCACGTAATTGTCCGGATCGACTTCGCCGACCTGCTTGCCCGGGCGCGGATCGAGCGAGCGCACCAGCTGCACCGCCTGCTCGACCTCGTCCACCGGGCTGCGCAGTTCCTGGGCGATGCCGGCGATGCCGCTGCGCGGCAGCCGTTCCAGCGGTCCGTCGACGATGCGCAGCGCCAGCGCGCGTCCGGGGGTGCATTCGGGCAGTACTTCGAGCTGCAGCCGCAGGCATTCACCGAGGCCGCGCGCGCCGATCCCGACCGGATCGAAGCGCTGCAGCTGGTGCAGCACGGTCAGGATCTCGTCCTCGCTGGCATGCACTTCCGGCAGCAGGGTTTCGGCGATCGTCGACAGCGGCTCGCGCAGGTAGCCGTCTTCGTCCAGTGCGTCGATCAGTGCCGCGCCGATGCGGCGGTCGCGCTCCGACAGGGGCGACAGATGCAGCTGCCAGAGCAGGTGGTCGACCAGGTTTTCCGGTTCGGCCATGCGCTCGGCGGCATCTTCGCGGTCGTCGTCGGCACCGCCGCCGCCGCCGCTTCCGCCGCCGTCCCAGGGGCCGTCTTCCGGCGTCCAGTCATCGCCATCGCGCGCCGTTTCGCCGCGCTCGCCGGCATCGGCTTCGCCCTGGCCGTCGGCGGAGCTGCCGTCGGCCTGCGCGGGGGCGTCGTAGGCGGCATCCTCGGTCCACTCCAGCAGCGGATTGGTCTCGATCGCTTCGGCGACCTCGGCCTGCAGCTCGAGCGTGGACATCTGCAACAGGCGGATGGCCTGGCGCAGCTGCGGCGTCATGACCAGGTGCTGTCCCAGCGATGTCTGCAGCCGTGCCTTCATGTCCCTGCCAGGTTTGGAACGACGGGACTGCCGGCGGGGGATTCCCGGAGCGGGGGCCTACAGGCGGAACTGGTCCCCCAGGTAGACCCGGCGCACGTCCGGATCGGCCAGCAGTGCGTCCGGTGCCCCCTGCGCCAGTACGCTTCCTTCGGCGAGGATATACGCCCGGTCGCAGATTCCCAAGGTCTCGCGCACGTTGTGGTCGGTGATCAGCACGCCGATGCCGCGGTTCTTGAGGTGGGTCACGATGCGCTGGATCTCGCCGACCGAGATCGGATCCACGCCGGCGAACGGTTCGTCCAGCAGCATCAGCCGCGGCTTGGCCGCCAGCGCGCGCGCGATCTCGCAGCGCCGCCGTTCGCCGCCGGACAGGCTGGCGCCGAGCTGGTCGGCGACGTGGCCGATCTGCAGCTCGTCCAGCAGCGAGGACAGCTCGCGCTCGATGCCGTCCTCGTCCAGGTCCTCGCGCAGTTCCAGCACCAGGCGCAGGTTGTCGGCCACGCTGAGCTTGCGGAACACCGAGGCCTCCTGCGGCAGGTAGCCGACGCCCAGGCGGGCGCGGGTGTACATCGGCTCGGAGGTGATGTCGCGGCCGTCGAGGACGATCCGCCCGGCATCGGCGGCGACCAGGCCGACGATCATGTAGAAGCAGGTGGTCTTGCCGGCGCCGTTGGGGCCGAGCAGGCCGACCACTTCGCCGGCGTCCAGGCTCAGGCCGAACTCGCGCACCACCTCGCGCTGCTTGTACCGCTTGCGCAGGCCCTCGGCGACCAGCATCAGTTGCCACTCCCGGCAGGCTGCTTCGGCTGGATCACGGTGCGCACGCGGGTACCATCGCCGCCGCTCTGCATCTGCCCGGTGCCCATGTTGTAGACCATGCGCTGGCCGCTGTTGCTGCCGCGCGGCGACTCGATCTTGAAGTTGCCGGTGAGGGTCAGGATTTCCTTGCGCACCTCATAGACGATCTTGTCGGCGCTGGCGTTCATCATGGTGCCGTCGTCCATCTGCTGCTTCATCGTCGCCTGGCGGCCGGTGAGGATGACCTGGTCGATCTCGCCGCCGCTGCGGTGGACCTCGGCGCGCTCGGCACGGATGTCCAGCGTGCCCTGGGTGATGACGACATTGCCGGTGAACACGCATTTGCCGTCGTCGGCCAGGTTGCAGTCGGAATTGTCCGCATCCAGCGCCATCGGCTGGTTGCGATCCGCCGTGCGGGCGTGCGCCAGTGCGGGCGCCAGCGCTAGCGCTGCCAGGACCAGCAGGGCGTGGAGGCTAATGGCGCGCAGACGGTTCATAGCGGGTCTTGACCTGTGAGAGGAACTGGTACTGGCGGGCCTGCAGGTTGGCCCTGAAGCCGACGCCGGTCTGCATGATACCCGGCTGGGTCAGGGTGACCTGGTCGTCGGTGCGGGCCAGGTGCTGGTCCGGCAGCAGTTCCAGCGTGCTGGTGCGGAAGGTGGTCGGCAGCGGATGGCCCTCGGCGCTGTCGCCGGCCACGTTGCCCTTCAGCCTGACCAGGTTGCCGTCGGCGGCGACCCAGCCCTCGTCGGCGGTCAGTTGCCAGCCGCCGTCCTGTCCGGGGATCAGGAACAACGGGCGGGTGATCGCCAGGCTTTCGTCCTGCCGGCTGCGTTGCAGTTCCGGCGCCTTCAGCCGCACCGACTCGACGCCGGTCCTGTCCAGCGTGACCAGTTCGAAGTCGCGCAGCACGTAGTCGGAACGCTGTCCGCTGCTGGTTTCGGGAGCTTCGCGCTCACGCATGTTCCAGGCCGACCAGCCGGTGACGACGGCGGCGACCAGCAGCACCAGACCGAGGACGGTACGCCAGCTCATGCCTGGCGCCCGTCGCGTGCATGCGCCACTCCGGCGAGGATCGCCGGCACGTGGCCCTGCGCGGCCAGCAGCACGTCGCAGACCTCGCGCACCGCACCTTCGCCGGCGCGCCCGCGGGTGCGCCAGTGCACGATCTCGGCGATCCACGGATGGGCATTGGCCGGCGCCACGGACAGGCCCGCCACGCGCAGGCAGTCCAGGTCGGGCAGGTCGTCGCCGACGAAGGCCGTGCGCGCGCGGTCGAGCCCATGGCGGGCGGCGAGCTCGTCCATGCAGGAGAGCTTGTCCTTGACCCCGATGTGCGTCTC
>JAGHZW010000245.1:1820-7974 GCA_017745195.1 Pseudoxanthomonas sp. | reverse complement strand
CACTGACGAGGTCCGTTCCATGCGCGCCAAGCTGTTCATCGCGGGCAGCGGCCTGGGCGGGAGTGCCACCGGCGCCGAGCACGGTCGCCGCGGCGGTCTGCTGCGCCTTGCCGTTGATCGCCGCACCGAAGTCGATCGCGCTGCTCAGCTCGATGGTCAGGTGCTCGACGAACACGCTGGCACCGAACGACACGTACGGATTGACGTCGTACGAGAACGACGCGCCGAGGTCGATCGCCTTCAGGTCGGTCTTGATGCCGTGGTAGCGGCCGACCCAGTCGCTGTCGTATTCGGTGGTGAAGCCGAACGGCGCGGTCAGCGACATGCCGAAATGCATGTTGTCGTTTTCGCCGAACGGCAGGTGGAAGTAAGCGGCCGGAACCGGCGCGATCATGCCGGCGTCGCCGCCGTTGCCGCCGGAGACCGGTGCGCCCGTGCCCGGGCCACCGGCGCCCAGGTGGTTGGCGCCGAACTTCTCGAAGTCGGCGGAGAAGCTGATCGCGCTGACGTCAGCCTGGACCTGGGTGCCATCGAGCAGGCGCATCGAGGCCGGGTTGGTGGCGACGACCGAGGCGTCGTTCTCGGCGCTGGTGGAGCCGGCGAACGCGCGGCCCAGGCCCTNNNCTCCCGGGGCTGCCCGCGTCCGTCGGAGACCCCTCCCGACATACGACGCCGTATTGGAGTATACCCATTGGCTTTAACAAGACAATAACGACAAAGGTCATGGTTGCCGGGTCCTGCGCCGAACCGCGCAGCCGGTTGCAGACGCCCCGCCCGGCTTGGGCGATAGTGGCGCCCATGTTCGTTTCCCTGCCCTCGCGCCAGAAGGTCGGCCCGCGCTGGGCCACGCCGCTGCTGTTCGTCGCCCTGGGCCTGGCCTTCTTCTGGTCGCTGGGCCGGCCGGACGAGGCCCGGCACAGCCTGTGGCTGGCCTGGGGTGCGCTGGGCCGGGGCCTGACCGGGGGCGATGCCTGGCTGGCGGCGTTGCGCGACGGCAGCGTCTCGCGCCTGTTCACCGCCCTGTTCCTGCATGCCGACTGGGCCCACCTGCTCGGCAACCTGGTGTTCCTGCTGATCTTCGGCCTGCCCGCGGAGCGGACCATGGGGCCGTGGCGGTTCCTGCTGCTGTTCCTGCTGGGCGGCGCGGTGGCCAATCTGGCGGCGGTGCTGGTGATCGACAGCCCGGACCGGGTGGTGATCGGCGCCAGCGGCGCGGTGTCGGCGGTGATCGGCGCCTACCTGGCCCTGTTTCCCGGTGCGCGCCTGGGCGTGGTCCTGCCGCTGGGCCTGTTCCTGGAGTTCGTGCGCGCGCCGGCCTTTCTGCTGATCGGCATCTGGGCCGCACTGCAGGTGGTGTTCGTCTATATCGGTCCGGCATTCGGCGCCGTGGCCTGGGCCGCGCACGTGGCCGGGTTCCTGTTCGGCGTCGTCTTCGCCCTGCTGGTGCGGGCCGGCATCGCCCGCCGGCTGCGCCGGCAGCGCGGCTTCTGAGCCGCCCTTGGATTCACTGCACGCACCCCCCATTTCCGCCGTGTCCACCACCGAAAGCACGTCCGCTCCATGGCCAAGCCGCTGTACAAGGTGACCTTCCTCAACCACGGCAAGGTGTACGAGCTCTATGCCCGGCACGTGGCCGGCAGTTCACTGTGGGGTTTCACCGAAGTGGGCGAACTGGTGTTCGACGTGCACGAGGGCCTGGTGGTCGATCCCACCGAGGAGCGCCTGCGCGACGAGTTCGGCGCCACCCGCGTGCTGCACCTGCCGATGCAGAGCATCGTCCGGGTCGAGGAAGTCGAGCGGAAGGGCCAGTCGGCGATCCGCGACGCAGCCACCGGCGAGAAGGTGGTCACCCCGTTCCCGATGCCGGCCAAGCCGCCGCGCTGATTTCCGCGCGGGCGGCGAGGCGCCTTTCTCAGCGTGCCTTCGGGGTCGCGGAAGTCTTCGCGCTCGCGACCAGCTTCTTCAGTTCGGCCAGGGCCGCGGCGATGGGCTTGTCGCCCGGGAGCGGCTGTCCCGCCTTGTAGCCTTCGGCGCCTTCTTCGTCTCCGTGCAGGTGCCCGGGCAGGGTCGCCTCGCTGAGCTCGGTCAGGCTGGCCGGGGCATCCTTGTCGGTGCCGACCAGCGCCGGATCGGGGCTCAGCTCGAGGTCCGGGACGATTCCGCTGGCCTGGATCGAACGACCGCTGGGGGTGTAGTAGCGCGCGGTGGTCAGCTTGACCGAATCGCCATTGTCCAGCGGCAGCACGGTCTGCACCGAGCCCTTGCCGAACGTGCGGCTGCCGACCACGCGGGCGCGATTGTTGTCGCGCAGCGCACCGGCCAGCACTTCGGCGGCACTGGCCGAGCCGGCATCGACCAACACGACGATCGGCGCCCCCTTCAGGCGGTCGCCCGGGGTCGCGTCGAAACGGCTGTCGCTGATCGGGATCCGGCCACGCGTGCTGACGATGCCGCCGCTGTCGAGCAGGTCGTCGGCCACCTGCACCGCGGCGGTCAGCAGGCCGCCGGGATTGCTGCGCAGGTCCAGTACCAGCCCGCGCAGGCGGCCGCCGGCCTGGGCCTGCAGCTTGTCGACATGGCTCTGGAAATCGGCGCCGGTGTCGGCCTGGAAGGTGCTGATGCGCACGTAGCCGAAGCCGGGTTCGAGCATGCGGCTGCGCACACTGGTCACCTTGATGGACTCGCGCGTCAGGCTGACGTCGAACGGCTTGTCGCGGCCTTCGCGCACGACGGTGACCGTGACCTTGCTGCCCGGCTCGCCACGCAGCGGTTCCATGCCCTCGACCTGCGCGATCGGCTTGCCGTCGATGGCGATGATGATGTCGCCGGACAGCAGTCCGGCGCGCGCGGCGGGCGTGTCGTCGATCGGGGCGATGACCTTCAGCGTGCCGTCCTGCTGCTGCAGCAGTTCCACGCCGATGCCGTCATAGGCGCCGCTGGTCTGCTCGTCGAACGACTCCGCCTCGTCCTTGTCCAGGTACGCACTGTGCGGGTCCAGGTCCAGCAGCAGGCCCTCGATCGCCGACTGCATCAGCGTGCGGTCGTCGACCGGATCGACGTAGGCATCCCGGATCGCGTTGTACACGGCCACGTAGCGGCGGATCTCGGCCAGCGGCACCTTGGAGGCAGCGGTGGCGCCTTCGTCGGTGGCATCGGGATCGTCGCTGGCCGGTACCGGCGCCTCCGGACCGGCGTCCTGTTCCGCTTCGCCGGCTGCCGTCCCGCGTTCCTCGACCTGGGCCGGCGCGGCCTGCTGCTGGGCGGCAACGTGCGCGGCAGGCCACAAGGCCAGCAGCAGGAGCAGGGCGGATCGACGCATGCAGGCCTCCGGAACGCGCCAGATGCGCGCCGATCGATTATGCGGCAAGCCCGGCCCAATGCCGCTTGAACCCCGCATACCGACCGGCGTCGGTGTTCAGCGCCGTTGCAGCCAGGTGGCGGGATCGACCGGCTGGCCGTTGCGCCGAAGCTCGAAGTACAGCGCCGGCCGGCCATGTCCGCCGGAGCTGCCGACCTTGGCGATCGCGTCGCCACGACGCACGCGGTCGCCGGCGTCGCGCAGCAGCGTGTCGTTGTGCGCATACAGGCTCATGTAGCCGTTGCCGTGATCGATGATCAGGATCAGCCCGTAGCCCGTCATCCATTCCGAGAAGACCACGGTGCCATCGGCCACGGCCGTGACCGGGCTGCCGGCCGGCGCGCCGATCAACACGCCACTGCTGGCCCGGCCATCGGGCAGGCGGCCGCCATAACGGGCGATCAGGTCGCCGCTGGCCGGCCAGCCGAGGCCGCCCACCTTGGGTAGCGGCGTGGCCGACGCCACCCGTGGCGGCACCTTGCCCGGCGCTGGCGTGCGTGTGCCGGTGCCGGGCTGCGTACCCTGCGCCTGCCGCTCACGCGCGGCCGCCGCGCGCCGCTCGGCCTCGGCCGCAGCCGCGCGCAGGTTGGCGAGCAGGCGCTCCAGCGATTTCACGTCCTGGCCCAGCGCCTGTTCGCGCTCCTGACGGTCCTGGTAGCGCTGGTCGAGTTCGGCCACGACAGTGGCGCGGGTACCGCGGTCGCGCTTGAGCGCGGTCAGCTGCTGCTGCTGCTGCGCCTGCAGCGCTTCGAGCTCGTGGGTACGCGTGTCGATCTCGGCCTCGGTGGCCGCCAGCGCTTCCAGCGAGCCGGTCAACGCGGCGACCTGGCTGACCTGTTCGCGCTGGGCGTAGCGGTAATACCCCAGCGCCCGCTGCGCGTCGGCGATGCGGTCCTGCGCAAGCAGAAGCTTGAGCGGCGCCTGGGCACCGGTCATGTAGGCGCTGCGCAGCAACGCGGCCAGCCGGACACGCTGCTGGGCGAGGTCGCGCTGCATCGCCTGGCGGCGCTGCTGCAGCTCGACCAGCGCCTGGCGTGCATCCCGCAGCGCCGCCTCGGTTTCGGCCAGCGCACGGCCTGAATGGCCGAGCTGCTCGTCAGCCCGGCGCAACCGCTGCGCGGCGTCGCCACGCTGGTCCTCCAGCCTGCGGCGTTCGCGCGCGATCTGCTGAAGCTCGGTGCGGGCCTGGCGCAGCTGCTGCTCGGCGGCCTTCTGCGATTGCGCGCGAATGGAAGCGGGAGCCGCGACCAGGCCGACGAGCAGCACGCCGCCGAGAAACGCGGCCAGCCAGGCAGGCCGCCGCGGCGAGTCGCCGGGAAAGGGCCTGGACAGCAGCTGCTTGCAGCGATGGCGCACGCCCGGATATCCCAATGACTTCAGACAGTGGCGGATTGTAGCCAAGGGTGGTCGTATGCTGGTCCCGGCCCCGGACACAGGCAGCCCCCATGACCCGCAACCTTACCCGCCTCGCCCTCACCCTTGCCCTGGCCTGCTCGCTGCCGGCGTTCGCCGCCGAGGACATCAGCAAGGTCAACGGCAGCATCGAAACCACCGCTGGCCAGAGCTACGGGGACCTGGAAACGGTCAACGGCGCGGTGCGCATCGCCGAGAACGTTCAGGCAGGCGACGCCAGCACGGTCAATGGCAGCATCAATCTTGGCGAAGGCGCCCGGGTGGCCTCGCTGGAAACGGTCAACGGTTCGATCCGGGCCGGCCGCAACGTGCAGGTGTCCGGCGGCATCGAAACCGTCAACGGCAGCGTGTTCGTGGACCAGGGAAGCCGGATCGGTGGCGGGATTGAGACCGTCAACGGCGCCATCGGCCTGGTCCACACCGAGGTCGCGCAGAGCCTGGAAACCGTCAACGGCGACATCACCGTGGGCGTCGGTTCGCACGTGCGTGGCGGCATCACCGTCGAGCGCAACCACGGCTGGTTCCAGGGCTCTTCGTCCCGGCGCAAGCCGCGGGTGGTGATCGGCCCGGACGCGATCGTCGATGGTCCGCTTGAGTTTCGCCGCGAAGTCGCGCTTTACGTGCATAAAAGCGCCCGTATCGGCCAGGTGACCGGCGCCGAGCCGGTGCGCTTCGAAACCGAGACCGCTCCTCAGGACTGAGCCGGCGCGCCTTGGCTAGAATCGGGATTCCGCTGTCTCCTCCGGAGTCCCGATGTCCCGCAAGATCCTGATCGGCCTGGCCGCCGGCGCCTTGGCGCTGACCGGCTGCAAACAAGCCGACACCCCCGCCCCGGCCACAACGCCGGATGCGCCCGAGTCCGCCGTGCCGGCCAGCACCCATGCCTTCCAGCCCGCGATCGACGGCGGCGATTTCGCCGAACTGGTGAAGACGCTGGCTTCGGACGAGTTCGAAGGCCGCGGCCCCGGCTCGGCCGGCGAAGACCGGACCGTCGAATACATCCGCGCGCAGATGCAGCGGATCGGGCTGCAGCCCGGCAATGGCGACAGCTATTTCCAGGACGTGCCGATGGTGGAAACGACCGCCGATCCGGCCACGAAGATGACCCTGACCATCGCCGGCAAGCCGGTCGAGCTGGGTTTCGGCACCGGCATGGTGGTTGGCACCCGTACCGGCCAGGCCAAGGTCAGCGTCAAGGACAGCCCGATCGTGTTCGTCGGCTACGGCGTGGACGCGCCCGAGCGCGGATGGAACGACTACGGCGACCAGGACTGGACCGGCAAGACCGTGGTGATGTTCGTCAACGACCCGGGCTTCCACGTCGGCGACGAGAAGCTGTTCGACGGCAAGAAGATGACCTACTACGGCCGTTGGACGTACAAG
>JAGHZW010000245.1:0-1760 GCA_017745195.1 Pseudoxanthomonas sp. | reverse complement strand
GGATGATGTTCTCGAGGAAGCCGCGCGCAAGGGCGCCGCCGCCGCGCTGATCGTCCATGACGACGCCGGTGCCAGCTACGGTTGGGACGTGGTGAAGAACTCCTGGTCCGGCGCGCAGTACGACCTGCCGGCAGCCGATGATCCGGAGCCGCGCATCCCCGTCCAGGGCTGGCTGACTGCCGATGCCGCACGCCAGCTGTTTGCCGGCGCCGGGATCGACCTGGACGACGCATACAAGAAGGCGAGCAAGCCCGGCTTCAAGCCGGTGCCGCTCAATGCGACCTTCTCGGTCGACCTGGCCAGCACCACGGCCAACAAGACCTCGCGCAACGTGGTCGGCGTTCTGCCGGGCAAGGCCCGCGCGGACGAAGCCGTGCTGTACATGGCCCATTGGGACCACCTGGGCAAGCACGAGGGCGAGGAAGGCGACGCGATCTACAACGGTGCGGTCGACAATGCCACCGGCGTGGCCGGCATCCTCGAGATCGCCGAGGCCTTCGCCCACCAGGAGCAGCCACCGGAGCGCTCGGTCGTGTTCGCGGCCGTCACCCTGGAAGAGTCTGGCCTGCTCGGCTCGAAGTACTACGTCGCCCATCCGACCTTCCCGCTCGACAAGATCGCCGGCGTCGTCAACCTGGATGCCATGTCGGTGGCGGGTCGCTCGCATGACCTGGTCATCACCGGCAAGGGCAATTCGGAGCTGGAGGACATGCTGAAGGTATACGCCGACCAGCAGGGCCGCGTGCTCACCCCGGAAAGCAATACCGCCGCCGGCTACTACTTCCGCAGCGACCACTTCAATTTCGCCAAGGCCGGTGTTCCCGCGCTGTATGCCAAGGGCGGCAGCGATCTGCTCGAAGGCGGCACGGCGGCAGGCAAGGCCGCCGCCGACGAGTACGCCAAGCGCTACCACCAGCCCAGCGACGAGGTTCATGACGGCTGGCACTACGACGGTATCGTCGAGGACCTCGGCGCGCTTTACGGCGTCGGTCGCGACCTGGCTTCGAGCGAACGCTGGCCCAACTGGTACGAGGGCAATCCGTTCAAGGCCGCGCGCGATCACATGATGGCCGACAAGCAGCAGTAATCAGCTGGGGGCCGCTGGCGTTCGCCAGTCGGCCCATCTCTCCGGGGGCCGGCGCCGATAATGGCGCCGGCTTTTTTTGTAGCCTCGATTCCGCGTCGTTTCCGCGATCAAACGCGGGTCGTCAGCCGCCCACGGTCGCCTGCCGCGCGCCAAGGATCCGGATAACGATGCAGGCACGCGACATCACAGGTCGAAACGACTCACCGGCGGAGCGAATACGTCGCCGGTAGCGGCGGTGCTATGTACGGGGCGTCGCAGGCTTAACCGCGCCAGCTGCGACGAGAGCGTCCGATAACCCCGAGCATCCCTGCGGCCGCCGACACCTGACTCGATCCAGATGCTGTCGCACTGCGGCACCCAGCCAGCGAGCGCAGAGTTCGAATGACGTCCTGGCCACGGATGGCCGCATGACCGGCCAGCGCCGGACTCCCGATGGGTTGCGGGTACCGCGGATCGATATTACGCGTCTGCGTGCGGCGTCCATCGACCGGATCGGAGCGTGCCCCCCTGTGCCCGGCGCGTCGACCGAGTCGGCCGTCCGTACATTTTCTTGCTGCAAAGAAGAAACCCCCAGCCACAAGGCTGGGGGTTTCGGAGAAAGACCCTGGCGATGACCTACTCTCGCATGGGAAACCCACACTACCATCGGCGCTGTCGTCGGCATCGAAGATCG
>JAGHZW010000244.1 GCA_017745195.1 Pseudoxanthomonas sp. | reverse complement strand
CGGTCTGGTCGCGATTCTCGCCGTGCTGGTCGATCATCATCTGCGCGAAGCCAGCAGCGCGTCGACCTGCGATTCGGTCAGCGCCTTGGGCAACGGCCGCGGCAACCGTGGCGGATCGAGCAAGGCGGCCGGATCGTCGCGGCGCACGCCGGCACGCACCAGGTAGGCGTAGAACGCGCGCAGGCTCGCGCGCAGCCGCGCGTTGCTGCGTGGCTGGTAGCCGTGCGCGTGGCGCCAGGCCATGTAGCGGAACAGCACCTCGCGATCGGCGCCTTCCAGGCCGCCACCGGCGCCGTCGCACCAGCGCGCCAGTTGCTCGAGGTCGCGCCGGTAGGCGTCCTGGGTCTGCCGGGCCAGGCCGTGCTCGGCCCAGGCGGCATCGATGAAACGGCCAATCGCGCGGGCATCGGCGTCGCCCAGCGGCGGCAGCCCGCGGGCGAGCTGGCGGCGCTCGGAGGTGGTGCGGCGGGTCGTCGCGGAGGTCATGCGGCACAGGATAGCCGGCGGCTCCCGCTATCCTGTGCAGTCATGAACGATCACCCGACCGAGACCCCGTCCACGCCGCCGCGCCCGCGCGCCCTGGTCGGCTGGCGCCTGCTGTCCCTGCTCTACGACCTGCTGCCGGTGGTCGCGCTGTGGATGTTCACCTCGCTGCTGTTCAACATCGGCTACATCGCGCTCGGCCACCACGCGCAGCGCGAGAACATCCCGCCGGGGAGCGTGCTCAGCCAGCTGCTGTTCGTGGCCTGCGTGCTGCTCACCGGCCTGTACGCCACGCTGAGCTGGCGCCGCGGCGGACAGACCCTGGGCATGCGGCCGTGGCGGTTGCGCCTGGTCGCCATCGACGGCGGGGCACCCGGCTGGAAGGCGCTGTGGCTGCGCTACGCGGTGGGCGTGCTGTCGCTGCTGGCCGCCGGATCGGGCTTCTGGTGGGCCTGGTTCGACCGCGACCGCCTGGCCTGGCATGACCGCGCCAGCGGCACCCGGTTGCTGCGGGTGCCGAAGTCCGGCTGAGCCGGGCTCAGCCGGACTTGCGCCGGAACAGCCACCACGAGATCGTCAGCATCAGCACCGGCGGCAGTGCGTAGGCGATCCGGTAGTCGAAGTGGAACGCGCCGGCCAGGCGGCTGAACTGCATCTGCAACAGCATGAAACCCAGCGCGAACACGATGCCCAGGAACAGGCGCTTGCCCATCCCGCCGCTGCGCAGGCTGCCGAAGGCGAACGGCACCGCCGCCAGGCACAGCGCCAGCACGTTGAGCGGGTAGAACCATCGACTCCAGTAGATGTCCTCGAATTCGCGGGCATCGAGGTTGTTGCGCGTGCGGTAGTCGATGCTGGCGCGCAACTCGGCCGCCGACAGGTTGCGGGCGTTGGTCACGCCTGCCGCCAGCACGTCCGGGTCCAGGCGCGTATCCCAGCCCTCCTCGGCCACGCGTTGCTCGGTGGCCGAGCCGGGACTGAAGCCGAACGCGACCCGGCGCACGTCGCGCAGGCGCCAGCCATCGGCGCCGTGCTCGGCTACCGCCGCGCGGGTCAGCGACTGCACGCTGCCATCCGCGTCGACCCGGTACAGGCGCACGTCGCGCAGGGTCAGGGTGCGGCGGCCGGCGACGATGCGCTCCTCGCCGTCGATCGCGTTGAGGAAGGTGTCGCCCTCGCGCGCCCACAGTCCCTGGTAGCGGGCGATCGCGTTGTTGCTCTTGGCCGAGGCCTTGAGCTGGTCGGCCCGGCTCTGGCCCCACGGCGCGAGGGTTTCGCCGTTGACCACCATCAGCAGCGTCAGGATGGCCAGGGCGGCGGCGGCCGAGGCACCGAGCCGCCGCCGCGACAGGCCCAGCGCGCGCAGCGCGGTCAGCTCGGAGGTCGCCGCCAGCTGGCCCAGGCCCATCAGCGAACCGATCACCGCGGCATACGGGAATATCGAATACGCGCGGCGCGGCACCGTGAGCGAGGCGAACGCCAGCGCGGTCGGGATGTCGTAGCTGCCCTTGCCGAGGTCGTCGAGCTGGCCCGACAGCAGCATCACCACGTCGAAGCCGAGCAGCACCGCCCAGGTCAGCAGCACCGTGGCCAGCACCACCCGGCCGATATAGAGGTCGTACAGGCGCGGCCGCAGCATCATGCCGCGGCCCTCCGCGGACGCGGCAGCCGCCCGTCGCGCAGGTACAGCCAGCCCGCCAGCGCCAGCAGCGGCAGGGTCAGCCACCACAGGCCGAGCGGACCGGGCAGTTCGCCCTCGGCCAGCATCCGGTTGCCGATGAACATCAGGTTCACGCTGACCAGGTAGGCGAGGAAGCCCATCATCAGGCGGCCATAGCGCTGCTGGCGCGGCGAGCTGCGGCCCAGCGGCAGGGCCAGCAGGGCGAAGGCCAGCGCCAGCAGCGGCGGGGCCAGGCGCCGGTGCAGCTCGGCCGTGGCCTCGCGCCGCGGGTCGGCGAACAGGGTCCGGGTCGGCAGCAGCCGCGGCTCGTCGCTGGCGTCGGTCTCGGCCCGGTCCGGCAGGGCCAGGTCATTGAACCCGTAGCGCATCAGGCGGAAATCCAGGCCATCGATGGGGCCCTCCAGGCGATGGCCGTCTCGCAGCTGCAGGTAGCGCTGGCGCTCGCCCTCGAACTGCATCGTGCCGCCGCGCGCGGTCATCACGTCGATGCGCCCGTTGCGTTCGCGGTACAGGAATACGCCCTTCAGGCCGGTGCCGTCCTGGCTCATGCCGTCGATGTAGACGATGCCGCCGCCATTGGGCAGCGAGGTGAAGCGCCCGGGCTCCAGCCCGGCCACGATCAGGCTGCGGTTGGCCTCTTCGATCAGCCTGGCGGCGGTGCGCTGCGCCCACGGCCCCAGCCACAGCGAGCAGAAACCGACCGCCGCCACGACCGGCAGCGCGACCAGCAGCAGCGGGCGCAGCAGCCGCCGCGGACCGGCGCCGACGGCGTTGATCACCGCCATTTCCGAGTCCCGGTACAGCCGGACCACCGACAGCATCAGGCCCAGCATCAGCGCCAGCGGCAGCACCAGCGGCAGGTAGACCAGCAGCTGCAGGCCCAGCTGCGACAGCAGCAGCCGCGCCGGCAGGCCACCCTCGGCGATCTTGCCCAGGACATCGACCAGCACGCCGCCCAGGCTCACCGTCAGCAGGACGATCAACGTCGCCAGGAAGCTCTGGACGAATTCGCCCAGCAGGTATCGGTCGAGCTTCGGCATCGGGCGGAGCAGTCCTATAAAATCCCGGATTCGCTTGCGGGCGGCCGCCGGGCCGGACTGAAGGAGTCTGGCCGGTGGGATGACCCGTGATTGTACGTACCTGTCACACCGATCTGGGAATCTGCTCAATGGCCCTGCAATTCACCCTGAACCGCGAGGCCGCCGCCGCGGCCGCCTTCGATTGCGTCGTGGTCGGCGCCTTCGCCGACAAGTCGCTCACGCCCGCGGGCCAGGCGGTGGACGAAGCCAGCGGTGGCCGCCTGCGCGCCCTGCTCGAGCGCGGCGACCTCAGCGGCCGCACCGGCCGCAGCCTGGTCCTGCACGACCTGCCCGGCGTGGTCGCGCCGCGCGTGCTGGTGCTCGGCCTGGGCGAGGCCGGCAAGTTCGGCGTGGCCCAGTACCTGAAAGCGGTGGCCGACGCGGTCCGCGCGCTGAAGACCGGCCCGGTGGGCACGGCGCTGTTCACCCTGAGCGAAGTGGCCGTGGCCGGCCGTGATGCCGCCTGGGCGATCCGCCAGGCCGCCATCGCCGCCGACCATGCCGCCTACCGCTACACCGCCACCCTGGGCAAGAAGAAGGACGAGCCGGGCCTGCGCGAACTGGCGATCAGCGGCACCGACGCCACCGCACTGGCACAGGGCGAGGCGATCGCCGCCGGCGTGGCCTTCACCCGCGAGCTGGGCAACCTCCCGCCGAACATCTGCACCCCGGCCTACCTGGCCGCGCAGGCGCAGGCGTTCGCTGCGGCCCATGACGGCGCCGAGGCCGAGATCCTCGACGAGCAGCAGATGGAGGCGCTCGGCATGGGTTCGCTGCTGGCGGTGGCCCGCGGCTCGGCCAACCGCCCGCGCCTGGTGGTGCTGAAATGGGCCGGCGCCGGCGACGCCAAGCCCTACGTGCTGGTCGGCTACTGCAACCTCAGCCTGGAGGAACCCATCGCCTTC
>JAGHZW010000243.1 GCA_017745195.1 Pseudoxanthomonas sp. | reverse complement strand
CCGCTCACCGTGGGTGGCGACCTCATTCATGGTGGGCCTCGTCATGGGGGCGGCGATTATCGCACGGGGTTGAAACGGGGCCGGCTGCCGGGCAGCGAGGTGCCGGCGTGGGCGTCCCCGGAAACGCAGCGACCCGGCCGGAGCCGGGTCGCTGGCAGGCAGTGCCTGGGTGGAGGTTACTGCCGCAGCCAGGTCTGCGACTTGCAGATGAAGGCGATGCAGCCGGACACCTCCAGCTTCTTGCCGCCCTCGATCAGCTCCATCTTCGACTTGTAGACCTTGCCCTCGTCGGGCTTGAGGATGGTGCCGCCGGAGTAGGCGCCGCCGCCCTCGGCCTTCATCCCGCGGATGATCTCCATCCCGGTGATCGGCTTGTTCTTGCGGTCGTCCTTGCACTTGTCGCACACCGGGTTCGGCTTGCTCGGATTGAGCAGCTCGACGATGTGGCCGCTGATGATGCCGTTCGGCGCCTGGGTGATCTCGACGATCGACTTCGGCTTGCCGGTCTCGCCGTCGATGGTCTTCCAGCGGCCGACGACCGAGTCGGCGGCGGTCGCCTGCATCGAGGCCAGCGCAAGCGGCAGCGCCAGCAGCGAAGCGAACAGGGTGTTGCGCATGATCCCCTCCCATGGGGCGTTCGTTGATGCGTGTTTATACCGCATCCGGGTCCGTACGGAGCCGGCAACGGCCGGGTCCGCGCCGCGGGCGGGCCCGCCGTTCACGAAGCACGATCGAGCCGCCACCGGCCGGGAGGGTGGCGGTCGCCGCGCGTCGCGTGCGGTTTCCTGAAGCCGCACCGCAGGCCCACCGTCGTGGCGATTGGCGTCCACAACGGCCGGCCGGCACGCCGTGGACAATGCTTGCCCGTAGGTGAGGTTGCGCGGCGCAAGCCGGTAAAATCGGATCCCTCCCCCCGCCAAGCGCGGCCGCCCCCGCTACCTCCCAGGCATCCATGGAAAACACGACCGCTTTCGTCCAGTCGCTGCAGCAACTCGTCGATCCCAGCAGCCATCTCGCCCTGGCGCCTCCGCTGGCGCGCTGGGACGTGCGGGTGGACGGGCGCGAGCACCGGGTCGAGCTGACCACCGGCTATCCGCTGGCCGCGGGCACCGTCGCCGCGCTGCGGGAGCAGGTCGAAGGCCTGGCGCAGGTGGCCGGCGGGGTGCTGGCCGGTTTCGAGGCGCGTCATCGCGTTGCCGCCCACGCGGTCCAGCCGGGCCTGTCGCCCGTGCCGCGCGTGCGCAACGTGATCGCGGTCGGCTCGGGCAAGGGCGGGGTCGGCAAGTCGACCACCGCGGTGAACCTGGCCTTGGCCCTGCAGCGGCTGGGGGCGAAGGTCGGCGTGCTCGATGCCGACGTCTACGGCCCCAGCGTGCCGGCCATGCTCGGCCTGTCGGGGCGGCCGGAGAGCCCGGACAACAAGTCGATCGAACCGCTGCGCGCATTCGGGGTCGAAGCGATGTCGATCGGCCTGCTGGTCGACACCGACACGCCGATGATCTGGCGTGGGCCGATGGCCACCTCGGCGCTCACCCAGCTGTTCACCGACACCCGCTGGGACGACCTGGACTATCTGATCGTCGACCTGCCGCCGGGCACCGGCGACATCCAGCTGACCCTGGCCCAGAAGATCCCGGTCGCCGGCGCGGTGATCGTGACCACGCCGCAGGAGATCGCCACGCTCGACGCGCGCAAGGCGCTGAAGATGTTCGAGAAGGTCAACGTGCCGGTGCTGGGCATCGTCGAGAACATGGCCGTGCACGTGTGCAGCAATTGCGGCCACGCCGAACATCTGTTCGGCCAGGGCGGCGGCCAGGCGATGGCCGCGCAGTACGGGGTACCGCTGCTCGGCTCGCTGCCGCTGGACCTGCGCATCCGCGAGCAGGGCGACGCCGGCACGCCGGTGGTCGCCGCCGCGCCGGACTCGGCACCGGCGCAGGCCTATCTGGCCGCTGCACAGGCGATGGCGGCGCAGCTGGCGGCGCGGCCGCGGGCCTCGATCGCGATCGTCTCGACCCTGGCCTGATCGCGAACCTGGCCTGCAGCCGGCCTGGGCCGGCTGCTCGGGCTGGGCCGCTCCGCTAGAATCGCGAAATCACGGGCCGCCGCGCCCCAGGGAACACCGCATGAGCATCAAGAGCGACCGCTGGATCCGCCGCATGGCCGAGCAGCACGGGATGATCGAGCCGTTCGAGCCGGGCCAGGTCAAGCATGCGGCCGACGGCAACCGCATCGTCAGCTACGGCACCTCCAGCTACGGCTACGACGTGCGCTGCTCGCGCGAGTTCAAGGTGTTCACCAACATCAATTCCACGATCGTCGATCCCAAGCACTTCGACCCGAAGAGCTTCGTCGACATCGAGGCCGACGAGTGCATCATCCCGCCGAACAGCTTCGCCCTGGCGCGCACGGTCGAATACTTCCGCATCCCGCGCGACACCCTGGTGGTGTGCCTGGGCAAGAGCACCTATGCGCGCTGCGGGATCATCGTCAACGTGACCCCGCTCGAACCGGAATGGGAAGGGCACGTGACCCTGGAGTTCAGCAACACCACGCCGCTGCCGGCGCGGATCTACGCCAACGAGGGCGTGGCGCAGATGCTGTTCTTCCAGTCAGATGCCGACGACGTCTGCGAGACCTCGTACCGGGACCGCGGCGGCAAGTACCAGGGCCAGACCGGCGTGACCCTGCCGCGCACCTGACGCGGACGGGTCTGCGAAGGAAAAGGAACAAGGGCGCGGATTCCGCGCCCTTTCCATATGCGTAGCGGGGCGATGCCGCCGCGACGGTGCGCCGTCATCGCATGGGGATTTCCAGTGGCGCGGGCTCAGCCGGGGCGGGCGCTTTCTTCGCCAGCCGGACGCAGCAGCTTGCCGAGCCCGGCCACGATCAGCAGCACTGGCCACCAGGTCGCCAGCAGGTGGCCGGCGTCGATGCCGACGCCCAGGTTGTCCAGCAGGAACAACGTGCCCAGCGTGATCAGGACCAGGGCGGGAACCAGGTGGCGGTGCATGGTGGCGTCCTCCGGAAGGGTGACGCCATGGTGCGCCTGCACGGGCGCCGGGTCAGGTGACGGAAGTCAACTCTTCGCGGTGACAGGCCGGGGCGCCGTCACGCGATGGCCCCGGATGGAACCGTCCCGGGCCTACTTGCGCCGCAGCAGCATGCCGACGCCGACCGCGACCAGGATCGCCGGCCACCAGGTCGCCAGCAGGCTGCCCAGGCCGCTGTCGATCCATCCGAGGTTGCGGGCCAGGAAGAACAGGCCCAGGACGATCAGCACGAGCGCGGCGAAGACATTGGAGCCCATGGCGGGTCGGTCGACAGTGGTGGCGGGGCGCCTATCCTAGCCGTGAACGCCACAGCGCCGCACGCGCGGCGAGCGCGTCGGCGGCATGGCGCTGCATCGCGCCGCTGCCCCAGACCGGACCCGGCCACGCCGGGTCGCCCGCATGGCGGCCGACGACATGCACATGCAGCTGGCGGACGATGTTGCCGAGCGCGCCGATGTTGAGTTTCTCCACGCCCGGCTCGGCGCGCAGCAGCTGCGAGACCTGGTTGAGTTCGGCCAGCAGCAGGCGCTGCTGGCCGCCGTCCAGGTCGATCCACTCGCTGGCGTCGGCTACCCGCGGTACCAGCACCAGCCAGGGGAAGCGGGTGTCGTCGATCAGTCGCACCTGCGAGAGCGGGCCGTCGGCGATGAACACGCTGTCGGCGGCCAGGCGCGGGTCGATCTCGAATCCGTTCACCGCACTCACTTGAGCTGCTCCGCCAGGAACGACAGGCTGCGGTCCAGCGCCAGCCGCGCGCTGGGCTTGTCGTACGCCTTGGGATCGACGTCGCGGTTGAAGGCGTGGCCAGCCGGGTAGGTGTAGACGGGCATCGTCGGCAGGGCGCGGCGATGCGCCTCGACGACTTCCGGCTTGATCGACGGGTCCTGCTCGCCGAAATGGAACATCACCGGGGCGCGCGGTGCGGCGACCAGCGCGGGATCCTCGAGGAAGGGCAAGTCGCGCGCGCCGTAATAGCTGACCGAGGGCAGGCCCAGCTTCAGCGCCGACAGCATCGCCACCGTGCCGCCCCAGCAATAGCCGACCGTGCCCACCGCCTGCCGCGTCTGGAACGCGGCCAGGTGTGCGCGCAGGTGCGCGGCCGCGGCGTCGACGATGTCCAGCGCTGCGTCCAGGCCGAGCTTGCCGACCAGTTCGCGGCCCCGGGCGAAGCCGGCTTCGTCGTAGCCCAGCTCCACGCCGCGCTCGACCGGATCGAAGAACGCCGGCGCCAGCACGGCGTAGCCCTCGGCGGCATAGCCGTCGGCCACCGCGCGCACATGCGCGTTCACGCCGAAGATTTCCTGGATGACCACCAGGCCGGCTTTGGGCGCGTTCGCGGGGTCAGCCTGCCAGGCGGCGACGGCGCCGCGCGGGGTATCGAGCTGGATCCACTGGCCCATGCGTGCGCTCCGCGGAAAAACGGCGCCCAGTGTAGGCGCTGGCGGGGTGAAGGGTGGCGTCGCCGGCCGCGTGCCGTTCCTGAACGGCCCGGCCGGAGCGGGCGCGGCCCGGCCGGTATAATCCCGCGCCCGGCCACGCCGGGTCCGCCACCGTTCCGGCCGCGGCCAGGACGATGAAGCCACCGGCAATGGCGATGTTCTTCAGCAGGT
>JAGHZW010000242.1:8787-9421 GCA_017745195.1 Pseudoxanthomonas sp. | reverse complement strand
GTCGCCGCGCCGGTGGCGCCGCAGTCGACCGACCCACAGAAGAGCAGCGACGACGAAGAGGAGGTCCGCGTGCGGATCTCCCCTCCGCCGGCCCACTGACTGTTCGCCGGCGCGGCGGGAATCACACCCGCCGCGCCGCACCGCGCCTTACTTCGACGCCGCATCCTTCGCCGGCGCCAGACCGTGGCCCCAGTGGCCCGGCCCATGGCTTTCGCCTTCACGACGTGCGTGCGCGGCGTCGAACTCGGCCTTGCTGAGGCTGCCGTCCCTGTTGCTGTCGGCGGCCTTGAACCAGTCGTCACGACGCTGCTTCATCGCCAGCTCGCGGTCGGCGCGATCGACGAAGCCATCCTTGTTGGCGTCCATCTTGTCGAAGTTGCCGGCGAACTTCGGGTTGGCGGCCGCTTCGGCCTTGCTGACGCGGCCGTCCTTGTCGGTATCCAGGTCGGCGAACGGCTGGCCATGCTTACCATGCGTGCCACCGCGCATGCCGTCATGCCGGCGCTGCGGCATCTCGCTGCGGTCGAGCTTGCCGTCCTTGTTCGCATCGAGCGTATCGAACTTTGCGGCCAGGCGTGGATGCGCGGCCGCTTCGCTGCGATCGATCACGCCGTCGTTGTTGGCGTCCAGCGTC
>JAGHZW010000242.1:8140-8764 GCA_017745195.1 Pseudoxanthomonas sp. | reverse complement strand
CCGCAGCGGGTAGGCCTTCTTCTCCGCCATTCCTAGCGACTCCTCCCCGACCGACGACCTGCGCCTGTTCCAGACCGGTGGCCACGCCTGTGGCTACTGGCCCGAACGCAGCGCGCGCGACCTGGTGCTGGATCCGCGCGACCCGCGCCTGCCGCAGATCTACCCGCAGGCGCTGGACTGGGGCTTCCGTCGCTCGGGCGACCTGGTCTACCGACCGCATTGCGCGCATTGCCGCGCCTGCATCGCGGTGCGGATCCCGGTCGCGGCATTTGCGCCCGATCGCAGCCAGCGCCGCTGCGAGGCGCGCAACGCCGACCTGCAGACGCGGATCGCACCGGCACGCCGCACCGGCGAGCATTTCGACCTTTACCAGCGCTATCTGGAAGCGCGCCATCGCGACGGCGGCATGGATGGGCACGGCACCGCCGAGTTCGACCAGTTCCTGGTCGGCAGCTGGTCGGACACCCGCTTCGTGGAGATGCGCGAAAGCACCGACCACGGCCCGGGCCGGCTGCTCGCGGTCGCGGTCACCGACCGCGTCGGCAGCGGCCTGTCGGCGGTCTACACCTTCTACGACCCGGAACAGGCGCAGCAGTTCGCGCGCGCGCGGCTGGTCTTCCGGAA
>JAGHZW010000242.1:1853-8115 GCA_017745195.1 Pseudoxanthomonas sp. | reverse complement strand
GGTAGGAACGCGGCTGGCTGATGTGCACCGGGATGCCGGCGTCCTCGAGCAGCTTGGCCACGCCTTCGACGGTTTCGAGCCGCTGGCTGGTGAAAATCTGACGCATGCTTGGTTCTCTCAGTCCTTCGCCGGCACGAGCCGCGCGCTGCCCGGATCGGGCACGACCCGGATCAGGCCTTCCTGCGAGGTGCTGGCGACCAGCCGGCCCTGGCGGTCGAACACCTGGCCGCGGGCGAGGCCGCGCGAACCCTGGGTGCTCGGGCTGTCCAGCGAGTACAGCAGCCATTCGTCGGCACGGAACGGGCGGTGGAACCACAGCGCGTGGTCGAGCGAGGCCATCTGCACGTTCGGCGTGTAGTAGCTGATCCCGTGCGGAAACGTCGCCGTGCCGAGCAGGTGGAAATCCGAGGCGTAGGCCAGCAGCGCCTGGTGCAGCTCGGCGGGAATGTCGCCGACGTTCTCGCGCAGGCGGAACCAGACCTGCTGGTAGGGCGGGCGCTTGGGCGGGTTGAGTTCGTCGCGTGGGTACACGTGGCGGAACTCGAACGGGCCGCCGCGCGAGAGCCAGCGCTGTACCTTGGTCGGCAGCGTCGCCATCACTTCCGGCGGCACCGGCGGCGCCGGGGCGATGTCCTCGGGCTGCGGAACCTCGGGCATTTTCAACTGGTGCTCGGCGCCGGGCTCGTCGTCCTGGAACGAGGCGGCGCAGAAGAAGATCACCTTGCCGTGCTGGATCGCGGTGATGCGACGCACCGAGAAGCTGCCGCCATCGCGGGTGCGGTCGACGTCGTAGACGATCGGGTGGTCGATGTCACCGGCGCGCAGGAAGTAGGCGTGCAGCGAATGGGCATGACGGCCGTTGTCGATGGTCGCCTGGGCGGCGGCCAGCGCCTGGCCCAGCACCTGCCCGCCGAACACGTATTTGGTGCCGATGTCGCGGCTCTGGCCGCGGAACAGGTTGTCTTCCAGCCGCTCCAGGGCGAGCAGGTCGATCAGTTCGGAAACCACGGGGCCGAGGGCGGTGGACAAGGGCGGGCCATGCGGGAAGGAGCGGTCGCCGATTATACCGGCGCGGCTGCGGTGGCCCGGCTGGCGGCGACCGGCGGTTCTCGCCGGTACAGCCTGGCCCGGCGCAGCGTCCGCAGGATCAGGACGGCAGGCGTTGCAGCGGGATCCGCGCCAGCACGCGCTCCCACGGGAAGCGCGGGCCCGGATCGCGCTTGCGCGCGACCTGCCGTGACGGATCGTCGCTGGCCGCGACCTGCTCGCGGTCCAGGTCCTCGTGGCCGGCGACGTGGCGCAACGCCGGCAGGCGCACGGCGAGGTCGCCGAGCAGCGCGACCAGGGCATCGACCTGTTCGTCCGGATAGGGCTCGTCCATCGCCTGGTGGCGCGAGTCCAGCCAGTGCGGGAAGCGGCCGGTGTTGACCAGCTCGATGCCGACCGCGCGCGGGTTGTGGCCGCGCACGTGGTGGGCGACGCGCCCGTCGGGCACGTAGCGCAGCACGGTGCCGTCGCGGTCGATGTAGTAATGGCCGCTGTTGCCGGTGCCGCTGTCGTAGAGCACGCGCTCGCCGTAGGCGCGCGCGGTGGCCAGGTCGGGCAGTTCGGTGCAGTGGATGACGATCAGGTCGACCTGGTCCAGCAGGCGCCGCTCCAGCTTTTCGACGTAGGGGAGCGGCTGGTCGACGATGGTCGGCGCGGGGGCGGTCGGCATGGGCCGGATGCTAGCATTCGCGCATGCCTGCCTTTTCTTCGCGACCCGATCCGGACAGCCCGCTCGGACGACTGATGGCGACCCTGCCGCGTGGCGGACGGGTCGAATGGATCGGCCTGCGCCCGGCGCGCGAGACGACGATGGTCGCGGTCGACGCGGTGCGCGCGACCGCAGGCGGCGGCCTCGATGGCGACCGCTACAAGGGCAGCAACGGCGAACGCGGGGTGACCCTGATCCAGGCCGAGCACCTGCCGGTGATCGCGGCACTGGCCGGGCATGACGTGGTCGCGCCGGCGACCCTGCGCCGCAACCTGCTCGTCTCCGGCATTCCGCTGGTGGCGCTGAAAGGGCGTCGTTTCCGCATCGGCGACGTCGTGCTGGAAGGCACCGAATCCTGCGATCCGTGCTCGCGCATGGAGGCCGCGCTCGGGCCGGGCGGCTTCAACGCGATGCGCGGCCATGGCGGGCTGTGCGCGCGGATCGTCGAGGGTGGAACGCTGCGCCTCGGCGACGTGGTGCAGGCGCTGTGAGCCGCGGCCACTGCATCCTCTCGCACGGATTCGAAAGCGGGCCGGACGCGACCAAGGTCACCGCACTGGCGGAAGCGGCCGAACGGCTGGGCTGGACCACCGAGCGGCCGGACTACACCGACCTGGACGCACGCGCCGAGGTCAGCCGGGTGGGCGACGTGCCGGCGCGGCTGCAGCGCCTGGTCGACATCGCCGGCCGCGCCGCTGCGCGCGGCGGCCCGGTGGTGCTGGGCGGATCGAGCCTGGGCGCCTACGTGTCGGCGATCGCTTCGCTGCAGGTGCCGACCCGCGCGCTGTTCCTGATGGTGCCGCCGCTGGGCATGGGGCCGATGCCGGCGCTGGACGCCGCGCCGGTGCCGCTGTCGGTGGTCCATGCCTGGCACGACGAACTCATCCCGGCGGCCGGGGTGATCGAATGGGCGCGCACACGCTCGGCGCGGCTGCTGCTGCTCGACGACAGCCATCGGCTGGCCGCGCACGTGGACGCCACCGCGCGCGCCTTCGCCGAACTGCTCGAATCGCTGCCGGCCTGAAGCGGCCCGCGGTGGCGGCCGGTTCAGCCGGCCACGCATGCCCCGGGTTAGCATGGGCACCCGATTGTTCCTGCTGGAGGATGCGTACGATGCGCCAGTGATGCCGCCGTCACCGACGGCCCGAGTCTCCGCCGCCCGAGTGGCCGGCCGGAGTTCCATGGCATCACACCGGAGCGCACATGCCGCATCCCTCCCTGGCGCTGGAAGGCGTCACCCAGGTCCTGGCCGACGGCCGGATCCTGTTTTCCGATCTCCATGAACGCTTCGACCAGCGCCCGACCGCGCTGGTCGGACGCAACGGCGTGGGCAAGAGCGTGCTCGCCGCGATCCTGGCCGGGCGCATCGCGCCGACCGTGGGACGCTGCGTGCGCGATGGGCGCGTGCACTACCTGCCGCAGCAGGTGGTGCCTTCGCCGACGGACAGCGTCGGCGACCTCGCCGGTCTCGGCGCGACCCTGGCGGCGCTGGCGCGGATCGAGTCAGGCAGCTGCGATCCGGACGATTTCGAACGGGTCGGCGATCGCTGGAACCTGCGCGGCGAGCTGCAGGAGGCGTTGCGCGCCGAAGGCCTCGCCGGCCTCGCACCGGAGACGCCGGCGACCCGGCTCAGCGGCGGCGAGGCGATGCGCGTGGCGCTGGCCGGGGCCTGGCTGTCGGACGCCGATTTCCTGGTCCTCGACGAACCCGGCAACCATCTCGACCGCGGCGCGCGCGAACGCCTGCGCACGCGACTGCGCGCCTGGCCACGCGGCCTGCTGCTGGTCAGCCACGACCGCGCGCTGCTGCGCGAGGTGGAGCGCATCGTCGAGCTGTCCGCCGACGGCCTGGCCAGCCATGGCGACGGCTATGCGGCCTACCTGGACAGCCGCCAGCGCGAAGAGGATGCCGCGCAGCGGCAGCTCGCCCACGCGCGCGCCGAGCGTGCACGCCAGCGCCGCGAAGCCGTCGTCCTCCACGAACGCGAGCAGCGCCGCCAGTCGCGCGACCGCCAGCAGCGCCGAGACGCCAACCAGGCCGCGATCCTGCTCGACCGCCAGAAAGAACGCAGCGAGCAGTCAGCCGGGCGCCGCGCGCTGCTGCGCCAGCAGGGCGAGGCGCAGGCACAGCAGCAGGTGCGCGAAGCGGCATCCCGCATCGCCGATGCGGCACCGGTGGCGATGTTCGCCCCGGCCCCGGCCAGTGCCGCGCAGCGGCGCGCCGCGACACTCGACGGGGTGGCGTTGCCATTCGCGCCCGGCGACGCGCCGCGGCTGTCGTTCGCGATCAGTGGCACGCAGCGGATCGGCGTGGTCGGCGACAACGGCTGCGGCAAGTCGACCCTGCTGCGGATGCTCGCCGGTGCCATGGCCCCCGCGTCCGGCCGCTGCGATGTGCACGTGCCGGTCGCACTCCTCGACCAGACCCTGTCCGGGCTGTCGCCGGTCGCGAGCGCGCTGGACAACCTGCGTGCCGCCGCGCCCGCCATGTCCGAGGCCGACCGGCGCATGCGCCTGGCCCAGCTCGGCCTGGATGCGGCGCGGATCGCGGTGCCGGCCGGCGTGCTCAGTGGCGGCGAGCGGCTCAAGGCCGCGCTGGCCTGCGTGCTGTATGCGGCCGAGCCGCCACAGCTGCTGCTGCTCGACGAGCCGGACAACCACCTGGACCTGGCCTCGAAAGAAGCGCTGGAACGGATGCTGCGCGACTACCCGGGCGCGCTGCTGGTGGTCTCGCACGACGACGCGTTCCTCGACGGACTGGCGCTGGACACGCGCCTGCAGGCCGGTCGCGAGGGCTGGCAGCTGACGCCGTGGTGACCGTGGCCGGACGCCGGGCTGGCTTTGCCGGTGCCGATGCCCGACCATTCCCGCCCATCCCCGTGCTCGCGCACCCCTGTGACGGCCGCTGCCGGCGGCCCGGCCGGATCGTCCAGGCGCCGGCCGCACGCCCCATCCGTGGATCTCCCCATGAAGTTTTTCGTTTCCTGCGCCAAGGGCCTGGAATACCTGCTCGCCGACGAGCTGGTGGCGCTGGGCGCGGCGAAGGCCACCGCCACGATCGCCGGCGCCAATGCCGAAGGCACCCTGGCCGATGCGCAGCGCGCGGTGCTGTGGTCGCGCCTGGCCAGCCGCGTATTGTGGCCGCTGGCCGAGTTCGACTGCCCGGACGAGCAGGCGCTGTACGACGGCGCCGCGACGCTGCCCTGGCATGAGCACCTGCGCGAGGACGACACCGTCGCCGTCGATGCGCACGTCTCCGGCGAGGCGATCACCCATGCGCGTTTCGCCGCGCAGCGGGTCAAGGACGCGGTGGTCGACGTGTTCCGCGCGCAGGGGCTGGAGCGGCCGTCGGTGGATGTGGACGCGCCGGACCTGCGCCTGAACCTGTCGCTTCGCAAGGGCCGGGCGACGCTGTCGGTGGATCTCGGTGGCGGTCCGCTGCACCGGCGCGGCTGGCGCGCCTCTGCGCACGAGGCGCCGCTGAAGGAGAACCTGGCCGCGGCCGTGCTGCTGCGCGGTGGCTGGCCGATCCTGTATGCAACCGAAGGCGGCGCGCTGTTGGACCCGATGTGCGGCAGCGGCACGCTGCTGATCGAGGGCGCGCTGATCGCCGCGGATGTCGCGCCCGGCCTGGGCCGGATGCAGGACGCAGCGAAGACGGATACGCCGGTGCCGGAAGCGGCGCCGGCATCCGCAAACCCGTGGGACGCGGCGATGGCGGCGCGTGCGCCGGCCACGCCGGTGGCGCCGCCGGTTGCCGCACCCACGCGCTGGACCGGCTTCGATGCCGCCACCTGGGCCACGCTGGTCGCCGATGCGCGCGCCCGCGCGCAAGCCGGCCTGGCTGCGTTGCGCCCGGTGTTCCATGGCAGCGATCTCGATCCGCAGGCGATCGCCGCCGCGCGCGCCAATGCGCAGGCGGCCGGCGTGGCTGGCGCGATCGTGTTCGAAGTGCGCGACATCGACGCCTTGCCGGTGCGACCGGAACCGCGCGGCCTGGTCGCGTGCAATCCGCCTTACGACCGTCGCCTGGCCGCCGACGCTGCGCTGTACCGGCGCCTGGGCCAGGCGCTGCAGCGGTCGGTGCCGGACTGGCGCGCCAGCCTGCTGTGCGGCGACGCCGACCTGGCCCATGCCACCGGCCTGCGCGCGGCGAAGAAGTACCAGCTGTTCAACGGTGCGCTGGAATGCGCGCTGATCGTCTGCGATCCGGTCCGCCCGCCGCAGCGCGATGCCGCGCCGCGCGCGCTGTCCGAGGGCGCGCAGATGGTCGCCAACCGCGTGCAGCGCAACCTGCGCAAGCTGAAGAACTGGCGCAGCGGCGAGGGCGTGACCTGCTTCCGCGCCTACGACGCCGACATCCCCGAATACGCGGCGGCGATCGATCTTTACACCGAGGACGGCGGCGAGCAGCGCAGCTTCCTGCACGTGCAGGAATACGCGCCGCCGGCCGAGATCCCCGACGCCGACGTGCGCCGCCGCCGCAACGAACTGCTCGCAGCCGCT
>JAGHZW010000242.1:1279-1792 GCA_017745195.1 Pseudoxanthomonas sp. | reverse complement strand
GCAACGAACTGCTCGCAGCCGCGCGCGAGACCTTCGCCGTGCCGCCGGAGCGGCTGGCGCTGAAGACCCGCGAGCGCGGCAAGGGCGGCTCGAAGTACGGGAAATACCAGCAGCAGGGCGAGCGCTTCGTTGTCCGCGAGCACGGGGCGCGGCTGTGGGTGAACCTGTTCGATTACCTGGACAGCGGCCTGTTCCTCGACCATCGCCCGCTGCGCAGGCGGATGGCGAAGGAAGCCAAGGGCCGCCGTTTCCTCAACCTGTTCTGCTACACCGGCGTGGCCAGCGTGCAGGCGGCGGTGGCCGGCGCGGCCAGCACCACCAGCGTCGACCTGTCCGCCACCTACCTGCAGTGGTGCGCCGACAACCTCGCGCTCAACGGCATGGCCGGCGCCTCGCACCAGCTGGTGCAGGCCGACGCGCTGGCCTGGCTGGAGGCCGAGCGCGGCAAGTACGACGTGATCTTCTGCGACCCGCCGACCTTCTCCAATTCCGCCCGCGCCGCAGTACGGGCAT
>JAGHZW010000242.1:0-1208 GCA_017745195.1 Pseudoxanthomonas sp. | reverse complement strand
CATCCCGCTGCTGCTGCGCGGGGTCAAGAACGAAAGCCAGCGCGAGCACGTGCGCCTGCTGCAGCTGGCCTCGGCGCGGCTGGCGCAGGGCGGGGCGCTGTACTTCTCCAACAACTTCCGCCGCTTCCGCCTGGATGCCGACGCGGTGGCGCAATTCGCCGACTGCGAGGAGATCAGCGCCTCGACCATCCCGGCGGATTTCGAGCGCAACGCGCGCATCCACCGCGCCTGGCGGCTGACCGCGGGCTGACCGCGCGCGAGGCGGAACGGCCGGCGTCAGCGGCCCGCGCTGCGCCGTCGTTCGTGGAGCCGGTACGGGTGCTCCATGCAGAACGCCTGCAGCGCACGCGCCGCCAGCGGCCGGCTGTACAGGAAACCCTGCGCCATGGGGATGCCGGCCTCGCGCAGTACCTGCTGCTGGACCGGCGTTTCCACTCCTTCGGCGATCACCTGCAGGCGGGTGGCCGAGAGCAGGGCGGCCAGGCCGGACAGCCACTCCGGATCGCGGTGCCCGCCATCGATCCCGGCCACGAGCCGGCGGTCGACCTTGATGATGTGGAAGGTGCAGCGCGACAGCACGGCCAGGTTGGCGCAGTCGAGCATCACGTCGTCGAGGGCGAAGCGCACGCCGCTGCGCGCGGCCGCTTCCATCGCGGCCATGCCGATGCGGTCGGGAATGCCGCGCTCGGTGACTTCCAGCACCAGTTGCCGGCGCAGGGTCTGGCGGAAGCCGGTCTTCTGCGCGGCGTATTCGATGCCGCCGCGGCCGAGCAGCGAGGGCGGCACGTTGATGCCCAGGAACAGGTGCGGGCGATCCAGCAGCCACGGGCCGAGCTCGCGGGCGGCGGTTTCGATGGCGAAGTAGGTGAGCAGCCCGCCGAGCGCGGTGTCCTCGGCGACGGGGATGAATTCGTGCGGTTCGACCAGCCGCCCCATCCGCTGCCAGCGCAGCAGTGCCTCGCAACCGACGCAGCTGCTGTCGGCCAGGGACATGACCGGCTGGTACTCGAGGAAGAATTCCCCGCGGTCCAGGCCCGCCTGGATGTCTGCCGGAGCGACCATGGATCCTCCTGCTGCCGGATCCAGACTAGGCGGGGACGCGTGACGGCCGCGTCCCGGCAGTCTCAGTCGCCGACCAGCACCACGAACGGGCCGAGCTGCGAGTTCATCAGCACGGCCAGGCTGCGCTTGCGGTCGGCAAGCAGCAC
>JAGHZW010000241.1:4903-5518 GCA_017745195.1 Pseudoxanthomonas sp. | reverse complement strand
ACCACCGCCAGCAACACCGCGCCGATGCGCGAGTACTGGGTGATCTTGCGACGGCGACGGCAAGGTCGGCTTCGGCTATGGCAAGGCCCGCGAGGTCCCGGTAGCGATCCAGAAGTCGATGGAGTACGCGCGCAAGGGCATGCTCACCGTCGACCTGAACAACGGCACCCTGTGGCACCCGGTGAAGTCCGGCCACGGCGCGGCGCGTGTGTTCATGCAGCCGGCTTCGGAAGGTACCGGCGTGATCGCCGGCGGCGCGATGCGCGCCGTGCTGGAAGCGGTCGGCGTGAAGAACGTGCTGGCCAAGGCCACCGGTTCGCGCAACCCGATCAACCTTGTCCGCGCCACCCTGCGTGGCCTGAGCGAGATGCAGTCGCCGGCCCGCATCGCGGCCAAGCGTGGCAAGAAGGCGGAGGATCTCCTCAATGGCTAACGAGTCGAACAAGACCGTCAAGGTGCGCCTGGTGCGCGGCCTGCGCGGCACCCAGTCCCGCCACCGCCTGTCGGTGAAGGCCCTGGGCCTGAACAAGCTCAATGACGTGCGCGAGCTGAAGGACAGCCCGCAGGTCCGTGGCCTCATCAACCAGCTGCGCGTCGAGCTCCGGCTTGCGGACC
>JAGHZW010000241.1:0-4863 GCA_017745195.1 Pseudoxanthomonas sp. | reverse complement strand
CACCACGAACCAGGTGAAGCCCAGCACCACCGCCGAAGTGCTGCTGTACAAGCTCGAGCTGATCGAGGGCGATGTCGTCGATTTCGCGACGCTGAAGGCGGCCAAGCTGGTTCCGTCGACGGCCAAGCGCGCCAAGATCGTCAAGAAGGGCGAGCTGTCGCGCAAGCTGACGATCAAGGGCGTGGCGGCGACCGCGGGTGCCAAGACCGCGATCGAAGCCGCCGGCGGCAGCATCGAGGAGTAAGCGGCATATGGCGCAAGCTGGCATCGGCAATCTGGGCGGCGGTCTGGGCAAGTTCACCGAACTGCGCCAGCGCCTGCTGTTCGTGCTGGGTGCGTTGATCGTCTACCGCGTCGGCTGTTTCGTGCCGGTGCCGGGCGTCAACCCCGATGCCATGCTCGCCATGATGCAGGCGCAGGGCGGCGGCATCGTGGACATGTTCAACATGTTCTCGGGCGGCGCCCTGCACCGTTTCAGCATCTTCGCGCTGAACGTGATGCCGTACATCTCGGCGTCGATCGTGATGCAGCTCGGCGTGCACATCTTCCCGGCGCTGAAGTCGCTGCAGAAGGAAGGCGAGTCCGGCCGTCGCAAGATCACCCAGTACTCGCGCATCGGCGCGGTGTTGCTGGCGGTGGTGCAGGGCGGCAGCATCGCCCTCGCGCTGCAGAACCAGATGGCTCCGGGTGGCGTTCCGGTCGTGTACGCCCCGGGCATCGGCTTCGTACTGACTTCGGTGGTGGCGTTGACCGCCGGCACCATCTTCCTGATGTGGCTGGGCGAGCAGGTCACCGAGCGTGGTATCGGCAACGGCGTGTCGCTGATCATTTTCGCCGGTATCGTCGCCGGGTTGCCGGCCGCGGTGATCCACACGATCCAGGCCTACCAGAATGGCAGCCTGAACTTTCTGTCGCTGTTGCTGATCGCGGCGGTGGTGCTGGGCTTCACCTGGTTCGTGGTGTTCGTCGAGCGCGGGCAGCGCCGGATCACGGTCAATTACGCACGCCGCCAGGGTGGCCGCAATGCGTACATGAATCAGACATCGTTCCTGCCGCTCAAGCTCAACATGGCGGGCGTGATACCGGCGATCTTCGCCTCGAGCATCCTGGCGTTCCCGGCAACGTTGAGCATGTGGTCCGGTCAGGCCACGCAGGCCACCTGGCTGCAGCGCGTTTCCAACGCGCTCGGCCCGGGCGAGCCGCTGCACATGATCGTGTTCGCGGCCCTGATCACCGGCTTCGCGTTCTTCTACACCGCGCTGGTGTTCAACTCGCAGGAAACCGCGGACAACCTGAAGAAGTCCGGCGCGCTGATCCCGGGCATCCGTCCCGGCAAGGCCACCGCCGACTACATCGACGGCGTGCTGACCCGTTTGACCGCGGCCGGTGCCGGTTATCTGGTAATCGTCTGCCTGCTGCCCGAGATCATGCGCACGCAGCTGGGTACCTCGTTCTACTTCGGTGGCACCTCGCTGCTGATCGTGGTGGTCGTGGTGATGGACTTCATCGCCCAGATCCAGGCTCACCTGATGTCGCACCAGTACGAGAGCCTGCTCAAGAAGGCCAACCTGAAGGGCGGTTCCCGCGGCGGCGGTCTGGCCCGCGGCTGATACAGATTCCATCCCGGCGGACCCATTCCGCCGGCGTCCGGTCCAACCGGATCATCCAAATGGGCGGCCCGTGCGACGTCTCGCGCGCGGGTGAGACGATGCGGTGCCGCGCTGGAGTAGCGCGGCCGGCGGGTCCGGGGAAACCGGCTCGCCAGCAGAGTCCGGCGCCGGAGCATGGGCACACTCCCCATGCCGGGTTCAGGGTCTTCGGACCCCGGGCTTCCAAGTAATCCGAGACATTGATAGAATTCGCAGTTCACTTTTGAACCAATCCTGTCGGGCGTGCCCTGGGCGCGTGCCGACCCTCAAGTTTGGAGATCGCGTCATGGCGCGTATTGCAGGCGTCAACCTGCCGACCCACAAGCACGTCTGGGTAGGTTTGCAGAGCATCTATGGCATCGGCCGCACCCGGTCGAAGAAGGTTTGCGAGGCCGCTGGTGTGGCTTCCAACACCAAGATCCGTGACCTGTCCGAGCCGGAAGTCGAGCGCCTGCGCGCCGAGATCGGCAAGTACGTGGTCGAAGGCGACCTGCGCCGGGAAATCGGCATCGCCATCAAGCGTCTGATGGACCTGGGCTGCTACCGCGGCCTGCGTCACCGCCGCGGCCTGCCGCTGCGTGGTCAGCGCACCCGTACCAACGCCCGCACCCGCAAGGGTCCGCGCAAGGCGATCAAGAAGTAAGGGATAGAGACCAATGGCCAAGCCAGCTGCTGCCAAGACCAAGAAGAAGATCAAGCGCGTCGTCACCGACGGCATCGCGCACGTGCACGCTTCTTTCAACAACACCATCGTGACCATCACCGACCGCCAGGGCAACGCGCTGTCGTGGGCGACTTCGGGCGGCGCGGGTTTCCGCGGTTCGCGCAAGTCGACCCCGTTCGCCGCCCAGGTGGCTGCCGAGAAGGCCGGAAAGGCCGCCCTCGACTACGGCGTGAAGTCGCTTGAAGTCCGCATCAAGGGCCCGGGCCCGGGCCGCGAGTCGGCCGTCCGCTCGCTCAACAATGTGGGCTACAAGATCACCAACATCATCGACGTGACGCCGATCCCGCACAACGGGTGCCGTCCGCCGAAGAAGCGTCGCGTCTAAGGGGGCGATAAGAAATGGCTCGTTATATCGGTCCTACCTGTAAGCTCGCGCGCCGCGAAGGCGCCGACCTTTCCCTCAAGAGCCCGGCCCGTGCGCTGGACTCCAAGTGCAAGCTGGAGCAGAAGCCCGGCCAGCACGGCGCTACCGCCCGCAAGGGCAAGCTGTCCGACTACGCCACCCAGCTTCGCGAGAAGCAGAAGGTCAAGCGTATCTACGGCCTGCTGGAGCGCCAGTTCCGCAACTACTACAAGAAGGCCTCGACCAAGAAGGGCAACACCGGCGAGAACCTCCTGCAGCTGCTGGAAACCCGCCTGGACAACGTCGTCTACCGCATGGGTTTTGCGGTGACCCGTCCGTCGGCCCGCCAGCTGGTCAGCCACCGTGGCGTGCTGGTCAACGGCAAGCCGGTCAACCTGCCGTCGTACCAGGTCAAGGCTGGTGACGCGATCGCTCTGTCCGAGAAGGTGCAGAAGCAGCTTCGCGTGCAGGAAGCGCTGACCGTCGCCGAGCAGCACGACACCACCCCGTCGTGGATCGAGGTCGACGCGAAGAAGTTCGCTGGCGTGTTCAAGGCCGTCCCGGATCGGGCCGACCTGCCGGCGGACATCAACGAAGCGCTGATCGTCGAGTTGTACTCGAAGTAATAGTGGTTGGCCGCCGCGTCCCCCAGGGGCGCGGCGCCGCATTCCACGCCCCGGCCGGATCGCGTTGCCCCGCCTTCCGGCTGCCCCCGGATAACGGGGCCACAAGTCAGAGCCGGCGGTTCCCCTGATCGTCGGCTCATTGCAGGAGAATCCGCAACATGACGGTTACCGCCAACCAGGTCCTGCGTCCCCGCGGACCGCAGATCGAACGCCTCACCGACAATCGCGCCAAGATCGTGATCGAGCCGCTCGAGCGCGGCTACGGCCATACGCTGGGCAACGCGCTGCGCCGCGTCCTGCTGTCCTCGATCCCGGGCTTCGCGATCACCGAGGTCGAGATCGACGGCGTGCTGCACGAGTACACCACGGTCGAAGGCCTGCAGGAGGACGTGCTGGAAGTCCTGCTGAACCTGAAGGACGTCGCCATCCGCATGCACAACGGCGAGAGCGCCACCCTGAGCCTGTCCAAGCAGGGTCCGGGCGTGGTTACCGCCGGTGACATCAAGACCGACCACAACGTCGAGATCCTCAACGTCGACCACGTGATCTGCCACCTCACCAAGGACACGGCGCTGAACATGCGCCTGAAGATCGAGCGCGGTTTCGGCTACCAGCCGGCCACCGCCCGTCGCCGTCCGGACGAGGAAACCCGTGCGATCGGCCGCCTGATGCTGGACGCGACCTTCTCGCCGGTCCGCCGCGTCGCCTACGCGGTCGAGGCCGCGCGCGTCGAGCAGCGTACCGACCTGGACAAGCTGGTCCTGGACATCGAGACCAACGGCACGATCGACGCCGAGGAAGCCGTGCGCACCGCCGCCGACATCCTCAGCGACCAGCTGTCGGTGTTCGGCGACTTCACCCACCGCGATCGCGGCGCCGCCAAGGCTGCCCCGACCGGCGTGGATCCGGTGCTGCTGCGCCCGATCGACGATCTGGAGTTGACCGTTCGTTCGGCCAACTGCCTGAAGGCCGAGAGCATCTACTACATCGGCGACCTGATCCAGAAGACCGAGGTCGAGCTGCTCAAGACCCCGAACCTGGGCAAGAAGTCGCTCACCGAGATCAAGGAAGTCCTCGCCCAGCGTGGCCTGTCGCTCGGCATGAAACTAGAGAACTGGCCGCCGGCCGGCGTGGCCGCCCACGGCATGCTCGGCTGAGAGCAACCTGCAACACCGTTCCCGCGTCCATCGTGACGCGGGGGCGTTTCGGCGCCGACGGGCCTGAAGGCCCGCGGCGACTTTCCGGACAGGGAGTGCCGGATCGGACCAGCGCAGTCCACAGCTCCACCGCCAGGAAGGCGACAGCGAACCACAACCGCCACAACATTCATCAGGAATCACGACCATGCGTCACCAGAAAGCCGGCCGCAAGTTCAGCCGCACCAGTGCCCACCGCGAAGCCCTGTTCAAGAACATGGCCGCCTCGCTGTTCAAGCACGAACTGATCAAGACCACCCTGCCGAAGGCCAAGGAACTGCGCCGCATCGCCGAGCTGCAGGCGGCGATGGCCCGCGGCGAAACC
>JAGHZW010000240.1:4348-9461 GCA_017745195.1 Pseudoxanthomonas sp. | reverse complement strand
CCATCATGGTGCTGGAGATGAAGGTGCCGCACGGCAGCGATTTCGCCGCGCTGAAGCCGCTGCTGCCGGTGTTCCTGAGCTACGTGCTCAGCTTCGTCTACGTCGGCATCTACTGGAACAACCACCACCACATGCTGCACGCCGCCAGCAAGGTCAGCGGCGGCATCCTGTGGGCCAACCTGCACCTGCTGTTCTGGCTGTCGCTGCTGCCGTTCGCCACCGGCTGGCTGGGCGAGAACCACTTCACCGCAATGCCGACCGCGCTGTACGGCGTGGTCCTGCTGATGGCGGCGATCGCCTACTGGATACTGCAGCAGCGCCTCATCGCCATGCACGGCAACGAGGCGCTGGCCCGGGCCACCGGGCTCGACCTCAAGGGCAAGCTGTCGCCGCTGCTGTACCTGCTGGCGATCGGCCTGTCGTTCGTCGCGCCGTGGATGGCGCACCTGATCTACGTGGTGGCAGCGCTGGTCTGGCTGGTACCCGACCGCCGCATCGAGAAGAGACTGGACGAGTGAGCAAGCGCGACTACTACGAAGTGCTGGGCGTGGCCCGTGACGCCAGCGACGAAGAGCTGAAGAAGGCCTATCGCCGCTGCGCGATGAAGCACCATCCGGACCGCAATCCGGGCGATTCCGCCGCCGAAGCCGCGTTCAAGGAATGCAAGGAGGCCTACGAGGTCCTGTCCGACGCGGCCAAGCGCCGCGCCTACGACGCGCACGGCCACGCCGCGTTCGAGCACGGCATGGGCGGTGGCGGCGGCCCGGGCCCGGACATGGGCGACATCTTCGGCGACATCTTCGGCACCATCTTCGGCGGCGCCGGCGGCGGTCGCGCCGCACGTCGCGGCGCCGATATCGGCTACGTGATGGAGCTGGACCTGGAGGAAGCGGTCGCCGGGATCGAGAAGCGCATCGAGATCCCGACCCTGTCCGAGTGCGGACTGTGCAAGGGCAGCGGCTCGGAGGACGGCAAGGTCGAGACCTGCAACACCTGCCATGGCCGTGGCCAGGTCCGCTTCCAGCGCGGCATCTTCACCATGCAGCAGGCCTGCCCGGAATGCGGCGGCCGCGGCCAGGTGGTGCGCAACCCGTGCAAGGAATGCCACGGCGCCGGCCGGATCGAGGACGAGAAGGTCCTGTCGGTGAAGATCCCCGCCGGCGTGGACAGTGGCGACCGCATCCGCCTGACCGGCGAGGGCGAAGCCGGCCCGCCGGGCACGCCGCCGGGCGATCTGTACGTGGAAGTGCGCGTGCGCGAGCACGAGATCTTCCGCCGCGATGGCGACGACCTGCACTGCGAGGTGCCGATCCGCATCTCCCAGGCCGCGCTCGGCGATACCGTGAACGTGCCCACCCTCGACGGTGAAGCCGAGATCCGCATCCCCGCCGAGACCCAGGCCGGCAAGGTGTTCCGCCTGCGCGGCAAGGGCGTCAAGTCGGTGCGCAGCCGCAGCGCCGGCGACCTGTATTGCCGCGTCGTGGTCGAGACGCCGATCAACCTGACCGCCGAGCAGCGCGAGCTACTGGAGAAGTTCGAGGCGACCTTCACCGGCGAGGAGGGCCGTCGCCACTCGCCGCGTTCGGCCACGTTCCTCGACGGGGTCAAGTCGTTCTTCGGCCGGATCACCGCGCCCTGATCGACACGCGATCCGCGCCGCAGCGGTGGCGCGGATCGGCCGATCCCCGACGGGAAGCCGCGGACGGCAACCCGGTTTCCGCCGCGACGTGCAAATATCCCGACGGAATCAGCCTATTTCCGTTGCAGCTGAAACGCAGCGCGCCGCTCGCGATACGACGCGCTAGCATGCGTGGCCCGGAAATACGGTCCATCGCATGAGCGACACGCTGGAAAGCCACCTGGTCCACGAACGCCGCAACCGGCCGCAGGGGCCGTCGCCGGTGGACCTGGTTTCGGTGCAGTCGCAACTGGCCTACGGCTATGCCGGTAACAGTGCCGCGGTGCCGGTGCTGCGCATGCTCGGCGTGCGCGTGGCCGAAGTACCGACCACGCTGCTCAGCAACACCCCTTTCTACGCGACCCTGCGCGGTCGCGTGCTGCCCGCCGACTGGCTGGCCGAGCTGTTGCGCGGCCTGGATGAGCGCGGGGTCAGTGCGCGCGCATCGATGCTGGTGTCCGGCTATTTCGGCAGCCTCGCCAACGGCGAGGCGTTCGCCGACTGGATCGAGGGCCATGGCCGGGCCGGTAGCGCGCCACGCTACGTGCTCGACCCGGTGATCGGCGATACCCATACCGGCGCCTACGTCGAACCCGGGCTGGAAGCGGTGTTCGCGAACCGGCTGCTGCCGCTGGCCTGGATGGTCACGCCGAACGCTTTCGAGCTCGAACGCCTCGCCGGCCAGCCCGCGCTGTACGAGGCCGATGCGCTGGTCGCCGCGCGCGTGCTGCTGGGGCGTGGGCCGGAGTGGGTGCTGGCCCACAGCGTCGTCGGCGAGGCCGGTGAACTGGTCACCCTGCTGATCGGCCACAAGGAGGCCTGGCGCCTGCAGTCGCCGCGCCTGGACGTGGATGTCGCCGGGACCGGCGACGTGCTGGTCGCACTGCTGGCCGCGTTCCTGCTGCGCGGAGAATCGCCGCAGCGTGCCGCCGAGCGCGCGCTGTCCGGTGTCCATGCGGCGCTCGAGTCCACGCTCGCACAGGGCTGGGAGGAACTGGACGTGCAGGCCGCGCCGGCCGCGGCGCTGGCCGATGGGCCGGCGCGTTTCCCGGCGGTCGCGCTTTGAGCATGGCCGCACCGGTGATCGGCCTGGTCGGCAGCGCCGGCGCCTATGGCGTGTGGCTGCGCCGCTTTTTCGAACAGCGCATGGGCCTGCGCGTGCTCGGCCACGATCCGGCCGACCCGGGCAGCGACACCCCCGAGCAACTGCTCGTGCACGCCGACGTACTGGTCTTCGCCACGCCGATCCGGCACACGCCGGCATTGATCGCGCAGTACGTCGCGGCTGCCGCCGGCCGTGAACGCGGTCGGCTCTGGCTCGACATCACCTCGCTCAAGCAGGCACCGGTGGCGGCGATGCTGGCATCGCAGGCCGAGGTGGTCGGCCTGCATCCGATGACCTCGCCGCTGAAGACCCCCACGCTCAAGGGTCGCGTGGTCGTGGTCTGCGAGGCGCGCGTGGACGCGTGGCGTCCATGGCTGCAGGAACTGCTCGACGCGCTGCAGGGCGAGTACGTGCGGACCACGCCCGACCACCACGACCGGGTGATGGCGCTGGTGCAGGCGCTGGTGCACGCCGCGCACCTGGGCCAGGCGGGGGTGCTGCGCAGCTTCGCCGGCGAACTCGGTGACCCGGCCGCGCTGATGCCCTACCGTTCGATCGGCTTCGAGATGGACGCCGCGGTGACCGCCAGGATCCTGGCGTTGAACCCGGAGATCTACGAGGACATCCAGTTCGGCAATCCGCATACCGGCGAGGTGCTCGAACGCCTCGCCGCCGAGATTGCGCGCCTGCGCGGCCTGGTCGGGCGCGGCGACGAAGCAGCGCGGGCCGAGTTCCGCGGGCATTTCCTCCAGGCCAACCGCGCCGCGTGGGGCGAGGCCGCCGTCGCCGAGGGCAGCTACACCTTCGAGCGGGTCGGCTACCTGCTGGCCGACCTGACCGAAACCCGGCGCCTGAGCGTGCATCTGCCGGAGGACCGTGCCGGATCGCTGCGTGCACTGCTGCACGTGTTCGAACGGCACGGGATCAGCCTGTCCTCGATCCATTCCTCGCGCACGCCGTCCGGCGAGGTGCATTTCCGGATCGGTTTCGATGCCGGCGCCGACCTGGAGTCGCTGCGCGCCGCCGCCGCGGAAATCGACCGTGACGGCCTGGGCCGGGTGCTCGAACAGCCCTAGCGCAGCTCAGTCGACGGTCAGCACCAGGGTGCTGTCGGCGTTGGCGAACCGGTTTTCCTTGCGCTGCAGCCGCTGGCCGTCGGCCAGTTCGTAGCGCAGCGAGGGCTTGCCGTCGTTGCCGGCTTGCTCGTCCTCGAACTCGAGGATGATGTAGCTGTTGCCGTCATTGCCGGTGGCGGGGAACTGGCGGAAGGACATCGGAGCCTCCTGGTGGCGCGGTGTCGTCAGGACCGCGTCTTTACGATTCTTTCCAGCAGACGCTAAGCAGGCGTTGATTGGACGTGAAGGTTTGGTAGCCACTCCGCCTGCGAATCCATAGACTCGAGCAGGAACCACGCTCGGGGGGAGCATGCGCGCGATCATTCTGCTGGTGCTGCTGGCAACAGCCGCCGGGGTGTATTTCCTCGGCGGCAACCGTATCCGGAACGCCGATGTCGAGCTGCTGTACGCGGCAAGCCGGCAAGCGGTCCACGACCTCGACGACGAGGCGCTGTGCGCGATGCTGTCGGAGGATTTCGAGCAGGTGCTCACCATCGACATGGAGTCGCAGCAGGGCCGGGAAGAGGCGGACAGGCAGGCCTACTGCGAATCGTACCGGGAGGTTTTCGCCGCGTTGCGGCCGATGCGCGAGCGCGCCGGGAACAGGCCGTTGGCCGACTACCAGTACACGATCAACCGCATCGAGATCGCCCCGGACGGCAGCAGCGCGACCGTGGACACGCGCTCGGTCAACCTGATCCCGGGCATCCGCACCACGTCCCGCACTACCGACACACTGGTGCGGCGGCGCTGGAAGACGCGGGTGGTGCGCAGCGAAGGCAAGGCCTGGGCCGGACCGGCCTACTGATCCGGGCCGTATCTCGCAGGGACAGGCTCCGCGGACGCGACCGGGCCCGGCCCGGGCCGACCCGCTACAATGCGGGCCATGACTACCTCCTACACCCTGTCGCAACGCGCCCAGGCGCTCACCAGCTCGGCCATCCGCGAAATCCTCAAGGTCACCGAGCGTCCCGAGGTCATCTCCTTCGCCGGCGGGCTGCCGTCGCCGGCCACGTTCCCGATCGAACGCATGCGCGAGGCGACGGAGAAGGTCCTGCGCGAGGCGCCGCAGGCGGCCCTGCAGTACGGGCCGACCGAAGGTTTCACTCCGCTGCGCGAGTGGATCGCCGCGCGCCTGAGCCATGGCGGCGCCGTGGTTCCGGCCTCGCGCGTGCTGATCACCACCGGCTCGCAGCAGGGCCATGGCCACCAGCG
>JAGHZW010000240.1:3657-4295 GCA_017745195.1 Pseudoxanthomonas sp. | reverse complement strand
CCGGTTCCGTCCAGGCAGTGTCGCGCCGGAGCAGGTGCTGGGCAAGATGGTCCAGGCCAAGCAGGCCGCCGACCTGCACACCCCGTCGTTCTCGCAGCGGATCGTGTACGAAGCGGTGCAGGACGGCTTCCTCGACGCGCACATCCCGTCGATCCGCACCCTCTACGGCCACCAGTGCGAACGCATGCTGGCCGCGCTGGAGCGCGAATTCCCCAAGCAGGCGACCTGGAACCGGCCCGAGGGCGGCATGTTCATCTGGGTCGAACTGCCCGAGGGCGTGGACAGCGGCGCGCTGCTGGCCAAGGCGATCGAGCGCAACGTGGCCTTCGTTCCCGGTGCGCCGTTCTACGCGGTCGAGCCGAGGAAGAACACGCTGCGGCTGTCGTTCGTCACCGTGCCCGGCGAGAAGATCGACGCCGGCGTGAAGATCCTGGGCGAACTGCTCAAGGCCGAGATCGCCGGGCTGCCGGCGGCTGCTTGAGCATGGGCCGGCGCGGCCGATGACGACGCGCCTGGCCACGGTCGAGGCGGTGCTGACCGGACGGGCGGTGGACTACACCCGTCCCGGCAGCCGCAGCGCGATCGCCAAGCAGCCGGTCACCGGTCCGGTCGCGATCGGACCGGAAGGCCTCGCGGGC
>JAGHZW010000240.1:0-3627 GCA_017745195.1 Pseudoxanthomonas sp. | reverse complement strand
TCCACCACTATCCGCGCGACCATTACGCGACCTGGCAGGACGAGGTCGGCGCGCACCTGCTGCTGCAGGCACCGGGCGCCTTCGGCGAGAACATCAGCACCACCGGCGTCACCGAGGCCGACCTGTGCCTGGGCGACCGGCTGCAGCTGGGCACGGCGCTGGTCGAGGTATCGCAGGCGCGGCAGCCGTGCTGGAAGCTGTCGGACCGCTTCGGTGTGGCCGACATGGCCCGGCGCGTGCAGGACAGCGGCCGCAACGGCTGGTACTACCGCGTGCTGGAACCGGGCACTGTCCAGGCCGGCGACGCGCTGATGCTGCTGGATCGTCCGCATCCGCAGTGGCCGCTGCCGCGGCTGGCGGAACTGCTGTACCGGCGCGTGCTCGACGCGGGCGAGTTGCGCGCCGCGCTGGCGCTGCCGCTGGTGCCTTCCTGGCGCAAGCTGATCGAACGCCGGCTTGAACAGGGCACTCTGGAAAGCTGGGATTCGCGGCTGGGCGGCCCGGCGTACTGACGCCGGCTGGCGCGCTCAGCTGCGCCGGTAGAGCAGGGTGCGGTTGCAGGCGAACGCAGGCAGGAGGACCGCGCTGCGCCAGTCGGCCGTCACGGGAAAGGTGGCGGCCATCGCGGACGCAAGCGCGTCGAAGCCGGGCTGTTCTTCGCTCACCGCGATCCGCTCGTTGCCCGCGACGAACTCCAGGAACGCCTCGTCCGTGGTCGGCAGGTCGATCTTGTAGCCCCAGACCTCGGAGACGGTCTGCCAGGCGATCGTGCGGCCCGCCAGGGCGAAGCCGAACGGCGTCACCACCACGGCGCAGCGCTCCGGTTGCCCGCGCGCCCGCGCGATCCGGTCCAGCAGACGGGTGACGGTGCCCATGCCGTGCCGCTCAGCGGGGTCCGGCCGCGGCCAGCCGTCGCGCCAGTTCGTCCGGCGGCAGCCCGGGTGCGAACAGGAAGCCCTGGCCCACCGGCACGCCGAGTTCGAGCAGGAAGCGCCGTTGCGATTCCTGTTCGACGCCCTCGGCGACCAGGCCCAGGCCCAGGCTGCGGGCGATCGCGCTGACCGCTTCGCACACCGCCACGTCGGAGCGGTTGCCCGGCACGCCTTCGACGAACAGCTGGCTCAGCTTGAGCCCGTGGATCGGCAGCCGGCGCAGGTAGTTCAGCGCGCTGTAGCCCTCGCCGAAATCGTCGATGGTCAGCATTACCCCCATCCGGCGCAGTTCGGCGAACGTGCGCAGGGTGGCCGGCGCGTCCTCGATCAGCACGCGTTCGGTGAACTCCAGCTCCAGCGCCGAACCGGGAAGGCCGAACTCGCGCAGCGTTTCGGCGACCTTGACTGCCAGGTCCTCGGCGACGAACTGGCGGTAGGAGACGTTGATCGCGACGCGGACGATGCCCAGGCCCTGTTCCTGCCACTCGCGCACCTGGCGGCAGGCCTCGCGCAGCACCCAGTCGCCGATGCGGACGATGTCGCCGGTGGTCTCGGCATGGCTGATGAACAGGTCCGGGCGCAGCTCGCCCAGCTGGTGGCTCTGCCAGCGGATCAGCGCCTCGGCGGCGACGATCCGGCCGTGGCGCAGGTCGACCTGCGGCTGATAGACCAGCCGGAACTCGGCGTTGTCCAGCGCGCGGCGCAGCTGGGTCTCGATCTGCAGGCGGTCCTGCTGCTTCTGCGCCAGGTCCGGGGTGAACACCTGCCAGCCGTTGCGGCTGCGGCGCTTGCAGTCGTACATGGCGATGTCGGCGCTCTGGATCAGCTGCTGCGGCCGGGTGCCATCGGCCGGGGCGTAGGCGATGCCGATGCTGGCGCTGATCGAGAATTCGTCCTCGCCGAACAGGAACGGCAGGGTCAGCGCGCGCAGGATCGCGTCGGCCAGGTGCGGCGCCTGCGTCGGATCTCCGCCATCGCACAGGACCAGGAACTCGTCGCCGCCGAAGCGCGCCAGCAGGCCTTCGGTGCCGATCGCGCGGGCGATGCGCTGGCCGGTGCGAACCAGCAGCTCGTCGCCGGCGGCATGGCCGAGCACGTCGTTGACCGTCTTGAACCGGTCCAGGTCGATGTACAGCACCGCCACCGAGGCCTGCGCCGGTTCGGCCAGGCGTTCGTCCAGCTCGCCGAGGATGGCGTCGCGGTTGAGGATGCCGGTCAGCGGGTCGGTGCGCGCCTGGATGCGCAGGGTTTCCTCGGCCTGCTTGCGCTCGGTGATGTCCTGCAGCGTGCCGGCGATGCGCGGCGCGACGTGGTTGCCGGGTTCGACCTCGCCGATCATGCGGATCCAGAACGCGTGGCCGTCGCCGCGCTGGCCCTGCAGTTCCAGGTCGAAGCCGGCGCGCTGGCCGAATACGCGCTCCAGCGCCGCCTCCAGCCGATGGCGGTCGCTGTTGCGCAACCGGGCGAGCAGGTCGTCCATCGCGTGCGCAGCGGGCGCCAGGTCGACGATCCGCATCGCCTCGCCGGTGAGGTAGAGGCGCTGGCGGCCACGGTCCCACTCCCAGCCGCCGATGTGCGCCAGCGACTGCGCGCGGTCGAACAGCGTGCTGTCGCGCTTGAGGTCGGTGATATCGCTGAACAGCACGAACACGTGGTCGGCCTCGGCGCGGCCGGAGGAGAACACCGGCACGGTGGTCGCCGAGATCCAGACCAGGCGGTCGCTGGCCTGGTGGTGCAGGCCGATGGTGGTGCTGGGAATGATCTGGCCACTGCGCAGCGAGCGCTGCGCCGGCCACTGGTCCTCCGACAGCACGCGCCCGTGCTCGTCGAGGATGGTCCATTCCCGTGTGTGCGAACGCAGGTCGGTTTCCAGGCCGGGGCCGAGGATCCGGTGCGCGGCCGGGTTGGCCGACAGCAGGTTGAACTGCCGGTCCATCAGCAGCACGCCCTTGTCGATCGATTCCATCAGCAGCCGGTAGCGCGATTCGGCCTGCCAGCGGCTGCTGAGGTCGCGGGCCACGGCGACAATGCAGCGGCGCCCGCCATGCTCGAACCCGGCCGAATGCACCTCGACCGGGAAGCGGCTGCCGTCGCCGCGCATGTTGGTGACTTCGATGACGTAGGTTTCGCCGCGGTTGAGCGTCTCCCAGACCGGCTTGAGGTGGTCCGGCGGCAGGTCCGGGTTGAGCGTCTCGATCGGCTGGCCGACGATCTCCTCGCGTGGCCGCCCGTAGGCGCGGATGCCGGCCTTGTTGAGGTCCAGCACGATCCCGGTTTCGCTGAGCACGCTGACCGGATCGGGCACCGCATCGAACAGGGCGTGGTAGCGCAGCCGCGCCGATTCGCCTTCGGCGAGTGCCTGCTCCAGCGCATCACGCGCCTGTTGCAGCAGCGCGCGCGTGGAGAGGGGCAGGGCCGGCTCGTGCGGGGCGTGCTCCTGCAGGGCCCGCTCCTGCAGGGCCCGCTCGAGCGCGGCCAGGACAGCCTCCGGTTCCGCGGGCAATGCGGGCTCGGAGACGACCTGGCCGGCGGCGTTCATGCGGCCGCCAGTGCCCGTCCGACCTTGCTGCCGGTCTCGCGACCAAGCCGTGCCGCCAGCCAGCGGCCGGTTTCGGCGAGCGCGTCCAGGTCGATGCCGGTGTCGACCAGCACCAGCTTGTAGTCCTGCAGGAGCGGGCCCTGCAGGAGCACGCCC
>JAGHZW010000239.1 GCA_017745195.1 Pseudoxanthomonas sp. | reverse complement strand
TGGGGAGTGCGGGCCCGCATGCGGGAGTCACGGAAGGGCTGTGGCTGGAATGCGGCAATCGTAGCGCGTGGGCGATGACCGGTGGGCGTCGCCGGCGTCGCGCATTTCGTGACGTGTGCAACGGTCTTGCTGCTAGCACGGGGCATGACCGGCAGGGGGGCCGATCTCGGAAACACCGCATGTCCAGTGTTGTCGCGCGCGCCTGCGCGTTGCTGCCGTGCCTCCTGTGCGCCCGCCTGCCGGTGCTCCGCGCCCACGCGCTGGAGCCGCAGCGCGCGGACGATTACGTCTTCAGCGGGTTCCATTACGAGCCGGGCAAGAGCAGCGAGCTGCAGTACCGGTGCGAGCACCTGGCGTGAGCCACGCCGTTCAGCGCAGGATCTTCTCCAGCGTCTTGCCCTTGGCCAGTTCGTCGACCAGCTTGTCCAGGTGGCGGATCTCGCGCATCAGCGGATCGGCCACCTCCTCGACGCGGACACCGCAGACCACGCCCTTGATCATCCCGCGGCGCGGATTCAGCGCCGGCGCCCGGGCGAAGAACGTGGCGAAGTCGACTTCCCGCGCGACTTGCTGCTCCAGCGCATCCTGCGCGTAGCCGGTCAGCCAGCGGATGACCGCATCGACCTCCTTCNNNNCTGCTCCAGCGCATCCTGCGCGTAGCCGGTCAGCCAGCGGATGACCGCATCGACCTCCTCCCGCGTCCGGCCCTTGCGTTCGGCCTTCTGCACATACATGGGATAGACCCGGGCGAATGCGGTCCTGGAGATGTCGTGTCCGGCCATGCCCTGCTCCTCGCCCTTGCGTGCCCGGGATTATCCTCCCGTCGACGATCCGGGGCCGGACGGCAACCTGGACGGCGCACGACGACACCCTTCAGCCGCCACCGCCGATCGACCGAGTGCGTGGCTGCCATCGGTGTCGATTTCCGTCCCCCTCGGCCGTCGTGCCCATGAGCCCCCAGCAAGGAGACCGACGATGCGCGTCATGGTGATCGCCAAAGCCACCGCCGACAGTGAACGGGGCGCGCTGCCCTCGCCCGAGGCGTTCGAAGCCATGGACCGGTTCACCGATGCGCTGGTCCAGGCCGGCATCCTGGTCGCCGGCGCAGGGCTGAAGCCCTCATCCAAAGGCAAGCGCCTGACCTTCGACGACGGCGGCTGCCTGGCCACCGACGGGCCGTTCACCGAAACGCGCGAGCTGATCGCCGGTTTCTCGATCTGGGAAGTGAAGGACATGGACGAGGCCGTGGCCTGGGCCCGGCGCTGCCCGCGCACCGCCGCCGGCACCAGCGAGATCGAGATCCGTCCGTTCCTGGAAGTGGCCGATCTGGCCGAACTGCTGTCGCCCGGGGAACGCGAGACGCCGCGCGAAGGCGAGCGTGGGCGGCTGGGCGTCGCCTGACGGCGCGATTCTCCACGCCAAAAAAGGGCGGTATTCCCGCCCAGTCCGGAGCTCTATTCCACGACAGGCGTCGCAGCACCGGCGGATTTGACCAGGTTGACGCCACCTTGGGCGTCAGCCTTGTTGTAGTAGCCCTCCGACGAATCAGCGACCTTCCTGTGATTCGCTGCATAAAGCGTCCAGCGCCAGTAGCCCGCCGTGTCCTTGTAGAGCTTGAAATACATGGCACTACTCCAGAATGCGTCGGATCGACGCAAACGGAGCAGATCGCACATGGATCTCACCAGCCGAGACAACGACCGTCACGAAGTGCCTGACGCGTGCTAGCCGTTCCCCGCCCGCCGCGAACCGAACGCATACGCCCGCGCCGGGTTGCGCACCAGCAGGGGGTGCACCTCGTCCTCGCCGAAGCCGGCTTCGCGCAGCGCCGGCAGCAGTTCGGACAGCAGCGGATGGAACGGGTTGAACTCGCCGCCGCCGGGCACGCCGGCGTTGTACCAGCCGGCATCCTGCGACAGCAGCACGTGCTCGAGCAGGCCTTCCTCGCGCATCCGTCCGAGCAGGGCGAGATAGCGCGCCTCCTGTCCCGGCCGGAACCCGTCGAACGACACCCAGGCACCGCGATGCGCCGCGCGCACGTGCTGCTCGGCCTGGGTCTCGTTCTGCGCGTGCACCCAGATCCACGCCGACGGCGCCACGCCGGCCGCCTCCAGCAGGTCGAGCTGGGCGAACGCGCAGCGTGCATTGCGCCCGGGCTCCACCTCGGCCCACGGCCCGGTGTGCACGGCGATCACCAGGCCGGTGTCCAGGTGCGTGCGCGCCGCGGCCTGCAGCACCTTGCGCTCAAGCTCGCTGGGCGGGTCGCCCTCCACGCCGAGCTTGATCAGTCCCGGACGCACGCCGCTGCCGCCGATGCCATCGCGCCACTCGCCGGTCCAGCGCGCCGCCAGCTGCGCGCTGCTTTCCTCGCGCACGTACGGCGGAATGAAACGCCCCCCCGCGGCAAGGTAAGCGCCGGTGGTGGTGAGCATGTGCAGCCCGCTCGCCTGCGACAGGTGCCGGATCAGGCGCGGATCGCGCCCCAGCGTGGTCGCGGTGCAATCGACCAGGCTGCGACAGCCCAGGCGCCTGATCGCCTGCAGCTGCGGCAGCACCACGGCCGTTACCGCGTCCATGTCCGGCGTCAACGGCTTGGCCAGCTGCTCGGTGTAGGGACGCAGGTCCGCGTACAGGTGCTCGTGGGCAAGGGTCAGGCCGAGGTCGGCGGCTGCGATCGGGCCCTGCACGGTCATGACTTGCGCGTCTGAGCCCGTGGCGGCGACACCGTTGCCTTCGGCCCAGGCCAATGCGATCGGCGAGGCGATCAAGCCCGCGACAAAGTGCCTGCGATGCATCGGATCTCCTTGGCCGTGGGGGGCTGTTCGTACCGATGGTTGGCGGGCCGAAATGGAGGAAGAAGCCAGCCCGGCGGATCGAATTTTCCTGCAAGCGGGCAGGCTACACCGAGCCAACGCGACATGCCTTCATGAAGGCGTGACGACCTTTTACCTGCCAGACCCTTCAATCCGGCAACCCGCCGCAACCCAAAGCGGGTTCGGCCGATGAACTGTCAGGTAGCAGGCCTTGTCCGGCAGAAAGCTCTATTGCCGATCTTCCTGTGCTCCTAGCGCCCCGCACCGGCAAGGAAGCAGGTCATCGAAGTGAGCGCGACTTCGGCGTTCGATGGGCCCCTCACCCACTCCGCTGCAGATACCGCGCCGCCTCCACCCCATACGCCTCGTAGCCCGGCGCCAGGTACGGCACCAGCAGGCGGACCCAGGCGCGGCTGGCGCTGCGCATTTCGCGGGCGCAGCCGGCGGCGCGGGCGGCGGTGAGCTGGTTGGCCTTGACCATGCCGGCGAAGCCTTCCGGGTCGGTGCCGTAGATCAGACATTGCAGGTTGAAGTAGCGCTGCTCGCCCAGCGCGTGCTCGTCGGCGTACGCGGCCAGGTCGTAGGCGCCGGTGCTGTCGGAGAGCATCCAGTTGGCGGCCAGGCGCAGGTTCCCGACCACCTCGTCCGGGGTCTCGTCCAGGCCGGCGAAGCGCAGCATCAGGATCGTCGCCAGCTGGTCCACCGCATCCTCCTGGCGACCGGTGACCGGCAGGTCGAGCAGGTCCACCAGCGCGTGGCCGGTCTCGTGCAGGACGATGAAGCGCACGTTGGCGCGCACGTAGTGCAGCGGATGGTCGTCGCCCAACCCCAGCGCCTTCTGGTGCGCCTGGCCGCGCTCATAGAGCGTGCGCAGGGTCTCGTAGCACAGCACCACCTCGGTATCCTCCGGATGGTAGAAGGCACCGAACTCGCCGCACTCGGCGGTGACGAAGCGCAACGGGCGCGGCAACGCGAACATGCCATCGATCGCCTGCAGCTCCGGCACCTGCCGCCACAGGTCGGCATCGCGCACGCGCTTGTAGATCGCCTTCAGTCCGGGCGAGGCCGGCGGCGTGTAGGCGAACCCGAATGCCGGCCCGCCTACCTGCGCGCCCTGCGCGGGGGCCTGGACCACCGAACGCGACATCGCCCCGCCCGCCTCCGGCGGCACGGCGCCGCGGCTGTCGCGGGTCGCGGATGGAGGAGAAGCGCTGGCGCTGCCGGCGACGGCCATCGCGAGCGCGAACATCAGGACGGTCAGGCAGGCGGTCGGCGACATCCATCAGCCACGGTGGCGGAACGTGCCCGCAAGCGTAGGTGAATCGCCGGACGCGATCCATGCGCGGCGCGTTGCCGCGTAGCGGGTGGTGCGTCCGGCGCCAGCGGAATCGGGCGGAAAGCGACGCCCCGCCCTTCCCTGCGCCAGTCAGCCCACGCCTTCGCGCCCGGCCAGCGCGACCACCGCCTGGTCCAGGTCCTTCAGGCCGGCCGCCCGCCCCAGTTCGAGCGCGGCGATCAGGCTGCCGCCGCGGTTGAACAGGTGGTCCAGCGCGACCATCGCGCCGGCGCGGTTGGAGCTGGCGCAATGGACCAGCAGCGCGCCTTCGCCCGCCTCGTCGAGCGCACGTCCGAACGCGCGCACGCGCTCACGGTCCAGGTCGGCCGCGCCGGTGATCGGCACGGCCACGTAGCGCAGGCCGAGCCGGGCGGCTTCGGCCGCTTCGTCATAGTCGACCGCCTCGCCCGGGCCGCGCAGGTTGATCACGGTGCGCACGCCTTCGCGCGCGAAGTCCGCCAGCTGGTCGGCGGTGGGCTGTCCGCCGGCGTAACGGCCGGGGGCAAAGGGAGTGGGAACGCTCATGGGAACCTCCTGGGTTGCCGTGGGAACAGCATCGGATCAGATCAGCGACAGCGCGGTCGCCGTGCGGTACAGCATGTAGATCGCCACGACGACGATCAGTCCGGCCAGCACCATGTTGAGCATGCCCTTGCGGCCGGCCAGACGCGTGGCCAGGCGGGTGCCGAACAGGCTGCCGATCGCGCCGCCACCGATGAACACCGCCGCCAGCGGCCAGTCGATCAGCCCCGAACTGGCGTAGGTGAGCGCGGTGGTCAGGCCGAACGCGCTGACCGCGACCAGGGAAGAGCCGACCGCGAACAGGATCGGCATGCCCGTCGATGCCACCAGCCCCGGCA
>JAGHZW010000238.1 GCA_017745195.1 Pseudoxanthomonas sp. | reverse complement strand
CGCGATCGGTGGCGTGGTCAACGTCATCCTGCGCAAGGACTTCAACGGTGCCGAGCTGCGTTACGGCTACGGTGCCACCGACGTCAAGGGCGGCGACCTGGAAGACGCTTCGGCCGTGTTCGGCGCTGCCAGCGACCGTGGCCGCCTGATCGGTGGCGCGTCGTACTCCAGCCGCGGCATGGTCTTCACCCGCGACCAGATCGGTGGCGACGTGCTGGGCGTGTCGACCTACGGCAACAACTACTGGGCCTGGACCAATCCGACCGGCGGTGCGGGTTCGATCAAGCCGGTCCCGGGCTTCGACTGCAACGCGAACGGCTTCTGGACGCAGTCGAACGGCCGTTGCTCGTTCGACTTCAACTCCGTCGCGGCCAATGACGCTTCGGTCAAGAACACCTCGGTGTTCGTCCGCGGTGATTACCAGATCAACGACGACTGGACCGTCTACATGACGGCGACCACCACCAAGGTCGAGACCTTCGGTCGTTACGCGCCGGTTCCGGGCGTGATCCGCGTCGAAGACGGCACCCCGAACGACATCAACAACGGCGTGATGGGTGGCCCGGGCGACGGTCGTCCGACCTACTTCTACCACCGCTTCGCCGCGGCCGGTAACCGTGACAACACCACGGATACCACCAACAACGACTTCCTGGTGGGCTTCCAGGGCCAGCTGACCGATTCCGTTTCGGTCGAGTTCGGCGCCCGTCACACCGAGTACAAGTACCTCGAGACCGGCAACGGCTATGTGATCGCCAGCCTCGCGCAGCTGGCCGCCAATAACGGCGACTACATGGTCAACGATCCGTTCGGTGCCACGCCGGAGACCCTGAAGGGCTTCACCGCGACCATCGGCCGCAACTCGTTCTACAAGAGCACCGAGTACTTCGGCAACGCCAACTTCGACCTGTTCGAAATGGGCGGCGGCATCTCCAACGCCGTGGTCGGCGCCGAGTACCGCACCGACGACTTCGCCGACGTCTACGACTCGCTGTCGCAGGCGGGCGTGGTGCTGGGCTCCTCGGGCGGTTCGTCTGCCGGTGGTCGTGACGTCAGCTCGGCCTACTTCGAGTGGCTGCTGCCGTTCACCAGCACCTTCGACATCACCGTGGCTGGCCGCTACGACAAGTACAGCGACTACGGCAGCGACTTCTCGCCGAAGGTCGCCGCACGCTGGCAGCCGCTGGAAAACCTGACCTTCCGTGGTTCGTGGGGCCAGGGCTTCCGCGCCCCGGGTCTGGACATCCTGACCCAGGCCCGTTCGTTCTCGGCTGAGCCGGTCAACGATCCGCAGTCCTGCATCGCGCAGGCCGAGCCGGCGGATTGCCAGCTGCAGGTCGACACCTACTTCATCGCCAACCCGACGCTGTCGTCGGAGCACTCCAACCAGTACAGCATCGGTGCGGTGTATGACCCGACCGACTGGCTGGACCTGAGCCTCGATTACTACAACATCGAGGTCAAGGACACGATCTCCTCGATCGGCGCCCAGGACATCATCAACATGGACCTGGATCCGGCCAACTACGGCCAGATCCCGGCGGGCCTGAGCATCACCCGTCGCGCCGATGGCAGCATCCAGGAGATCACCGCCGGTTACGCCAACGAGGGTGACCTCAAGACCGACGGCCTCGATTTCCGTGCCAACACGGACTTCGACTTCGGCAGCGCCGGCCGCCTGCAGAACCGCCTGACCGTCTCGTGGGTCAACAAGTACGACGTGACCACGATCAACGGCGAAGTGATCGAGTACGCCGGTCGTCTGGGTTACCCGGACCTGCGCGCGAACCTGGCCAACGACTGGACCTTCGGCGACTGGGCCTTCACCTGGAACGTCAACTACATCGACGGCCAGACCGATCCGGACGGCGACAGCGTTGGCGGCTACGCCACCAACGACGTGCAGGCTGCCTGGTCGGCTCCGTGGAACGGCAAGATCGCGATCGGCGCGACCAACGTCGGCAACCGTTATCCGCAGCTGGTTGCGTTCGACGGCCGTCCGTGGAACTTCTACCTGTACGACGCCTACGGCCGCACGATCTACCTGCGCTACACGCAGACGTTCTGATCGGTTTAAAACTGCGGTACTTGGGAGGCCCCGGCAACGGGGCCTCCTTTTTTTTGGGGGGATGTGGTCAGCGGCACGGGCGCATGGTGCTTGGCAGATGCGCACGCCGCGTACATGCTTCCCGCCACGGAGAAGATCGCATGAACGAAAGTGGCGATACCGCCAGGCAACAGGCCTGGACCGCCTACTGGTCCAGCGGACGGCTGCACTCGTGCGCGTCGACTGCGGGCGACAACTACACCGGGGCAATCGCCGCGTTCTGGCGGGGCCTGTTCGGTCGCATGGAGCTTCCCGCGCGGGTGCTCGACCTGGCGACGGGCAATGGCCCGCTTCCGCTGTTGCTTGCGGAGCTTCACGGCGCAGGCGTCGAGGTGGACGCCGTCGACCTCGCGACGGTGGCGCCGGCGTGGTACGACCCCACGCGGCATCGCGGTGTGCGCTTCCATCCCCGCGTACGCATGGAAGCGCTGCCTTTCGCCGATGCGTCATTCGATTGCATCGTCAGCCAGTTCGGTTTCGAGTACGGCGACATGGAGGTTGCCGTGGCCGAATGCTCACGGGTCGCACGCCCGGCGGCGCACATTGCCTTCGTGATGCACCACGCCGACTCGGTGCTGGTCCGGGTCGGGCGGGAAGAGCTGGAGCATCACGCCCGCGTTCTTGGTGAAGGCGGCCTCGTCGCCGCCGCGCGTGGCGTGGTGCCCTGGATCGCCAGGGCGCGGGCGGGCGAGGCCGTTGATGCGGCCGACGCCGCGCATGCGCGGGCACGTTACAACGCGGCCATGCAGGAGCTCGGGGCGGCGATCGCGAACTCGTCGGCGCCCGACCTGCTCCTGGAAGTCCGGGAGACCATCCATGGGCTGGTGATGGCCGGGCGCGACGTGCAGTCGATGCTTGGCGCGATCGATGCCTATGCGTCCGAGCTCGAGCGGGCCCGCCTTCGCACCGCGGAGATGATCGGCCATGCGCTGCATGCGTCGCAGGTCGAGCGTGTTGCCGCCCTGTTGGCGGCGGGAAGACCGGGCTTCGTCGTCGAGTGCGCCGAGCTGCGTCAGGCCGAAGGCGTGCTGGCCTGGTCGCTGGTCGCCGGTCCCCCATCCACCGTCGTTGCCGGATAGGCATCCGCGTCCAGCACCGCCAGCAGCGGCGCCAGGTGCTCGCTATAGTTGCGCCAGCGGCCGATGGATCGCGTGTAGATCGGCTGCTTGACCTGCCATCGGCTCGGTGTCTGCACGCCGCGGTCGCTGCGATGGAACTCGAGGCACGCCGGATCCCACGGCAGACCGGCGAAATCGACCAGGCGACGTGCCTGCGCCTCCGGCTGCGTGGCGAGCTCCTCGTAGTGCAACTCCAGGATCGGCAGCGCCAGTTCGGACTGCCAGTGCCGCATCAGTCGGGTCTGCAGGTTGATGTAGTGCCCGATGTCGTCGAGGCGCGTTGCCAGGCGCTCCTCGAGCGCGAAGTTCTCGCCATACACCGATACCGCGATGTCGCGCGGGTCACGCCGGCACCAGACAACGCGCGCGTTCGGGAAGAGCAGGGACACCAGGCCGAGCTCGAAGAAGTTCAGCGGCGCCTTGTCCACGAGCCGCAGCGCCTCAGGCGGTGCATGTCGCGTTGCCGCGCGCAGGTACCGGAGTGCTGCATCGTCCAGCGCTACATCGGGGATGTCTTCGAGTCGATCCAGCCACGTTCCGCCGCCGGATATGCTTGCCGGAAGGTTGCGTGCGATCAGCGCGATGTCGGGCAGTTCGCCGCAGCCGTGGCCGGCGGGGTGCGCGGCGAGGATCTGTTCGGTCAGCGTGGTGCCGCTGCGGGGCATGCCGACGACGAACAGCGGCCGCGGATCCGGGTTGCCCGGCCAGCGCCTGGCGCGTGCCCGCAGACGCTCCCGCCCCACGGTCCGGATGACTTCCAGCGTGGCGTCGGAGACGGCGGTCGCATCGCCTTCGCCGATCATGCGCCGCCTTGCCGCGTTGGCCTGGTGCCAGCTGTCCATGGCCGCCGCGTAGTCGCCGCGGCCGTCGAACACCTTGCCCAGCTCGTAGCCGACCAGCGCGCGGTCGGGGGCGGGCAGCGCGGGCCGTGCCAGCAGGTGCCTGGCCTGTTCGACGAGATCGTCGTCGGCCTTGCCCCGATCCAGGCCCAGCAGGCCGCTCACCGGAAAGGCCCAGTCCGGTCGCTGTTCCAGTGCGGAGCGGTAGGCGCTTCGTGCTGCGTCGCGATCGCCGGCGTCCTCTTCGGTCTGCGCCAGCGCCATCCAGAGGTCGCCTGCCTGCGGACGGTGCGAGACCGCCTGGCGCAGTACCGCCAGTGCCTCGTCGTGCCTGCCCAGCCGGTTCAGGCTCTCGGCCGCACGCAGTACCGCGTTCTCGTCGTCAGGCCGGTCCGTGAGCAGCTCCTGCCACAGGGGCAATGCATCCTCGGGGTAGCCGGCATGGAACTCGGATTCCGCAAGCGCCTCGAGGACGCGGGAGTTGCCCGGCGCCAGCGCCCGTGCATGACGCAGCGCGGGCAGTGCATCACGGTGCTTGCCGAGGCGCTGCCGGGCGACGCCCAGCAGGTGCCACGCCTGCGCGTGCTCGGGTTGCCGTGCCAGCACCTGCTGGAAATGGTGGATGGCCTGCCTGTTCTGGCCCTGGTGGGCGAGCAGGCAGGCGAACTGGAACTGCAGCGGCGCGTCGTCCGGCGCGAGTTCGCATGCCATACGCATCTGGTCGATCGCGAGCGAGGGGTCGCCCAATCGCATGGCGGCCTGGGCGATGGCGCGGTGAACCGCCGCCTCGCCGGTGCTTCGACCGGCTGTTCCCCGCAGCAGATTCAGCGCTTCACCCGGCCGGCCGTGCTGCTCGAGCACGGACGCCTGGTGCAGCGTCCCCGTGATGGATCCGCGGCTTGTCATCGAGGGCTATGGTCGGTCTGCATGGCAGGACATTATCGCCCCGATGCAGGGGCGCTTCGCCATCAGAAGGCCGATGCGTGCCCGGCGATGCCGAGCGGGCTATGCGTCAGAGACCCTGCTCGTACCGCACGTACGGCACGGTGCCCTCGTCGGCGTCGCTGCTCGACGGAGAGAACGGATTCT
>JAGHZW010000237.1:10635-11363 GCA_017745195.1 Pseudoxanthomonas sp. | reverse complement strand
CCACGCCGACCTTGAGCCCCTTGGCCTTGGCCTTGGTCTCCGGGGTCATCCAGGCCAGGTCGTCGACGCCGTCGCGGAACGCGGCGACGATATTGGCGACCATCTCCTCGGCCTGGGCCTTGGACTCGGCCGGGAAGTACTGCTTCACGTACAGCTGGCCGATCGCGTCGCCCAGGGCGCCGTCGGTGGCCGACAGGGCACGCTTCCAGCGGTCGCGCTGCTGGGTGGCGCCGGTCAGCTGGGTGCCGTAGAAGCCGAAGCGCAGGTCGGCGTAGGCCTTGGGCAGCAGCGACGCGCTGTGGTTGATCGCGTGGAAGCGCAGGTAGTCCTTCCACGCCTGCAGCGGCTGGCTGGCGACCAGCGCCGACAGCTTGCGGGTCGCCTCGGGCTGCCAGGCGACCAGGGTCCGCTGCCCGGACAGGCCGGCCGCGTCGAGGAAGGCCGGCCAGTCGATGCCCGGCGCCTGCTTGCCGAAATCGGCGACCGGCCACGGGTTGTTGGCCTTGTGGATGTTCTGGCTGTCGATGACGCTGGCGTGCGCCCTGGCGATCTGCAGCTCCAGGTCGAACACGGCCTTGGCCCTGGAATCCGCGTCGGCGGTGCCGGCCTGCTTCAGCAGTGCGGCGATATAGGTCTTGTAGGCGTCGCGGGTCTTCACCATATCCGGGTCGGTGGACAGGTAGTACTCGCGGTCCGGCATGCCCAGGCCGCCCTGCAGCAGGTAGCCG
>JAGHZW010000237.1:9780-10532 GCA_017745195.1 Pseudoxanthomonas sp. | reverse complement strand
GCAGGTAGCCGACGTTCTTCGACGGATCTTCCAGGCCTTGCGCCACGAACAGGCCGAACAGGTTCTCGGTGTGGAAGTTGGTGGCGTTGATCGGATCGACGTCGGCGCGCAACGCGCCGCCGAGGTCACGCGACAGCGCGGCGCGGTCGGCGATGGCCTCCACCGCGTCGAGCCGGGCCTGCAGCGGTGCGAGCCCGCGCGACTCGATGCCGGCCTCGTCCATGTAGGCGGCGTAGTAGTCGGCGATCCGGCGCGGATCGGTGCCGGCGGCGGGGTTCTGCTTCTGCAGCGACTGCACCAGCTCCGCCAGGCGCTTCTCGGACTTCTCGAACACCGTGTAGAACACGCCGGTGCTGGCGCGGTCGGCCGGGATCTCGGTGGTCTTCAGCCAGGTACCGTTGGCGTAGGCGTTGAAGTCGTCGCCGGCGGCGGTCGAGGTGTCCATGCCGGCCAGGTCGATGCCGGACACCGGCGCGGCCGCGGCTTCGGCCTTGGGCGGCTCGGTCTGCGTGGTGGCGGGGGCGGTGCCGCGGTCGCAGGCGGCGAGCGAGGTGAGGACGGCCAGCGCCAGCGCGGCGCGACGGAACGAAATCGGATGCATTGGGAGGGTCTCGAGGCCCGGGATGAAGGGTTGCCGCCATCCTGCGCGATCCGGCAGCGGGCGCAAGTGCGGGAATGCATCCCCGGTGAACGCGCGGCAACAAAAAAGCCGGCGCGTCGGCCGGCGCTGGGCGTGGCCAAGAAGCGGCTCG
>JAGHZW010000237.1:5170-9688 GCA_017745195.1 Pseudoxanthomonas sp. | reverse complement strand
CTGGGCCGGCAGCGCCGGAGCAGGGGCGCGCATTCTACCCTGCGCCGCCACCGGACCACAACCTGGCGAGCGCCGAAGCGGCGTGGGGCCAGGCGGGGCGGGCATCTCCCCGGATCGCCTGCTGGCGCCGGCGCGGGTCCGGGATGGTCCGGATGCTGCCCGCGGGAGCGGCAATCACGGCGACAGGATCATTCACCCTGCGGCCGGGCTGTCGACCGGGCATCCGGGCCCGACCGCGGAGGCCGTGCTATACCTCGGCGCGAGGATGCCGGGGAGGTGCCGTGAACGGACTGCGCAAGGTGGCCGCGATCTTCGTCGGCCTGCTCGTGTTCGAGATCATCTTCTTCGCCGTCAGTGGCGTGCTGCGGCCACTGCGCGACGTTTCCCTGTCCGATCCGGTCTGGTGGACGCTGCGCCTGGCCGGGATCATGGTCGGGCTGCTCGCCGCGCTGCTCACGGGCAGTGCGCTCTGGCCGAAGCGCAGGGTGCCGCGCGGCGACTGATCGCGGCGTGGGCGCAGGCCGTGCGGGGCACGGCGCCGGCGTCGTCGTGACGGCATGACGGCACGACGGCACTTTATGGCCGTGCTGGATCCTGTTCGACCAGCCGCAGCTCGAACAGCCGCGGCGTGCGTCGCCCCGCATGCGCGACGAAGTCCACGCGCAGGCCTTCGCCGCGTGCGGCCACGGCGGAGCCAGTCGGCAGCGCGATCGTGCGGACCACGAAGTCGTCCCGACCTTTTCCGTCGAGGGTGATCGTCGCCAGCGTCCTGCCGTCGACGCGCACGTCCATGCCGGCCTGCCATTCGCCGCCGAACAGGGTGAGTTGCAAGGCCAGCGGCGCATCGGCGTCGATCCTGCGCCGTGCCGCCAGCCGATAGCCGAATCCACTGCCAGCGTCGCGCCAGGCGCGACCGAGGAAGCTGCCGGTCGCGCTGTCGCGGCCCCGGAAGTCGTGATCGACTTCCGGCTGCTGTTCGCCGGGCTGCACCTGGTCCAGCGTGCGTGATTCCAGCGCCTGGCGTTCGCGCTCGGCGGCCTCGATCGAGGCCACGACCGCCGGATAGTCCGCAGCCGTCGCGGTGCGCCAGTAGGCCATGTAGCGCGCATCGTGGACGCGGTGCAGCGGCTCCAGGCGCAGTTCGCGGAATGCGCCCGGCCGCACCAGCGCAGCGGCGGTGAACGCCAGCGGTTCGCCGGGCACCGTCACGATGCCGTCGGCCAGTGCATCGCGTTCGCCGACCAGCATCGGTGCGCCGTCCAGCGACAGGTAGGGGCCGGGCGCGATATGGCTGCCGCGACCGTCGTCGGCGATGAGGCCGTCAAGGTCCCCCTCGCCGGTGCGCGCGGCCAGCATCAGCGGTCCGTGCATCACCGCGACCCAGTCCGAACCGTCGGGCAGGTTCTCGATCCGGGTGCGCATCGGCAGTTCGACCTCGATCCGGTCGCTGTCCTTCCAGCGCCGCTCGATACGCGCGTACGAGGATGGCGTGGACCGCAGCGGCCAGGCGCGTCCGTTGACCTTCACCTGCAGCGGTCCGTCCAGCCAGTGCGGATGACGCAGCTCCAGGGCGAACGCCTGCGGCCGCTGCAGCGACAGCACCAGTTCGCTGCGCGCGTCTTCGGGGAAGCGGGTGCGCTGCCGCAGCAGCAATCCGCGTTCGGCCCAGCGCACCTGCGAATCCAGGTACAGGTTGACCCGCAACGCGTCGCCGTCGCGCGCGTAGGCGAACGCGGCGTGGCGGCCGTGGTTCTCCATGCCACTGCCGACGCAGCACCAGAAGCATTCCTGCGGCTGCGAATAGACCCGGTAGTGGCGCGGCCGGATCGGGGTGAAGTAGACCAGCCCGCCATGCTGCGGATGCTGGGTGGAGAGGATGTGGTTGAACAGCGTGCGTTCGTAGAAGTCCGCGTGCCGTGGATCCGGGCGCAACCGGTCCAGCAGCAGGGTCAGCTTGAGCATGTTGTAGCTGTTGCAGGTCTCCGGGCCCTCGCGCGACTGCACCATCGGCGTGAAGTCGCCCGACGGATTGAAGTGCTCGCGCACGCTGTTGCCGCCGAAGGCAATACTGCGGTGCAGGGCCACGCGCTCCCAGAAGAACCGCGCCGCCTCGATCCAGGCCTCGTCGCCGTCGAGCTCGCCGATCCGGGCGAAGCCAATGACCTTGGGGATCTGGGTATTCGCATGCAGCCCGTCGAGCCTGTCCTCGCGGCGCAGCAGCGGATCGAGCAGGGCGCGGTGCGAGAAGCGCCGCGCCAGTGCGAGGTAGCGGCGATCGCCGGTGATGGCATAGACGTCGGCCAGCACCTCGTTCATGCCGCCGTGCTCGGTGTCGAGCACGCGCTGCAACTGCACGTCGTCGAGATTGGCGACCAGGCGGTCGGCCCAGTCGGCGAAGCCGACCAGCACCTCGCGTGCCTGCGCTTGGCCGGCCAGCAGCCAGGCGTCGCGCAGGCCGGCGAAGGTCTTGTGCAGGTTGTAGAACGGCACCCACGCGCCTTCCAGCGAAAACGACTCGGCCTGGAAATCACCCGACGCGATCCGCTGCCACAGCTTGCGTCCACCGGGCACGCCGCCGACGTAGCCGTCGCCGTTGGCGCGCTGGCACGCCGCCATCGCCGCGACCATGTAGTCGAGCCGGCGGCGCATCTCCGCGTCGCCCTGCGCGGCCTGCTGCGCCAGCGCCGACAGGTAGTGGCCGGCGGTGTGGCCGTCCAGGCCCATCGACTCCCAGTTCGGGTATTTCGCCGCGGGCGAGGGCAGGCCGGCTTCGATCCGGCATGGCGCCAGCAGCCGGTCCATGTCCAGCGCGGCGAGATAGCGCAGGTTGAGCGCGTTGGAGCGCGCGAACATGCCCTCGCCCAGGCTCACCTCCCCCGGCGCGAAGAAGTGCAGCGGTCCGACGCTGGCACCGTTACCGGTCACCGCACGCGCAAGTCCGGGCAGCAGCGGCGCGACCGCCGCCACGCCAAGCGCGGCGACGAACTCGCGCCGGTGCAGGCGCAGGCCCGGGGTGCGACCGCTGTTCATGGCCGCGCCCGCGATGCCGCCACGCCGTCAGTGCGAATCGCGGTCGACCGCATCGCCGCTGCCGCCGACCAGGAAATCCAGGTCCGCGCCCAGGTGCGCCTGCTGCACGTGGTCCACGTACAGCTTGCTCCAGCCGCGTGCCGGCGCCGGCGGCGGCGCCCACTCGGCACGACGCCGCGCCAGTTCGTCCTCGGCCACGTCCAGGTGCAGGCGCCGGCCGGCCACGTCCAGCTCGATGAAATCGCCCTCGCGCACCAGCGCCAGCGCACCGCCGGCGGCCGCTTCCGGCGACACGTGCAGGACCACGGTGCCGTAGGCGGTGCCGCTCATGCGCGCGTCGGAGATGCGGACCACGTCGGTCACGCCCTGGCGCAGCAGCTTCGGCGGCAACGGCATGTTGCCGACCTCGGCCATGCCCGGATAACCGCGCGGGCCGCAGTTCTTCAGCACCATCACGCTGTTCTCGTCGATGTCCAGCGCCTCGTCGTCGATCCGCGCCTTGAAATCTTCGATGCTCTCGAACACCACCGCCCGGCCGCGGTGCCTGAGCAGGTGCGGAGAGGCCGCCGAGGGCTTGATCACCGCGCCGTCCGGGGCCAGGTTGCCGCGCAGCACGGCGATGCCGGCCTCGGCGCGCAGCGGCTGGTCCAGCGGCCGGATCACGTCCTGGTTCCAGCACGGCGCCTGCGCGATGTTCTCGCCCAGGGTGCGGCCGTTGACGGTCAGCGCATCCAGGTCCAGGTGCTGCGAGATCTCGCGCAGCACCGCCGGCAGGCCGCCGGCGTAGTAGAAGTCCTCCATCAGGTACTGGCCCGACGGCATCAGGTTGACCAGGCAGGGCAGGCGCGAGCCGATCTCGTCCCAGTCCTCCAGCGACAGCGGCACGCCGAGCCGGCCGGCGATGGCCAGCAGGTGGATCACCGCGTTGGTCGAACCACCGATGGCGGCATTGGCGCGGATCGCGTTGGCGAAGGCGGCGCGGGTCAGCACCTTGGACATGCGCAGGTCTTCGCGGACCATTTCCACGATGCGCCGGCCCGACAGGTGGGCCAGGCGGAAGCGGCGCGAATCCACCGCGGGGATCGCCGCGTTCTCCGGCAGCGACATGCCCAGCGACTCGACCATGCTGGCCATCGTCGACGCGGTGCCCATGGTCATGCAGCTGCCCTTGGAGCGCTGCATGCACGATTCGGCCTCGGTGAACTCTTCCTGGGTCAGCGTGCCGGCGCGGACCATCTCCGACATGCCGATCACGCCGGTGCCCGAGCCCAGAGGCTTGCCGCGCCAGTTGCCCGACAGCGACGGGCCGGCGGAGACGCCGATCGTCGGCAGGTCGACGCTGGCCGCGCCCATCATCAGCGACGGGGTGGTCTTGTCGCAGCCCATCAGCAGGACCACGCCGTCGATGGGATTGGCGCGGATCGATTCCTCCACGTCCATCGAGGCCAGGTTGCGGAACAGCATGGCGGTGGGCCGATCAGCTTCGAG
>JAGHZW010000237.1:0-5107 GCA_017745195.1 Pseudoxanthomonas sp. | reverse complement strand
ACGTTGGGGCGCGTGCCCAGCGACATCACCGGGAATTCCAGCGGGAAGCCGCCGGCCTCGTACACGCCGCGCTTGACGTGCTCGGCCAGCTCGCGCAGCGAGCTGTTGCAGGGGGTAAGTTCCGACCAGGTGTTGCAGATGCCGATCACCGGGCGGCCGTCGAACATGTCGTGCGGCAGGCCCAGGCCCTTGAGCCAGCTGCGGTAATAGAAGCCCTGCTTGCCCTCGCGGCCGAACCACTGGCGGCTGCGGAAGGGCGGTTTGCTGGAGTCGCTCATGCGGTCGGGATCCCTGCCCGGTGTGGAGTCGGCCGGGTCGGCGCCATGCCCGTGAGGCACGGGGCGACCCGTTGCGGAAGCGATGCTACCGGTCAAGGTGATGCTCGAAAAATAACAAATGCAGGGGGACCGATACGTGTATTGCAATGCGGTCGCAAGGGCGGGGCGAGCGGAGGGCGGGAGGCGCAGGCAGGCCCGGCGCGCCGCTGTTTGCAGCGAATGTCCCTCGGCACCGGTGCCGCCGGGATGACGGCGGCACGGTGCCGGTTCGTCGGAGCTCCACCGTCGGAGCAGAAAGTCGCAATGCCGGACCCCGGCGGTCCCGCCTCGCCGCAGACAACGCGACGTCAGGTCTCCGGACTCCGCCACCGGGGTGGAGCGCCGTGCCGCCGCCAGGCCCGGCACGGTCCCGCTGGATATCGAATCGGATATGGCCGTCGCCGATTTCCGTATTTGTTGCGCATTGGTCCGCGACCCAGAATGCGGTGAACGCGTCGTCCCGACGGAGGAAGGGGCGGCACCGCGGCGACACGTCGCGGGGGCTGTGCTGGAGCGGGCCGCGGGACAACCTGATTGCGATTCGGCGGCGCTCTTGAGGAGGGGCAATGCAGGACCAGAAGCTTGGACTGATCGAGAAGATCGGCTTCGGCGCGGGCGACATGGCGGTCAACGTCGTCATGTCGTCGATGATGCTGATCATCACGTTCTTCTATACCGACGTGTTCGGGCTGCGCCCGGCCGACGTCGCCCTGCTGCTGATCTCGGTGCGCATGCTCGATGCGGTCGCCGACCCGGTGATGGGCCTGGTCACCGACCGGATCGAGACCCGCTGGGGCCGCTACCGGCCGTACCTGCTGGTGATGGCGGTGCCGTTCGGCGTGTCAGTGTTCCTGACCTTCACCACGCCGGACCTGGACTACAACCTCAAGCTGGCCTGGGCCTACGCCACCTACACCCTGGTGATGCTGGTGTTCACCGCGGTGACCATTCCCTACATCTCGCTGATCGGCGTGCTCACTTCCGATCCGAAGGAGCGGCTGTCGGCCAATGGCTACCGGCTGTTCTTCGCCAAGGTCGCCGCGTTCCTGGTCACCATCGCGGTGCCGGTGCTGGCCGAGGCCTGGGGCGGTGGCCACCTGGCCCGCGGCTACCAGCTGGCGATGGGCCTGATGGGCCTGCTGGCCACGCTGATGTTCCTGTTCTGCTTCTTCACCACCACCGAGCGCGTCCGCCACCACGTCGACCGCAAGCCGCTGAAGGAACAGTTCGGCCTGCTGCTGCGCAACGACCAGTGGCTGCTGCTGTGCGCGGTGTGCGTGATCGGCACGGTCGGCTATGTCGTGCGCGGCTCGGTCGCCGCGTACTACGCCAAGTACTACCTCGGCGGCGACGCGCGCATGCTCTCGGCGTTCCTGGCCACCGGCGTGGTCGCCGCGATCCTGGCGATGGTCGCTTCGACCTGGATCACCAAGCGCTACTGCAAGATCGCGCTGTTCCGCTGGAGCCAGCTGGCCGTCGGCGTGCTGAGCCTGGCCATGTACTTCCTGGTCGGGCCGGGCGACGTGGCCGCCGCGTTCATCTTCTATTTCCTGATCTGCTTCATCGTCGACCTGCATGCGCCGGTGTTCTGGTCGGCCATAGTCGAGGCGGTCGACTACGGCCACGCGCGCAGCGGCAAGCGCGTGGCCGGCCTGTCGATGGGCGGGATCTCCTTCTTCCAGAAGGCCGGCATGGGCATTGCCGGCGCGATCGTCGGCTGGCTGCTGGCCTGGTTCCAGTACGTGCCCGACCAGCCGCAGTCGGCGCATGCGCTGCATGGCATTGCCCTGATGCTGACGATCATTCCCGGGGTGTTCCATGCGCTGATGGGCGCAGTGATGTTCTGGTACCGGATCACCGACGGCTACTACCAGCAGATCAAGCAGCAGATCATCCACGAGGTCCCGGCGGCATGACCGCGGGACGGGCACAGGCAGACGCATGAAGCTGAGCAATCCGTTCATCCCCAATCGCGCCGATCCGCACGTCTCGCGCCACGACGGCAGCTACTACTTCACCGCCTCGGTGCCCGAGTACGACCGCATCGTGCTGCGCGCCTCGCCGACCCTGCGCGGACTGGCCCACGCCCCCGAGAAGGCGCTGTGGCACGCACCGGCCAGCGGACCGGCCAGCTCGCTGATCTGGGCGCCGGAACTGCACCGCGCCGACGACGGCTGGTACGTGTACTTCGCCGCCGCGCCGTCGCGCGAGATCAAGGACGACCTGTTCCAGCACCGCATGTACGCGCTGCGCAATCCGTCCGTCGATCCGATGCAGGGCGAATGGGAGTTCGCCGGCCAGGTCGACAGCGGCATCGACGCGTTCTGCCTGGACGCGACCAGCTTCAGCCACCGCGGCAAGCGCTACTACCTGTGGGCGCAGAAGCACCCGGACATCGCCGGCAACTCCAACCTCTATATCGCCGAGATGGAGACGCCGACCCGGATCAGGGGCACGCCGGTGCTTCTGACCCGGCCGGAATTCGACTGGGAAGTGCAGGGCTTCCTGGTCAACGAAGGGCCGTCGGTGCTGATCCGCCGCGGCAAGGTGTTCTGCACCTATTCGGCCAGCGCCACCGACGAGCGTTATGCCGTGGGCCTGATCTGGGCCGATGCTGACAGCGACCTGCTCGACCCGGGCAACTGGCACAAGTCGCCGCAGCCGGTGTTCGTCACCGACGTCGAACGCGAGGTCTACGGCCCGGGCCACAACAGCTTCACCGTGGCCGAAGACGGCACCACCGACCTGCTGGTCTACCACGCGCGCAACTACCGCGAGATCGAAGGTGACCCGCTGTGGAACCCGGACCGGCACGCCTGCGTGCAGCCGTTGCAGTGGGGCGTCGACGGCATGCCGGTATTCGGCCGGCCGCTTCGCGAAGTGGAGATCCCGGGCGAATGAGCGGCCACGCGCGCACGAAACTGGCGCTGGGCCTGCTGGCCGCGCTCGCCTGGCTGCCGGCAACGGGTGTCGCCGCCGCGCCGCCAAAGCCCAACAACGGCGACATGATGGCCAGCCCGCCGGTGGCCGCGCCCAAGCCGGGCTACCACGCCGACGTGCTGGCGCACGATCCGGTGGTGATCCGCGAGGGCGACACCTACTACCTGTTCATCACCGGCCCCGGCATCACCGTCTACAGCTCGAAGAACCTGCGCACCTGGAAGGCCGAGCCGCAGGTGTTCGCGCAGATCCCCGCCTGGGCCTACGACGTCGTGCCCGGCTTCAACGGCCACATCTGGGCGCCGGACATCTCGTTCCACAACGGGATCTACACGCTGTTCTATTCGGTCTCCAGCGGCGGCAAGAACACTTCGGCGATCGGCGTGGCGACCAACACCACGCTCGATCCGGCCAGCCCCGCGTTCAAGTGGGTCGACCACGGCATCGTCCTGCGCTCGGTACCGCACCGCGACCTGTGGAACGCGATCGATCCGAACCTGGTCGAGGACGAGCAGGGCGAACCGTGGCTGGCGTTCGGCTCGTTCTGGGGTGGACTGAAGCTGGTGAAGCTGGCCGACGACCGCGTGCACCTGGCCGAACCGCAGCAGTGGCACACGCTGGCCAAGCGCGAACGCTCGATCCTCGAGGACGATGCGAAACCGGAACCCGGCGCGTTGGAAGCGCCCTTCGTCTTCCGCAAGAACGGCTGGTACTACCTGTTCATGTCCTGGGACCACTGCTGCCGTGGCGCCGACAGCGACTACCGGGTGATGGTCGGCCGCTCGAAGACGCTGCAGGGACCGTACCTGGACCGCGACGGCAAGCGCCTGGACCAGGGCGGCGGCACCGAAGTGCTGCGCGGCACTGCGCGCTGGCCGGGGCCCGGGCACAACAGTGCGTACACGTTCGACGGCAAGGACTACCTGGTCTTCCACGCCTACGACGTCGAGGACGGTGGGCGGCCGAAGCTGCACGTCGCCTCGCTGGCATGGGATACCGACGGCTGGCCACGGGTGGATGCAGGGGCGCTGACGCGCTAGGCCCGGCCGCCTCGGCAGCACGGCGAAGCCTTCGGGGAGCTGTATTCTCCGCACTGGCGAGCGGCACCTGCTCGCGGTATCCCGCCCGGATCCGGCGGAGCCGTCATCGACCCACGACAACTCATGAGGTCCCGCGATGCCCGAGACGCTCCTGGCAGTGATCGAATTCGTGTCGTCCCATCCGTGGCTCGTCGTGGTGATTCCGGCGGTCTTTGTCGGATTACAGCTGGCGGTCGTGCGTCCGCTGAACGCGCGGGCGCGACGGCGGTACGAGGACCGGGCCGCCCAGCGCGCCGCGCGCGACCTGCACGCCGGAATGCATCGGCGCGCGAGGGGTTCGGAGAGCCGCGAGTAGGGCCGGTTCGCCGGTCGCCGCGGAGCGCGGGTAGCGGACCGGCGATGTGGTTGGATCGCAGGAAAAGGGAAGGGGCGCCTGCGCGCCCCTTCCTGTTTCCACGCTGGAGCCATCGATCACTTCAGCTGCAGCATTACCACCGACTTCGCCGGCAGCTCCACCTTCAGCGTGCCGCCTTCGATCCGGGCGCCGGTGAACGCCTTCGGCGCGACCGCGTCCGGCGACTCGAAGCTGTTGCGCGCGGTGATCGCCGGGGCGGTCAGGATCCGGCCGCTGACCGCGGTCGGCGACAGGCCGGCCACTGCGGTCGAGACGCTGGCCGCGTGGTCCGGGTCGAGGTTGGTCAGCGCCACGTACACGTGCCCGTCCTTGGCCTTCACCGCCGAGCCATGCACCGCCGGCACCGAGACCTTGCCGTGCGTGTAGCTCGGCGACTGCACGTCCAGCGGCAGGTG
>JAGHZW010000236.1 GCA_017745195.1 Pseudoxanthomonas sp. | reverse complement strand
CGCCGGCCAGGAACTGCCAGTTGTCGAAGTCGCGTTCGAAGGTGCGCGGGCCGGCTTCCTGGAAACGCTTGTGCAGGCGGAAATCGGCGTCCGGGTTGGCGCGCGAGGCGAGGATGGTGCGCAGGTCGTCGGGAATGAACGGATTGGTGACCGGCACGTTGATGCCGGTGTTGCCGCCCTCGGCCGCGACGTAGCTGGACAGGCTGGACCAGTTGAACTGGCCGTAGGCCTGTACGTCATCGTTGATGTCGTAGGTGACCCGGCCGAACGCGCCGTGGCGCTCCAGCGGCACCTGGATCAGCGAGAACTGGTTGAGGTTGTTGAGCTGGGTGCCGGTGTTGTTGAGCTGTCCGTCCGGGCCGCGCCAGTTGAACGGGCCCTTGTTGGCCGAGAACAGCGTGCCGTCGTCGTTGAAGCCGAGGTAGGTGGTCGGGGATACCGGCACGCGCCCCGCCGCCGCGCCGTACCGCGCGAACACCTGGTCGACCGCCGCCTGCGTCGGCAGGTTGGCGCCCAGCTCGTAGGTACCGGTCTGGATCCGGAAGTCGGTGCCGCCGGGATTGCTGCGGAAGAAGTCGCGGGCCATGAAGTCGACCCCGTCGCGGTCGCTCCACGACAGCGACAGCACGGCATTGCCGCGGTTGTCGGCGAAATTTCCGCCGAGGGTGAGCGCCACGTCGGTGGTGTCGCCATCTCCCTCGCCGTACTGCGCGAACTGGCTGTCGAGGCGGATGCCCTCGAAGTCGTCCTTCAGCCGGATGTTGACCACGCCGGCGATCGCGTCCGAGCCATACACCGCCGAGGCGCCGCCGGTGATGATCTGCACGTCCTCGATCAGCGCGCTGGGGATCGCGTTGACGTCGACCACGTTGTCGGTGGTGGCCGGCTGCAGCCGGCGGCCGTCCAGCAGGACCAGGTTGCGCTGCGGGCCAAGCCCACGCAGGTTGAGCGTGGCCTGGCCGGTGCCGCCCCAGCCGGCATTGGTCTTGTTGGCGCCGAGGCCCAGCTGCGGCAGCTGGTTCAGCGCTTCCTCGAGGGTGGACGTGCCGGTGTCGCGCAGCGCCTCGCGCGAGATGCTGGTGAGCGGGCTGCTGCTGGCGTAATCCAAGCGCGCGATGCGTGAGCCGGTGACAGTGACCGCATCGAGCTGGGTGGCGGTAGCGGCGCCCGTTGCAGCGGCATCCGCGGTAGCGGCGCCACTTTCCTCGTCGTGAGCGAGTGCGGGCAGGCACAACGCCTGGGCCACGAACAGGGCCAGCGCGGTGCGGCGGAAAGTCGAGGTGTGGAGTGGATTCCGGGCCGCAGTCGGCCATCCTCCGGACCCGCGTCCGGAAGCGGAAGGTGTACGCAATGACATGTTGGTAAGCCCCTGGGTTCTGCGCGACATGCGCGAACGTCACAGGGAATCTGCCAGCTGCACTGCAGCATGAAAAAATCACTTAGAAGCATCTGCATAGTTGCATCTGCTCATGCGTTCAGGTTCTTTCCTGATCTGGCGCGCACGTGCGAATCCGCGCAGGAGCGCGCGCGGTCGCGCACGTGCGGCAGCCATGCCGACCGCACATGGCGACGGCGGCGCAGGGATCGCGATGCTGCAACACTGCGCCACTGCGCCACTGCGCCACTGCGCCACTGCGGACCGGCATGGCGGACCGCTTCAGGGTGTCGCGGTCCTGGCCAGCCGCTGCAGCAGGCGCGTCAGTGAGGCGCCCAGGGTCTGCCCGTGCGAGAGCCCGGGCAGTGTTTCGTACGCCACGTCCACGCCTTGCGCGTGCAGGCGTTCGCTCATGCGTGACGCGCCGTCCGGCGGCACGCTGGTACGTGCCTGGCGCATGGCATCGACCGCGGCCGGATCGCGGCCTGGCGGAGCCGCGTGCCCCGTTCCGGCGGCATCGTCCTGCCCGACCCACAGCCACAGCCGCGGTGCCGGTGTGGGCCAGCGGGCGACCGCCGCCTCTTCGCGCAGCAGTTGGCCGTTGCCCCACCACAGCGACGGATCGGCCGCGGCATGGATGGCGAAGCCCTGCGGCCGGGTGAACAGCGCATGCAGCACCAGCACGCCGCCGTAGGAGTGGCCCCACAACGCGCGCCGCGAAGCGTCGACCGGTCCCAGCACCTCGACCCGCGGCACGATCTGCCGTTCGAGCAGGTCCAGGAACGCGTCGGCGCCGCCGTTGCGGCGACCGCCGATCGCGTCGCGCTGCGCCTGCTCGCCGCCGGGACGGCGCGGGGTGTAGTCGTATGCGCGGGCCTCGGCATCGATGCGCAGCTCGTTGTCGTAGCCGATCCAGGCGATCACCGGTGGACGCGGTGACGTCGACAGCTGCTCCAGCAACGCCGCGTCGGTGGCGAGCAGCGCAGCATTGCCGTCGAGCAGGTAGGCCAGCGGATATCCCCCGGCGGGAGCGGCCGTGGTCGGCAGCGCCACGCGGACGCGGTAGTGGCGCTGGCCATCGGCCGAGTCGAGCCGGAACTGCTCGAAGCGGTAACCCGGCGCGCCGGTGTCGGCCACCGTGCGCCCGATCCGCTGCGACAGGTCCGGCTGCGCCCCGGCCAGCGCCGGCATGACCAGCCATGCCAGCGCCGCGACCCGTCGCCACATCGTGCTGCGCACGCGCCGCATCACCAGCTGAACCGGGCGGTGGCGGTGATCGTGCGCCCGGTGCCGTAGAAGCACGAGGACACGCCGCTGCAGGTCGACACGTAGGTCTTGTCGGCCAGGTTGCCGGCATTGAGCGAAAACTGCGCGCTCACGCCGCCGAACGTGCCGGCGTAGTAGCGCAGCGCCGCGTCGAACAGCGTGTACGACGGGATCGCATAGGCGTTGGCGCTGTCGCCGTAGCTCTGGCCGGTGTAGCGCACGCCGGCGGCGATGCCCAGGCCTTCCAGTGCGCCGCCGCCGAAGGTGTAGTCGCCCCACAGCGAGGCGGTGGACTCGGGCACCATCGCCAGTTCCTTGCCCTGCACCGCTGCGTTGCCGCGGGTGACTTCCGAGTCCATCCAGGCGGCGGCGCCGATCACGCTGAAGCCTTCCAGCGGAGTGATGCGGCCTTCCAGTTCGATGCCACGCACGCGGCCTTCGCCGCTCTGCACCTGGCAGCGGCTGGCGCCGGCGGCGCCGCAGGTGACGTGGGTCGGGTCCGGATCGTCGGTGAGGATGTTCTGCTGGCGCAGGTCGAACGCCGACAGCGTGACCAGGCCATCGAAGGCGGACGGCTGGTACTTGATCCCGCCTTCCCACTGCTTGCCGGTGATCGGGTCGAACGGCGTGCGCGTGTAGCTGAGGTTGACGTCGGTGGTCGGCGGCTGGAACGACTCGGAGTAGCCCAGGTACGGCGACCAGCCCGATGGCGCGGCATAGAGAAGGCCGGCGCGGCCGCTGAACGCCTCGTTCTTCAGGTGGGTGCGCACCCACGGCGTCACCGTGCCGGTGGCGACGGTGTGCGTGGCGGTGGCGGTGTCGTCGTCGGTCCAGTCGTAGCGGCCGCCGGCGGTCAGGCGCCAGTTGCCCAGCGCGACCTGGTCCTGCAGGTACAGGCCGGTTTGCTCGTTGACGCCGCGCGACAGGCCGACCGTGCGGGTCACCGGCAGGTAGCCGCTGTAGACCGGATTGAAGATGTCGATCGGCGCCGGATCGACCATCGCGCCGCGGCCGCCGCTCCAGTCGGCCTTCTGCCAGTCCACCCCCAGCAGCACGGTGTGCTCGGCCGCGCCGGTGGCGAACTCGCCCTGCACGCGGGTGTCGACCGTGTCGCCGGTCGATTCGCCCTCGCCCCACGTCGCACGGCGGCGCTGGGTACGGCCGTCGGCGTTGAGCGCGCCGTTGGTGACCACGGTCTGGAACAGCGATTCGACGCGGGTGTGGCGCGCGCTCTGGCTGAGCGTCCACGCTTCGTTGAAACCGTGCTCGAACAGCCAGCCGGCGGTCCACACGGTGCGGTCGTAGGTGTTCCAGTCCGGCTCGCCGATGAAGGTGGTGTTCTTCATGCGGCCGTACGCGGTCGGGCGCAGCGTGCCGTCCATCGGCAGGAACTGGTAGGTCGAGCCGCCGTTGTCTTCCTGGTACAGGCCGAGCAGTGTCAGGCGGGTGCGCTCGCTGGCCTGCCAGGTGTAGCTGGGCGCGAGGAACCAGCGCTGCTGCTCGGTGTAGTCGATCTGGGTCTGGCCGTCGCGGTACAGGCCGACCAGCCGACCCAGGTGCGCGTCGTCGTCGCTGCCGGTGCCCAGGTCGAAGGCGGCGTTGTACTGGCCATTGGCATCCACGCCCACGCGCAGGATCTGCTCCTGCCCCGGCGTGGGGGTCTTGCTGACCTGGTTGACCATGCCGCCCGGCGCCATCTGCCCGTACATCACCGCCGACGGGCCCTTGAGCACTTCCACCCGCTCCAGGTTCCAGCTGTCGAACATGGTCCGGTTCCACTGGCTGCCCTGCGGTGCGCGCATGCCGTCCAGGGTGACGTTGTTGCCCCAGCTGCCGGCGTCGAAGCCGCGGATGCGGAAGTCGTCGACGCGGTTGTCGATGCCGGTGCTTTCCAGGCTGACGCCGGCGACGTAGCGCATCGCCTCGTTGAGGTTCTGCACGCCGCGTGCGTCGAGTTCCTCGCGGGCGATCACCGAGATCGATTGCGCGGTCTCGGCGATCGGGGTGTCGGTCTTGGTCGCGCCGGAGGTATGGGTGGTGGTGCGGTAGGCGTTGACCTGGACCGCGTCCAGCTCGGTGACGCGGGCGCCGTCCGGCGCCGCGGGAGCGGTCTGGGCGTGGGCGACGGCGGCCAGCAGCAGGGAGGAGGCGACGAGTACGGAGAGCGGGGTACGGGCCGGGCGAAGCGCCCGACGCGAAGAAACAGCCATGACAGACCTCTGGAAGCAGGGAGGGATGACGTGGCTGGCCGCGGAAACGGGTGGCTGGTCGGCGGCGCGATTTTTCCATCGATGCGAACCATTCTCAACAACTGGGCGTCGTGAACGCGCCGGTTCTTGACCTTCGTCAACCCGGGCGCGACCCGCGAAGCGCCGTGGCGTCCGAGTGCCGGTCCGCCTTCAGACCCGACATCTGGTGTTGACCATTCAAAGCGACCCCACTATCTTGGGTCGCGTCGGTACCGGCGCCTCCAGGCGCCGGTTTAAAAGGGAAGTCCGGTGGGCCCGCGAGGGCGATTCCGGCACT
>JAGHZW010000235.1:16610-91377 GCA_017745195.1 Pseudoxanthomonas sp. | reverse complement strand
CTCCTGGAGTCAGGAGCGGAGATCGATTCAATAGACTTGTTTGGCAATACGCCTTTGTGGAGAGCCGTGTTCGGCAGCAAGCACGAGGTCGTCAACTTTCTTGTTCAACAGGGTGCCAATCTGGATCGCCCCAATCGTCGTGGGGTAACGCCTCGCAGCATTCTGGATGGCGCGGGTGGCGGCTAACAGTTCATTCAAGCCGACGCCGCTCGCGGGTCGGCTTGACTCAACAACTGTCTTCAACGAGCGGCCGGACCGGCCTCTCTTCGCCCTCAACTCATCCACCCTCGTGCCGGCGCGAGTCCACCCTCACTCCACCCGCGTCCCGAAGATGCGGTCCCCCGCGTCGCCCAGCCCGGGCAGGATGTAGCCCTTTTCGTTGAGCCGCTGGTCGATGGCGGCGGTATAGACGGACACGTCCGGGTGCGCGGCTTCCAGTGCGGCCAGGCCTTCGGGTGCGGCGACCAGGAAGATGCCCTTGATCCGCCGTGCGCCGGCGCGCTTGAGCATGTCGATGGTGGCGATCAGGGTGCCGCCGGTGGCCAGCATCGGGTCGAGGATCAGGGCGTCGCGTTCGTCCAGGCGGCCGGTCAGGCGCTCGAAGTAGGGCACCGCTTGCAGGGTGGCCTCGTCGCGCTGCAGGCCGACCACGCTGACCTTGGCCGCGGGGATCAGTGCCAGCACGCCCGGCAGCATGCCCAGGCCGGCGCGCAGGATCGGCACCAGGGTGATCTTGGCGCCGGCAATGCGCCGCACCTGCACCTCGCCGGCCCAGCCGGGCATGGTCGCTGCTTCGGTCTCCAGGTCGGCGGTGGCCTCGTAGGCGAGCAGGGTGCCCAGCTCGGTGACCAGTTCGCGGAAGCCCTTGGTACTCAGCCCGGCATCGCGCAGCAGGCCGATCTTGTGCTGGACCAGCGGGTGGCGGACTTCGACGATCTTCATGGGCGCAGCTCCTTTGGCTGTGCGAAGTCTGCATCAAAGTACGCCACGCCGACAAAGGAAGAGGCCGGCTTGCGCCGGCCTCCCTGGTGTTGCCGAGGGTATTGCGGTGCGCCGGTCAGAACGCCCAGCGGGCGACCAGCTGGTAGCTGGGGCCGGCCGACTCGGTTTCCAGCTCGTACTCGTGGTAGTCGCGGGCGATCTGGTCGGCCTGGGTGTTGAACTTGTCGAAGAACTCGTCCTTCGAGGCGTCCAACAGGTTGTTGGCCGACAGGCGCATCGAGAACCGCTCGCCGAAGCGCTTTTCCACGAAGGCGTCCAGCTCGGCGCCGTAGCGCACGATCGCTTCCTCGCCCAGCACGCGCGACTTGGCGTCGCCCTGCTTGCGGTAGGTCACGCCGAAGCTGGCGGCCACGGTCGGCAGGTCCTGGATGAAGCCGATGTTGTAGACGTAGCGGGCCTGCTCGTTGAAGCGGCGCTCGCCCATGAAGTCGTCGACCTTGGAGTCCACCCACGAGTAGTTCACGAACACGCCGGTGTCGTCCCAGCCGAACGCGGACAGCGGCGTGGACAGGTCGAACTCGAAGCCGTAGACGTGGCCGTCGCCGACGTTGTCGGAGGTGTACAGCCAGCTTTCCGCCGGCTCCTGCGCCATCGCGTCGTCCAGGTCGACCGCGTCGCCGTCGTCGATCATGTCTTCCCAGGTCTTCTGCATCTCCTGGCTGGGCTCGCCGGTGTTGACGATCTCGATCAGGTCCTTGACGTCGCGGTAGAAGAAGTTCGCGCCGACCACGCCCTTGCTGCCCAGGCGGTGCTCGAAGCCCAGGTCGAGGCCGTTGGCGATCTCCGGGTTGAGCTCGGGGTTGCCGACGTAGTCGTTGTCGCCGAACTCGCCGTCCAGCAGGGCCGGGACCAGCTCGTTGAAGTTCGGGCGCTTGACGGTCCTGGCCAGCGACAGGTTGATGCGGTCGGCGTCGGTCACGTCCCAGCGCAGGCTCACCGAGGGCAGCAGTTCGCTGTAGTCCTTGCTGACCCGGCCCTTGCTGGCGTCGTCCTCGATGTACTCCACGTCGGACCTGGTGGTCTCGTAGCGCAGGCCGGCTTCCCAGGAGAAGAAGTCGCCCTTGCTGCTGAACATGATGTACGGGTCCAGGCGGTCTTCCTCGATCCGCGAGGCGACGCTGCCGTTCAACTCGTAGTCGGCCGGGAAGTTCGGCACCTGGCCCTGCTCGTCGGCTTCCCACTCGTAGCTGGTGACCAGGCTGTCGCGCTTCTTGGTGCGGTAGTCCAGGCCGAATTCCATCTCCGTGTGGCCGACCGGGCGCATGTGCGCCAGGGTGAAGCCGGTCTCCGAATCCTTGGCCGACACGGCCTCGGCTTCGAACGTGGTCTCGTCCCACTCGGCGCCGTCGATGCTCCAGGTGTTGTCCCAGTTCTCCGGGCCGCTGACGAACACTTCCTCGCCCTCGGTGGTGGCCTGCTCGTTCTCGAAACGGGCGTGGTCCAGGCTCAGCTTTGTGGTGCCGCCGGCCATGTCGAACTTGTACTCGGCGGCGATGCCGTAGTTCTTCTGGTCGTACGGATCCAGGCCCGGCACGCGCGAGTTGATGGTCTCGCCGTCGTCGAACTCCTCTTCATAGGAGACCTCGCTGACGTCGCGGTCGGTCTTGACGTAGAAGCCGTCGATGCTGAGGTGGCCGTTCTCGCCGATGTCGGTGACGTAGCTCAGGTTGGCCGAATAGTCGCGGCCGTCCTTGATCTCGGTCTGGTCCTCCCAGCTGGTCTTCTCTTCCATGGTGTTGTCTGTGAAGCGGTCGGAGCGCTTGTCCTTGCGGCGGTAGCGGTCCTGCACGTTGAAGCCGGCCAGCAGGCGGCCGCCCAACCCCTCGAACGAGGTCACCGCGCCGAAGGTCGGGTTCACCTCGCCGTCGAACCAGCGGTTCACGCCGACCCGGACGTAGCTGCCGTCGAACACGTAGGCGTCGCGCAGCACGATGTTGATCGCGCCGGCGACCGCGTCGCCGCTGCGGTTGGCGCTGGCGCTGCGCTTGATCTCGATGTGGTCGACCATCTCGGCCGGGATGCGGTCGACATAGAACGAACGGTCGTCGCCGGCGCCGGGCACCTGCTTGCCGTTGATCAGTACCTGGGTGTAGCCGCCGCCGAGGCCGCGCAGCTGCGCGCCGTCGTATTCCATGATGTCCGAGCCGACGAAGCCGACGCCGGGCACGCGCTTGAGCATGTCGCCGACGGTGTTGGGCTCGAAGCGCTGGAAGTACTCCAGGTCGAAGCGCAGCACCGGGGCGATGTCGTCGGTGCGGTTGCGGTAGGCGATCTCGCCCTGCACGACCAGGGTGTCCATCTGCTTGACGTCGAGGGCCTCGGTCGAGCCATCCGGCGTGGCCGTCTGCGACCAGGCGGCGCCGGCGGGAAGAAGGGCGGCGCAGGCCATCGCCCGCATGAGGCCAAGTGCCAGAGCGTTTCGTTTCATTTTTTGCTGCATCCCCAGGTGGTGTGACTGTCGGAAAAACGTCGGGGCGTTTTTTACGTTGGGGATGTAAAGGAAATATGACCGTTGCAGGACAGGAGCGTCACGCGATGCGCTGCAACGAAAACGTCATGTTTCCCGCCTAGCTTCCCGCAGCTGCAATCAATGCTCCAAGGGGATGAAACATGACGGTCCGCATGATTCCGCTGGCGATGGTGCTGGCGCTGTCGGCCTGCTCCACCATCGCGCCACCGGCGGCACCGCCCGTCGCGCAGACGGCAAACGAAAAGGAAGGCGACGAGGCCGGGAAGGAGGACGGGCTGTCGTTCGCCAGGCTGCAGGCGCAGATTCCGCACGTGGTGGTGGCCGAGGCCTGGGTGGCCCGGCCCGAGGCCGAGGACAACGTGGACTCGCCGGCGAGCTGGCGCGACCAGGACGGGCGGCTGAAGGTGGTGGCCTCGGCCAAGTCCATCGACCAGCTGATCGTCTATGACGGTGACACCGGGGCGCGGCTGCGCACGATCGGCGGCACCGGCCAGGCGCTGGGCCAGCTCAATCGCCCCAACGGCGTGGCCACCATCGACGACCGCTACGTGTTCGTGGTCGAGCGCGACAACCATCGCGTGCAGATGTTCTCGCTGCCGGACTTCCAGCCGTTGCTGGTGTTCGCCCAGGACGACCTGCTGCAGCCGTACGGGCTGTGGGTGCGCCGGCATGGCGACGGCTACGAGGTGATCGTCAGCGACAACTACACGCTGGGCGAGGACGCGCAGGGCGAGGACATCATTCCGCCGCTGGCCGACCTGGACCGCCGCTTCCGCCGCTACCAGGTGGCTCAGCAGGGGGGGCGGTGGGTGGCCAGCGCCCGCGGCCATTTCGGCGACACCACCGGGGCCGGCGCGATCCGGGTGACCGAGTCGGTGTTCGGCGACGAGGCCTACAACCGGCTGCTGGTCGCCGAAGAGGACATCGCCACCGGCACGCGGCTGCGCGAGTACACGATGGACGGCAAGTACGCCGGCCGCGACGTCGGCGCCGGCAACTACCGCGCGCAGGCCGAGGGCATTGCGCTGATGCGCTGCAAGGACGGCAGCGGCTGGTGGGTCGCCAGCGACCAGTTCGACGATCGCACGGTGTTCCACCTGTTCGATCGGCGCACGCTGGAGCACACCGGTTCCTTCGTCGGCAAGGTCACCGGCCTGACCGATGGCGTGTGGCTGGACGAACGCGGCGACGCGCGCTTCCCGAAGGGGGTGTTCTACGCCTCGCATCTGGACCAGGCGGTTTCGGCGTTCGACTGGCGCGACATCGCCGCCGCGCTCGACCTGCCGGAGTGCGAACGCTGAGGCGTCGCGCGGCGCCGTGCCGGATGGCGCCGGCGTGCAGCGACGTGTCCGCCGCTCGATCCGGCCACGCATCACCGCCGCCGCGGCGGCGGTCCGCGCGCGCCCGGCTGCGCGGCGTGCTGCCGGGAGCAGTCCCGGCATCGCTCCACACCTGGACATCAACCAACACGCCATGGAGACAGCCGTGACCCATCCGTTCCGCCACGCCACCCTGCTGGCGCTGCTGGTCCTGCCGCTGCAGCTCGGCGCGGCGCCGCGCGAAGCGCACATCCGCCATCCGTTCCTGGCCGCGCAGCCGAAGGAGGCACCGGAGGAAGTCGTGCTGGCGGTGGAGATCCCGGCCGGCAGCTTCACGAAGTACGAGATCAACGAGGAAGGGCTGCTCTACGTCGACCGCTTCCAGTCGATGCCGGTGGCCTATCCGGCCAACTACGGCTCGATGCCGCGGACCCTGGCCGGCGACGGCGATCCGCTCGACGCGCTGGTGCTGACCCGCGAGCCGCTGCATCCGGGCGTGCTGGTGAAGTTCCGCCCGATTGGCGTGCTGCGCATGATCGACCGGGGCGAGCATGACGAGAAGATCATCGGCGTGCCGACCGACAAGGTCGATCCGACCTACGCGAACATCCGCGACCTGGCCGACCTGCCGGAGATCGAGCGGCAGCGGATCGAGGCGTTCTTCCGCGTCTACAAGGACCTGCCGGCCGGACACAACACCGTCGAGTTGCACGGCTGGGGCGATGCGGCCGAGGCGAAGAAGGTGATCGGGCAGGCGCTGGCGCGGTTCCCGAAGGAGTGAGGGGCGCGCTTGCGGTGGCGGCTGGGATCGCAACCGCAACCGCAATCGTCAAGGGCAAGATCGCCGGGTGTGCTCGGCTCCGGTGGGAGCCACGGCAGGCCGGGGGTATTGCGGCCGCTCGGGCGTACATCCGTGCACGCGCTCGCTACCGCGGCCATCCATGGCCGCTGCCGCAATACCCCCGGCCTGCCGCGTCTTCGGCGGCCTCCGCGGCGTCGCTTCGCTCCGCCATCCAGGTGCAGGGCTCTTCGCTGCGTTACTCCCTTGCGCGTGGGCCGGGGAGGGTTGTGGATGAAGGCAAAAGAAGCCGCGTCCTTGAAGATCGCCCGAGGACGTCGTTCCCTGGGGACAAGGCGCAAGTGGCACATGGATGTGCCACGACCCGAGTAAAGGCAGGATGCCGTCCCGAGGGATGCGCCTTGTCCCCAGGGAACGGCGGCCCCTGACGGAGCCTGCGCTTCTGCTCCCAGGGAACGGCTTTCCGGAAACCGGCGCCGCCGGGCAACCCTCAGGCCGCCGACGCCTGCTCCCGTCGCGGCCCTTCGCGCAGGGCGCGGCCGATCAGCGACACCAGCAGGTCGAGTTCCTCTTCGTCCATGCCGAAGTGCGGGGTGAAGCGCAGCGAGTTCTCACCGCCATGGATCACGTTCACGCCCTGCTGGCGCAACCACTCCTCGGTGGAACCTGCGCCGTAGCACTTGAACTGCGGCGCCAGCTCGCAGGAGAACAGCAGGCCGGTGCCCTGGACCTTGGTGATCAGGCCGCCGAGTTCGGCCTTCAGCTTCTCGAGCTTCTGCAGCGCCTGTGCGCCGCGCACGCGGATGTTCCCGCGCACCTGCGGAGTGAGCAGGGCCAGGGTGGCGCAGGCCACGTCGAGCGCGCGCGGATTGGTGGTCATGGTGTTGCCGTACACGCCCTTGCGGTACAGGTCGGCGGCGCGCGCGGTCACCGCCAGCACCGACAGCGGGAACTGGGCCGCGTTGAGCGCCTTGGAATAGGTCTCCATGTCCGGCGGCTCGACGCCTTCGAAACCGGGATAGTCGACCAGCGACAGCACGCCGTGCGCGCGCAGGCCGGCTTGGATCGAGTCGATCAGCAGCAGGCTGCCGTGGGCGCGGGTCAGCTCGCGCGCGGCGGAGTAGAACTCCACCGGCACCGCGCGGCCGGGGTCGCCTTCGCCCATCACCGGCTCCAGGAACACCGCCTCGATGAACCAGTTCTTCGTCGCCGCGTCGGCGAACGCCTGGCGCAGCGCGGCCACGTCGTACGGCGGTATCACGATCACCGAATCCTCGCCACGGTAGCTGGCCAGGTGCTGCACGTAGGCGCGGCGGCTGGAGTCGGAATACAGCCCCGGCCGGTCGGTACGGCCGTGGAAGCTGCCCTTGACCACCACCCGCTTGATCGTCGCGCCGGCATGGCGCGCGCCCGGATCGGTCTGCAGCTTGGCGTTGATGTCGACGATGCGGGTGGCCAGGCCGACCGCCTCGGAACCGGAGTTGAGGCACATGAAGCGCGCGTACGGGCAGCCGCCGCGGGTATGGCCGATCTCGCGGCGCAGCGCTTCGTTGAAGCGGTACTGGGCCAGGTTCGGGGTCATCACGTTGGCCATCACCTGCGGCCGGGACATCGCCTCGATCACCGCGGCCGGCGCGTGGCCGAAGCCGAGCATGCCGTAGCCGCCGGCGTCGTACAGCACCGCGCCCTTGAGGCTGACCACCCACGGGCCGCGCGCGGCCAGCGCCACGTAAGGGGTGACGCAGTCGTCGGCGTAGAAGTTGACGAAGCCGGCCTGCAGCGCGGCGATCTGCGCATGCTCGTCCAGGTCCAGCAGGCCGCCCAGGTCCGGGTACAGGCGTGCGTACTCTTCGGCGGCCGCTTCGATCGCCGCGGCCAGGTCCGGATGCGACGGCGCCAGGCGGGTGACGGTCGCGTCGTCCAGGCCGGCGGTCAGGCGCTGGCCGGCATGGGCGCGCAGCGGGGCGAGGGGGGCGAGGACGGACATGCGGTTCTCCCGGAAACGGCAAGGGTCAGGGGCCCTGTGGCGGGCTTTCTTTTCTATTATCGGGATGGGATCGTCGATTGGCAGCTGTGATCCGCGCAGGAATCCGGGTAATTTCGTCGGATCGACGAGACTCTTTGGGCGAAAGGCAGGGCAATGAAGATCACCGAGGCCGACGAGCAACTGCTGTCCCTGCTGCGCGAGGACGCCCGCGCCTCCACCGCGCAGATCGCCCGGCGCCTGGACCTGTCGCGGACCACGGTGCAGAGCCGGATCGACCGGCTGGAGCGGGCCGGGGTGATCCGCGGCTACACGGTGCGGGTGGACGAGGCGGTGGAGCAGGCGCGGATCCGCGCCCACATCATGATCACCGTGCTGCCGAAGAAGATGGCCGCGGTGGTCAAGGAACTGCACGCGATCCCCGAGGTGCGCAGCCTGCAGTCGGTCAGCGGCCCGTACGACCTGGTCGCACTGGGGGTGGTGGCCGACGTCCACCAGATGGACCTGCTGACCGACCGGATCGGGGTGATCGACGGGGTCGAGCGCACCTCCTCGGCGATCGTGCTGTCGACCAAGTTCGAGCGCTGAACCGCCGCCACGGGCGCGGCCCGGGCGGCCGGTACAATGGCCGGCTCCCGCCACGCCGTGCCACGCCTTGAAGAAGTCCGACTTCCACTACGAGCTGCCCGAGGAACTGATCGCCCAAGCCCCGCTGGCCGAGCGCTCGGCCAGCCGGCTGCTGCTGGTGCCGCCGGACGCTGGCGCGTTCTCCGACCTGCACGTGCGCGATTTGCCGGGGCTGCTACAGCCGGGTGACCTGCTGGTGTTCAACGACACCCGGGTGATCCCGGCGCGGCTGTTCGGGCAGAAGGACAGCGGTGGGCGTTTGGAGATCCTGATCGAGCGGCTGCTGCCGGAGGAACAGGCGCGGGCGCAGGTGCGGGCCAGCAAATCGCCGAAAGCCGGCAGCTGGATCGTGCTCGACGGTGGTGGTCGGGCCGAGGTGCTGGGCCGCGACGGCGAGTTCTACCTGCTGCGCTTCGAGGTCGACGGAGGCCTGGAGCCGTGGCTGCTGAAGGTCGGCCGGCTGCCGCTGCCGCCGTACATCCGCCGCGAGCCGGGCCAGGACGACGCCGAGCGCTACCAGACCGTGTTCGCCAAGAAGGTCGGTGCGGTCGCCGCGCCGACCGCGGGCCTGCATTTCGACAAGGCCCTGCTGGAAGCGTTGCGCCAGCGCGGCGTGCAGTTCGGCCACGTGACCCTGCATGTCGGCGCGGGCACCTTCCAGCCGGTGCGGGTGGAGGATGTACGCGAGCACACCATGCACAGCGAATGGCTCAATGTCGGCGCCGAACTGGTCGCGCAGGTGCGCCGCACCCGCGAGGCCGGCGGCAGGGTGGTGGCGGTCGGCACGACCGTGGTGCGCGCGCTCGAGAGTGCCTGGCGTAGAAGCGAGGCCATGCCCGACGGCGAGCTGCAGCCGTTCGCCGGCGAGACCCGGATCTTCATCTTCCCCGGCTACCGGATCCGCAGCGTCGACGCGCTGCTGACCAACTTCCACCTGCCCGAAAGCACGCTGCTGATGCTGGTGTCGGCCTTCGCCGGCAAGGAGCGCATGTTCGAGGCCTATCGCCACGCGATCGAACAGCGCTACCGCTTCTTCTCCTATGGCGACGCGATGCTGCTGTGGGGGCAGGCTTCACCATAGCTGTCGTCCCGGCGCAGGCCGGGCCCCAGTGTCTCCACGTGCTGTATTCCCGATGGCAGCCGCGGCGGTCAAAAGCTGGAAGTCGCCGGGTCCTGGCCTGCGCCGGGGCGACCGGGGCCTTTGATCCAGCCGTTCCGCCGATCGTGCCGCGCCGCATCCCGACCACATGCCACGCGGCGATGGGCGACAATGCCCGCCCCGCAGGATCTTCCGCCCCATGTCCCGACTGCAGTTCCAGCTCCACGCCACCGATGGCGCCGCCCGCCGCGGCCGCCTGACCTTCCCGCGCGGCACGGTGGAGACGCCGGCGTTCATGCCGGTGGGTACCTACGGTTCGGTCAAGGGCGTGCTGCCGGACCAGGTCCGCGCGCTGGGCGCGGAGATCATCCTCGGCAACACCTTCCATCTCTATCTGCGCCCGGGCCTGGACGTGATCGGCGCGCATGGCGGCCTGCACGGGTTCACCCGCTGGGACGGGCCGATCCTGACCGACTCCGGCGGCTTCCAGGTGTTCTCGCTCGCCCACCGGCGCAAGATCACCGAGCAGGGCGTCACCTTCGCCTCGCCGACCGACGGGGCCAAGGTGTTCCTCGGCCCCGAAGAGAGCATGAAGATCCAGCAGGTGCTCGATTCGGACGTGGTGATGATCTTCGACGAGTGCACCCCGTACCCGGCCACCGAGGACGTGGCGCGGCGCTCGATGGAGCTGAGCCTGCGCTGGGCGCAGCGTTCGCGCAACGCGCATGACGAGCTGGGCAACGACGCGGCGCTGTTCGGCATCGTCCAGGGCGGCGTGCATCCGGAGCTGCGCAGCCGTTCGCTGGACGGGCTGCAGGCGATTGGTTTTGACGGCTACGCGATCGGCGGCCTGGCGGTGGGCGAGCCGGAGCACGAACGCAACGCGATGCTCGAGCACCTGCATCCGCAGCTGCCGGCCGACCGGCCGCGCTACCTGATGGGCGTGGGCCGGCCGGAGGACCTGGTCGAGGGCGTGGCCCGCGGCGTGGACATGTTCGACTGCGTGATGCCGACCCGCAACGCACGCAACGGCCACTACTTCACGTCCTTCGGCACGGTCCGCATCCGCAACGCGAAATACGAGCGCGACCTGGACCCGATCGAGCCCGGCTGCGGCTGCGTGGCCTGCGCCGGCGGCTATACCCGCAGCTACCTGCGCCACCTGGACCGCTGCAACGAGATGCTCGCGCCGATGCTCGGCACCCTGCACAACCTCTGGTACTACCAGAGGCTGATGGCCGACATGCGCGCGGCGATCGCGGAAGGGCGGTTCCAGGCCTTCCGCACCGGCTTCTACGCGGCCCGCGGCGCCGTTCCCCCGGCCATCGGATCCTGATCGGGGCCTGATCGGAACCTGGCCTGGTCCGGCCGGGCGGGAACCGGGGCGGGGCCGGCCCGGTCATAGACAGGACCTTGCAACCGGCCCGGACCGCCCCTATGGCATACTCCGCGGCTATTTTCCGCAAACCCGGACGACCCCGATGAGCCTCCTCGACTTCCTGATCCCGACCGCCTACGCCCAGTCCGCCGGCGGCCAGCCCCAGGGCGGCGGCTTCGGCATGCTGCTGTTCCCGGTCATCCTGATCGCGATCATGTACTTCCTGATGATCCGCCCGCAGATGAAGCGGCAGAAGGAACACCAGGCCATGCTCGGCAAGCTCTCGCGCGGCGACGAGGTCATCACCACCGGCGGCGTGGCCGGCGTGGTCACCGACATCGGCGACAACTTCGTCACCGTCGAGGTCGCCGACAACGTGCGCATCCGCGTGCAGAAGAGCGCCATCGGCAACGTCCTGCCCAAGGGCACCCTGAAGTCCGCCTGATCCTCCCGTCCCACCGTTGAGCGTGGTCCCGCGGGACGGGACCGCGCGGGGTCCCGCAATGCTCGAATTTCCCCGCTGGAAGTACTTCCTCATCCTGGCCGTGCTGGTGCTCAGCGTGCTGTACGCGCTGCCCAATGTGTTCCAGAGCGATTACGCCGTGCAGATCACCGGCAACCGCGGCGCGGTGCTGGATGACGCGCTCAAGACCCGGGTGAGCGGCAAGCTCGGCGAGTCCGGGGTGAAGTACACGTCGGTGGCGATCGAGAAGGACAGCCTGCTGGTGCGCGTGGCCGACGCCGAGACCCAGACCCTGGCCGCCAACGCCCTGCGCGACAGCCTCGGCGAGGACTACACGGTCGCCCTCAACCTGGCCTCCAACGTGCCGGCCTGGCTGCAGCGCATCGGCGCGCAGCCGATGGTGCTGGGCCTGGACCTGCAGGGCGGCGTGCACTTCGTGCTGCAGGTCGACCAGAAGGCCGCGCTCGAGAAGCGGGTCGACGCATACGTGGAAGACATCCGCGTGACCCTGCGCGACGCCCGCATCCGCTACACCGCGGTCGATCGCCGTCCCGACCACAGCATCGTCGTCACCTTGGCCTCCGATGCCGATCCCGACGCGGCCCGCCTGCAGCTGGCCAAGGTGATGCCGGCGCTGACCGTGGACGAATCGGGCAACCGCCTCACCGTGCTCATCCCCGACAGCGAGCTGACCCAGATCGCCGGCCGCGCCATCGAGCAGAACATCGAGACCCTGCGCAACCGCGTCAACGAGCTGGGCGTGGCCGAGCCGGTCATCCAGCGCCAGGGCAACGACCGCATCGTGGTCCAGCTGCCGGGCGTGCAGGACACCGCGGCGGCCAAGCGCATGATCGGCGCCACCGCGACCCTGGAATACCGCGCCGTGATCGAGGGCAATGCCGCCGATGCGCTGGCCACCGGCCGCGTGCCGCCGGAAGCCAAGGTGTTCCACCGCCGCACCGGCGAGCCGATCCTGCTGAGCAAGCGGGTGATCGTCACCGGCGACCAGATGGCTTCGGCCTCGGCCACGGTCGACCAGAACGGCCAGCCGGCGGTCAGCGTGACCCTGAACAACGTCGGCGGCGACCGCATGTTCGAGTTCACCAGCGCCAACGTCGGCAAGCAGATGGCGGTGGTGTTCACCGAGCGCATCCCGCAGGTGACCGTGGTCAACGGCGAGGAAGTGCGCAGCTTCCGCGTCCGCGAGGAAGTGATCTCCGCGGCCACCATCCAGGGCGTGTTCGGCAAGCAGTTCCAGACCACCGGCCTGGCCAAGGCCGAAGCCGAGGACCTGGCCAAGCTGCTGCGCGCCGGTTCGCTGGCCGCGCCGATGGACTTCGTCGAAGAGCGCATCGTCGGCCCCAGCCTGGGCAAGGAGAACGTGGAGCGCGGCATCACCGCGGTGCTGTACGCGTTCCTGTTCACCCTGGCGTTCTTCGCGGTGTACTACCGCATGTTCGGCCTGATCACCGGCGTGGCGCTGCTGTTCAACCTGCTGATCGTGGTCTCGGTGATGTCGATCTTCGGCGCGACCATGACCCTGCCGGGCTTCGCCGGCCTGGCGCTGTCGGTCGGCCTGTCGGTGGACGCCAACGTGCTGATCAACGAGCGCATCCGCGAGGAGCTGCGCCATGGCGTGCCGCCGAAGTCGGCGATCGCGGCCGGCTACGAGAAGGCGGGCGGCACCATCCTCGACGCGAACCTGACAGGCCTGATCGTCGGCGTGGCCCTGTATGCGTTCGGCACCGGTCCGCTGAAGGGCTTCGCCCTGACCATGATCATCGGCATCTTCGCCTCGATGTTCACCGCGATCACCGTATCCCGTGCCCTGGCGCAGCTGATCTACGGCTCCCGCAAGAAGCTCAAGTCCGTAGCCATCTGACCGGGTGAGAACGACACAATGAAAATTTTCCCGCTGCACCTCATCCCGAACGACACCAACATCGACTTCATGCGCTGGCGGAAAGTCACGCTGGGGGTGACGCTGGTGCTGGTCGCCGCCGCGCTGGCGATCATTGGCACCAAGGGCTTCCACAAGGAAGCCTACGCGCTGGAGTTCACCGGCGGCACCGTGGTGGAAACCCGCTTCGAGAAGCCGGCCAGCCTGGACCAGGTGCGCGAGAAGCTCGCCGCCGCCGGCTTCGACAACGCCCAGGTGCAGGGCTTCGAGGGCGGCAACGAGGTGATGATCCGCCTGCAGCCGCATGGCGAGAAGAGCAATGCCGATGGCGAGAAGACCGTGGCCAGCCAGGTCGTGCAGGCGCTGTCGACTGCGGAGAACCCGGCCACGGTGCTGCGCACCGAGTTCGTCGGCCCGCAGGTCGGCGCCGACCTGGTCAAGGACGGCATCATGGCGACCATCTTCATGCTGGTCGGCTTCCTGATCTACATCGCGTTCCGCTTCGAGTGGAAGTTCGCGGTCGCCGCCAGCCTGACCGCGTTCTTCGACCTGATCCTGACCGCCGCGTACATGTACGGCACCGGCCGCGAGTTCGACCTGACCGTGCTGGCCGGCCTGCTGTCGGTGATGGGCTTCGCGATCAACGACATCATCGTGGTCTTCGACCGCGTCCGCGAGAACTTCCGCAGCCTGCGCGTGGATTCGATCGAGGTGCTCAACCGCTCGATCAACCAGACCCTGTCGCGCACCGTGATCACCGCGGTGATGTTCTTCCTGTCGGCCTGGGCGCTGTTCCGCTACGGTGGCAGTTCGATGGAAGGCCTGGCCCTGACCCACATGGTCGGCGCGGCGATCGTGGTGGTGTCCTCGATCGTGGTCGCGGTGCCGATGCTGTCGGTCGGCCCGCTGAAGGTCTCCAAGCAGGACCTGCTGCCCAAGGCCAAGGACGACGCGGCGCTGGCACGGCGGCCGTAAGCGTCCGCCAGGCCCCGCAGGCCCGGACAAAAAAAAAGCCGCCCTTCGGGCGGCTTTTTTTTTGCAGCGGCGAGGCGGCCCGTGGCCGCGGCGCCGGGTCAGTTGAACGCGGCGGCATAGCCGGTGTTGACCACCAGCTTCTGCAGTTCGTCGGCGACCTTCACGTTGGCGGCGATGATCTGCCGGGCGTCGGGGCCGCGTTCGTCCATGCGTGCGCTGTTGGCGCCGCGGAAATCGCAGACCCGGCCACCGGCCTCGCGCACCAGCAGCACGCCGGCAGCGATGTCCCAGGCCTTCACCCCGGCCTCGAAATAGGCGTCCAGGCGGCCGCAGGCCACGTAGGCCAGGTCCAGTGCGGCCGAACCGGTGCGGCGCACGTCCTCGGCCTGGACCAGCAGCGAGTCCACGCACTTGAGCTGGGCGCTGGCGCGGGCGCGCTCGCGCGGCGGGAAGCCGGTGCCGACTACGGTGCCGGCCAGGTCCTTGCGGTCGGCCACGCGGATCTTCTTGTCGTTGAGCACAGCGCCGGCGCCGCGGCTGGCGGTGAACAGTTCATTGCGCAGCGGGTCGAAGATCACCGCGTCGATCGGCTCGCCGTTGTCGACCAGGGCGATCGAGACGCAGTAGTGCGGGAAGCCGCGCAGGTAGTTGCTGGTGCCGTCGAGCGGATCGATCACCCACTGCAGGCGGCCGTTGCGACCGGCCTGGTGGCCGCTTTCCTCGCCCAGCACGCCGTAGTCCGGATAGGCCCGGCGCAGTTCCTTGACGATCGCCTTCTCGGCGTCGGCATCGACTTCGCTGGCGTAGTCCATGCGCTGCTTCTGGACCACGTTGAGCGAATCGAGGCGGTTGATGTTGCGCAACAACACGTTGCCACCGAGGCGGGCGGCCTTGACCATGACGTTGACGGCGGGGGATTGCACGGCGAAGGCTCCCGGAAGGGCAGGGACGGAACGGGCGAAGGGAAAGAGCGGTCCGGCCCGCATGGCCGGTCGCGCAGTTTACCATCTGCGCCATGCCAGCTCCCCTGAACGAATCCAACGCCGCCGGCCTGGCCGGCCAGATCCGCATTGTCCTGGTCGGTACCCAGCATCCGGGCAACATCGGCGCGGCCGCCCGCGCGACGAAGACCATGGGCCTGTCCCGGCTGGTCCTGGTCGCGCCGGAAAAGCCGCTCGACGACGACGCCTACCGGCGCTCGGCCGGTGCCGAGGACCTGCTCGAAGCCGCGCCGGTCCACGCGACCCTGGCCGAGGCGGTCGCCGACTGCCGGCTGGTGCTGGGCTGCACCGCGCGCAGCCGGCGGGTGCAGCTGGAACAGCTCGATCCGGACGCGGGCGCAGCGCGGCTGCTGCGCTTCGCCGCCGAAGGGCCGGTGGCGCTCGTGTTCGGGCGCGAACGCACCGGCCTGACCAACGAGGAACTGCAGCTGTGCCACGCCTCGGTGCACATCCCGTCGGATCCGGCGTTCAGCTCGCTCAATCTCGCCGCCGCGGTGCAGGTGCTGGCCTACGAGGTGCGCCGCGCCCTGCTCGCCGCCGCGCCTGCGGATGCAGTGGTGCCGCGGTCGGACGACCTGCCGGCCACGCATGAACAGGTCGAGGGTTTCTTCTCGCAGTTGGCCGAGACGCTGGATGCGATCGACTTCCACAAGGGCCGCACCCCGGACTCGGCCATGCGCAAGCTGCGCCGGCTGTTCCTGCGCACCGACCTGACCGTGAACGAGGTCCGCCTGCTGCGCGGGGTGCTGGCCGACGCGCAGCGGATGGCGCGGCTGGCGGACGAGTCCGGGCGTCTGTCGCCCTGAGCCGGTTTTCGCTAGGCTTGGACAAACGAGCGGGGGGACGTGCGTTGTCCAGAGTGCGTAGATGGATCCAGGCGGCGTGCTGGGTTGCCGTCCTGGTCGTGGTGGGAGTGCCGGCCTACGCCTCCGAGGACGCCCACGTGCTGGTCCTCGGCCGCATCAGCGACGATCCCAACGCCCATTACGCGCAGCTCAAGCCATTGCTCGACTACGTCGTGCCGCGGATGCGCGACGTCGGCATCACCGAGGGCCGCATCCTCATGGCCCGCGATGCGCAGCAGATGGCCAGCTATCTGCGGCGCAACCGCGTCGACTGGGTGACCGAGACCGCCAGTACCGCCGTGCAGCTGCAACAGCGCGCCGCCGCGCGGCCGCTGCTGCTGACCGAGCGCAACGGGGTCAGCAGCTACCACACCGTGTTCTTCGCGCGCCACGACAACCGCATCCAGGGGCTGCAGGACCTGCGCGGCCGTACCCTGGCCCTGCAGAGCACCGCCTCGACGAGCGCCTACATGGTGCCGATGACCGAGCTGCTCGACGCGGGCCTGGCGCCGGAGATACTGCTGGCGCCGTCGGACAGGCCATCGCCGGACCGGGTCGGCTACGTGTTCGCGCGCTCGGAACTGAACATCGCCTCCTGGGTGCACAAGGGCATGGTCGACGCGGGCGCCATCAGCAGCATCGACTGGCAGGATCCGAAGCGTGTGCCGGAAGCCTTCCGCGCCGACTTCCGCGTCATCCACGAAAGCGCCCCCTATCCGCGCGCGCTGGAACTGGTCCGCGCAGGCATCGATCCGAAGGTCGAGGCGCGGCTGCGCGAGGTGCTGCTGCAGGCGGCCGATGACCCGGCCGCGCGCGACGCCCTGAAGCTGTTCTTCAACACCTCGCGCTTCATGGCCCTGGACCCCGCGTCGGAGCAGGCACTGGATGCCTTGCGCAAGGGCGTGCAGCGCGTGCGTTCGGAGGTCGAATGAAGTTCAGGTTCGGCCTGCAGGCGCGGTTCCTGGTGGCGATCACGCTGATGCTCGGCGTGGTCGCGCTGGTGCTGGGCCTGCTGACGCAGCGCCAGCATCAGATCCGCGAGGAGACCGAGGCGTTGAGCGGCGAGGCGGTGCATCGCCTGGTCGACGGCTACCTGCGCGAGCAGGCCGCGTCGCTGGCGCGGCAGCTGGCCGAAAACCTCGCCAACCCGATGTACTACCGCGACCTGGACGAAATCGGCACGGTGCTGCGCGACAACGCCCGCGGCAAGCTGGTCCAGTACATCCAGGTCTACGACCTCGACGGGCGCCTGGTCCACGACGGCTCGGTGGAGATCGCCGACTACGGCAAGGTGATGGACGATCCGCTGGCCGCGCAGGCCATCGCCGCCGACGGGCTGTCCCTGCAGGCCTCGCCCACGGTGCTCGATGCGTCGGCGCCGGTGATGGTCGGCAGCGAGCGGATCGGCGGGGTGAGGGTCGGGCTGAACCTGGAAGTGGCCAACGGCTACGAGCAGAAGAACCTGGCCGAACTGCGCGCGCTGATGGACGACCTGGCGCGGCGCCACCTCTACTGGCTGGCGCTGCCGCTGGGCCTGCTCGCGCTGGTCTCGATCCTCGCCGCCTGGTACGTGCAACGCACGCTGGTGCGGCCGATCCGCTGGCTGGCCGCGGCTGCGCGGCGGATTGAGGAAGGCGACTACACGGTCGAGCGCCTGGACAGCACGCGCACCGACGAGATGGGCGAGCTGGTCCGCACCTTCGGCCGGATGAGCGAGGCGGTGGCCCGCCACGACCGCGAGGTGCGGCGCATGGCCTACACCGACGCGCTCACCGGGCTGACCAACCGGCTGGCGTTCCGCGAGAGCCTGGACCACCGGTTGATGCTGCTGCGCGGCGCCGGCCGCCAGCTGGCGTTGCTGTTCGCCGACATCGACGACTTCAAGCGGGTCAACGACACGCTCGGCCACGAGGCCGGCGACGAGGCGCTGCTGCAGTTCTCGATGCGGATCCGCGAGGCCGTCGGCAAGTACGGCGGCGACGACGCGCTGCTGGCGCGCTTCGGCGGCGACGAGTTCGTGATCCTGATCCAGGAAGGCGACGTGCGTGCCGCCGCGACCCGACTGGCCGAGGTGCTGGTGGCCGAACTGCGCCGGCCGCTGGACATCCACGACCGCCAGGTGTTCCTCGGCACCTCCATCGGCATCACCCTGTTCCCCGAGGACGCTTCCAGCGCCAGCGCGCTGATGAAGAACGGCGACATCGCCATGTACCAGGCCAAGCTCGCCGGCAAGAACGGCTACCGCTTCTACAGCCGGGCGATGGACCATGCGGTCGAGCGCCGCGTGCACATGGAGCAGGAGCTGCGCGGCGCCTGGGAGCGCGGCGAGCTGAGCGTGGTCTACCAGCCGGTGTGCAGGACCAGCGACGGCCGCGTGGTCGGCGCCGAGGCACTGCTGCGCTGGCAGCACCCGATGCTGGGCATGATCGCGCCGTCGGTGTTCATCGACGTGGCCGAGCAGAGCGGCCTGATCGAGGGCATCGGCCCGCGCGTGCTGCGCGCGGCGTGCGACGAGGCCGTGCGCTGGTCGAGCATGGCCGAAGGTGGCGAGCGTCTGTTCGTCTCGGTCAACGTGTCGCCGCGCCAGCTGCGCAAGGGCGACCTGCCGGACATCGTCGCCGAATGCCTGCGCGAGACCGGCCTGCCGGCATCGAGCCTGCACCTGGAGCTGACCGAGACAGCGGTGATCAGCGACGAGCTGCAGGCCGCGGCGATGCTCGCGCGCCTGCACAGCACCGGGGTCAAGGTGTGGCTGGACGACTTCGGTACCGGCTTCTCCGGCCTGAGCCACCTGCGCCGGGTGCCGGTGGACGGGGTCAAGATCGACCGCAGCTTCGTCGCCGACCTGCAGCGCGATCCGGACGACCTGGCCCTGACCACGGCGATCATCGCCATGGCCCATTCGCTGGGCATCACGGTCGTGGCCGAGGGCGTGGAGAAGGAAGTGCAGTACAACCTGCTGGCCGAGCGCGGCTGCGACCTCGTCCAGGGCTACTGGCTCAGCCATCCGATCAGCGCCACCGAGTTCGCGCACCTGCTGGCGCGCCGCGGACGCTGACCGGCCGGGCAGGGCGGGCCGGCTGGCCGGCCGCACTGGAGCCGTCGCGCTGGAGCAGCCAGGCTGGAACGGCCAGGCTAGAACAGCCGGGCTAGAACAGCCGGTCGAGCCAGTGGCCGATGACGACGACCAGCCGTTCCGACAGCAGCGCCATCGAAAGCAGTCCGGCGCTGCAGACCACCCACAGGACCAGCAGCAGGGCGCCATCGCGCTCCATCAGCGCCAGCGCGAACAGCAGCGCCAGCCCGGCGAAGACGTAGTTGGTCATCGGCAGCGGCAGTGCCAGCAGCACCCCCAGCGCGATCAGCAGCAGGCCGGTGAACGCGCTGGCGGCGCGGTTGCCGGTCAGCACCTGCATGCGCGGCCGCACCAGGTGTTCCAGCCGCTCCATCCAGGACGAGATCCGCGTGCAGAACCGCGCCATCGTGCTGCGGCGCGGGCCGCGTCGCCCGATGAAGCCCGGCAGCCAGGGGTGGCGCAGGCCGACCATCATCTGCAGGCCGATCAGCACCAGCAGCGGGCCGCTGATCGCGCCGGCCGCGCCGGGCACGGGAATGAAGCCCGGCAGCACCGAAACGAACAGGAACATGCCGAAGGCACTGCGGCCCAGGCCGTTCAGCAGGCCGTCCAGGGTCAGCACCTGGTCCTGGTCGCCGTGGGTGAAGGACTGCAGCAGGCGGGCGATGCCATTGCCCGCTGGCGGATCGTTCCCGGCCGACCCGTCGCCGGGCGGCGGGCTTTCCGAGGGCCCTCTGCTAGATGGCGAGTTCATTGCCGTCATGCTGCGGCAACCGGCGCAGCAGCAGCTTGTCGATGCGTGCGCCGTCCAGGTCGACGATCTCGATCCGCCACCCGGCCCAGTCGAAATACTCGCCGACGTTGGGGATGCGGCCGAAGTGCGCGATGCACATGCCGGCGAGCGTGTGGTAGTCGCCTTCCTCGGCGTCCGGCAGCGCGGCGCCATCCATGAGTTCGCGCAGGTCGTCGGTCGGCAGGGTGCCGCCGACCAGCAGCGAACCGTCCTCGCGCGTCACCACCAGCGCGTCCTCGTCGGTGTTTTCCACCGCCTGCAGGCGGCCGACGATCGCACCCATCAGGTCGCTGACCGTCACCAGGCCCTGGATCTCGCCGTACTCGTCCACGACCAGCGCCAGCGAATGCTGCTCCTCGCGGAAGATCTCCAGCAGCTTCATCGCGTGGGTTGATTCGGACACGAACAGCGGCGTGCGCAGCGTCCGGAACAGGCCGGTGTCCTGCAGCGCGTCGGGTGCGTGCAGCAGCGACTTGACCTCGAGGACGCCGGCCACGTCCTGGTCGTTGCCACGATAGACCGGGTAGCGCGAGAACTGGTACTCGCGCATCGTCTCGAGGTTCTCCTCGAGCGCGGCGCGGGTATCGAGCCAGGCGATGCGGTTGCGCGGGGTCATCAGGCTGGCGGCGGTACGGTCGCCCAGGCGGATCACGCGGTTGACCATGTCGCGCTCGTGCGCGTCGATCACGCCCTGCTCGTGGCTCTCGGCCACCAGCATGCGGATCTCCTCCTCGCTGATCGTGCTGGCCTCGTCCTTGCCCAGGCCGAGCAGGCGCAGCACCAGGCGGGTGCTGTGCGACAGCAGCCACACGAACGGGAAGGCGATCCTGGCCAGCCAGCCCATCGGCAGGGCGACATAGCCGGCGATGTCCTCCGGCGCGGTGATCGCCAGGCGCTTGGGCACCAGCTCGCCGAAGATCAGGGTCAGGAAGGTGATCAGGGCGACGGCCAGGGTCTTGCCGATCAGGGCCGACCACGGCTGCGGTTCGCCGGCGAAGGTGAACGTCGCCGACAGCGAGGGGAACAGGTCCTGCAGCCGGCTGGCGATGGCCAGGCCGATCGCCTCGCCGCCGAACAGGCCGGTCAGGATGCCGATCAGGGTGATGCCGATCTGCACCGTCGACAGGAACGCTTCGGGCTTCTCGGACAGGGCCAGGGCCTTGGCCGCGCGCTTGCTCGACTGGGCCAGCTGCTTGAGCCGGCTCCTGCGCGAGGTCATCACCGACATCTCCGACATCGCGAAGAAGCCGTTGAGCAGGACCAGGGCCAGGACGATCAGCAGCTCAACCATGCGGCGGTACCCCGCGGCGTGGCGACGGAATCAGGGGGCCGGTGCGCGCAGGGCGGGGGCGGCTGGGCGGGGAGGTAAGGTCGTCGTCCATAGGATGTGCCGGCGGCACGGGCGCATCTTAGCAGAGCCGGTGCAGGCGCTTTCATGCGCGTGCCGGGTACCCCGGTACCGCCCGGGCTGTCATAATTCCGCGGCATTTGGCCGCCCCTCCCGAGGCGGCGGACCCCTACGCATGTTCTCCCTGCAGACGATCTTCGGCTCCGGCAAGCAGTTCTTCGTGCTCCTGGACGAGGCGGCCGAAGCCGCCCACGAAAGCGCCAAGGCGCTGTACCAGATGATGAAGGCCTCCGACCGGCAGCCCGCGCTGGACGCGTTCAAGCTGGCCCGCCAGCGCGAGCGCACCGCTTCGGAAAAGATCGGCAAGGCGCTGGTGGACAGCTTCATCACCCCGATCGAGCGCGAGGACATCGAGGCGCTGGGTTCGGCGCTGTACAAGATCCCCAAGCAGATCGAGAAGTTCGCCGACCGCTACGCGCTGGCGACCCAGCACCTGGCCCACATCGACTTCGCCCCGCGCGCGGCGATGCTGGAACAGGCCGCCGGCGTGGTGGTGGAGATGGTCCATGAGCTGCGGCACATGAACCTGGACAAGATGACCGCGCTCAACGAGAAGCTGCGCGCGATCGAGAACGAGGCCGACCGGCTGATGCTCGAGCTGTACCGCGACATCTATTCCGGCCGCCTGGACCACCTGCAGATGTTCCTGCTCAAGGAGTTCTTCGAGATCCTGGAGAAGGCCATCGATCGCTGCCGCGAGGCCGGCGTGACCGCCTACCAGATCGTGCTGAAGAATTCGTGATGGGCGTCGCGCGGCTTTCGTATGGGACCGGCTTCGGTGGGCCAGACATCGGCTGCGCCGATGTCCCCCGTGCGTGCTTCCACATCCCCCACCTCGCTGCCCTGCAGCGAGGTCGCCCCCTTGACTCAAGGGGGCTGTGCGCGGGCGAGGTGGCGGCATGGAGTAGTCGACCGAGCGAGGGCGCGCCATGCTGACGCTGGTTCTGGTGGTGGTGTTCGTGGCGCTGGTGTTCGAGTTCATCAACGGCTTCCACGACACCGCCAACTCGATCGCCACGGTGGTGGCGACCAAGGTGCTGTCGCCGGGCGCGGCGGTGTCGCTGGCGGCGGGCATGAACCTGGTCGGCGCGCTGACCGGCACCGCGGTGGCGGCGACGATTGCGACTGGCATCGTCAACACCGACGTGGTCGAGGCCTCCTCGCAGGTGATCCTGTGCGCGCTGCTCGGCGGTATCGCCTGGAACCTGCTGACCTGGTGGTTCGGCCTGCCGTCCTCGTCCTCGCACGCGCTGATCGGCGGCCTGTGCGGCGCCGCGCTGGCCGCCGCGCACAACGACTGGAACGCGCTGGTCTGGTCCGAGCCGGTCGGCAACTGGGTCAAGAACAAGGGCCTGCTGTGGAAGGTGTTCCTGCCGATGGTCACCTCGCCGCTGGCCGGTTTCGTCCTCGGCGTGGCGATGATGCTGCTGCTGTGGGCGATCATCGCCGGCATGGCCCGCGCCGGCGGGGTGCTGGGGCGGCTGGCGCGGCCGCGCTGGGTCAACGCGTTCTTCGGCAAGGCGCAGATCCTGTCGGCCGCGTACATGGGTTACGCGCACGGCCACAACGACGCGCAGAAGACCATGGGCATCATCGCCCTGACCCTGATCGGCGCCGAGTCGAGCGGGCAGCTGGACAACCTGCCGGGCTGGCTGTCGTTCCTGCATCCGGGCACGGGCGACGGCCCGCAGATCGCGATGTGGATCGTGCTGACCTGCGCGGTGGTGATGGCGGCGGGCACGGCTTCCGGCGGCTGGCGGATCATCAAGACGCTCGGCCACAAGATGGTCAAGCTGCACCCGATCCACGGTTTCGCCGCCGAGACCAGCTCGGCCACGGTGCTGACCGTGGCGGCGCACTTCGGCATGCCGGTGTCGACCACGCACAGCATCTCCACGGCGATCATGGGCGTGGGCTTCGCCAAGAACCCGCGCGCGCTCAAGCTCGGCGTGGTCGAGCGGATCGTGTGGGCCTGGATCCTGACGATCCCCGCCGCGGCCAGCGTGGCCTACCTGATCTTCAAGGCGGTCGAGGCGGCGGGCTGGGCCTGAGTGCGGTCCGCCGGGTGGGTGCTCCCGCCCGGCGACATGTGGCTACAGCAGGTCGCCCTCGGCCGACAGCGCCCGCTCCATGCGGTCGCCCAGGCCACCGACTTCCAGCACCAGCCGCTCGACTTCCGCCGGGGTCAGTCCTTCGTACGGCCGGTTCTCGCACAGCTGCAGGTACGGCACGCCATCGAGTTCGCCGATGGCCAGGTAGCCGACGCTGCTCTGCCAGTTGAACACCAGTGCGCGGCGCGCATCGATGCCGGTGGTCGGCGCGATCACCGTGCTGACCCGCAGCAGCGGGCGCTCGTCGTCGCCATCGAGCTCGGACACGAAGATCGACTGGTGGCGGCTGCCGCCTTCCAGCGACAGTTCCACGCAGGCGACGTACGGATCCTGCATGGTCAGGCGGAAGCCTGCGGTCAGCAGGTGGCTGCGGATCTGTTCGAAGTTGCGCATGGCCGTCCTCGGGATCCCCCGCGGGTATGCTAGCGGCAGATGGCTGCCACGTCTTCCAGCGACGAATCCACCCGCCGCATCCTCGCCGCGGTCCGGGCGATCCCGCCCGGCCAGGTCGCCGGCTACGGCGAGGTGGCGCACCGGGCCGGGCTGCCGGGACGGGCACGGCTGGCGGCGCGCGTGCTGGCCGGGAACGGGGATCCGGAACTGCCCTGGCACCGCGTGCTGCGCGCGGACGGGCGCATCGCCTTCCCCGAGGGTTCGGCCGGCTATCGCGAGCAGTGCCAGCGCCTGCGCGCCGAGGGCGTGCGCGTGGAAGGCGGGCGAGTGAAGCGGCAGCGCGGGCCGCGCGACCTGGACGAAGCGGTGTGGGGCCCGGATAGCGGCGCGTAGCCGTGCGCGCGGACCGGCACGAACCCGGGGGGGCGGTGCCCGCTATGATGGGCGCCACTTCCAACGAGCTGCCGCGCATGTTCTCGCGACTGCCCCCCGTCACCCAGGCCCTGCTGGTCGCCAACGGCGTGCTGTTCCTGCTGCAGCTGCTGCTGGGCCAGCGCACCTTCGATCCCTTCATGCTGTGGCCGCTGGGCGGGTTCGACCCGTTCTCGCCCGGGCAGAACTTCCAGCCCTGGCAGCTGCTCACCTATGGCTTCCTGCACGGCAGTTTCAGCCACCTGCTGTTCAACATGCTGGCCGTGTACATGTTCGGCGCGCCGCTGGAGCTGACCTGGGGCCCGCGGCGCTTCCTGGCCTACTACCTGATCTGCGTGGCCGGCGCCGGCCTGTGCCAGCTGCTGGTCGGCTGGTGGGTGGTCGGGCAGGGCGGCAGCGCGTACCCGACCCTGGGCGCGTCCGGCGGCGTGTTCGGCCTGCTGCTGGCCTACGGCATGCTGTTCCCGAACCAGCGGGTGATGCTGCTGTTCCCGCCGATCCCGATGAAGGCGCGCACCTTCGTGGTCGTGTTCGGCGCGGTCACCCTGCTGCTGGGCTTCACCGGCTGGCAGCCGGGCGTGGCCCACTTCGCCCACCTCGGCGGCATGCTGTTCGGCTGGCTGGTGATCCGCTACTGGCGCGGGCAGCCGCCGTTCGGCCGGCGTCGGCCGCCGGGCGGTCCCTCGCACCTGCGCCGGGTCAAGTAACCACTGGTCCGATCGCCCGGCGGCTTCGCCGGGGCAAAGAAAAAGGCGCGGGATTCCGCGCCTTTTTCCGTTGGATCGCCGTGGTCCGAGGACTCAGCGCCAGATCCGCACCTGCTCGGTCTCGACCCGCTGCATCGGCTGGCCGGCCTTGCAGCTGAAGGCCGCGCCGAACGCCGGCAGGTTGGACAGCGGCACATTGCTGCGCAGCGGGCCGGGGGCACGGATCTCGGCGGCCATGCGTTCGGCGGCGACGTTCTCCGACACCTGCTGCGCCCACAGCTTCGACCATGCGCTGAAGAACGCCTGCTGGTCGGCCGGCTTGGCGCCGGCGTTGGCCTTGGCATAGGCGTCAGCCGCCAGTTCCAGGCCGGCCTGGTCGGAGAGCGCGACGTCGCGCACCAGCGCGCCGTTGACCTTGCCACCCTTCACGCCCGGATAGGGCAGCGCCGAATACTGCGCGGCGACGCGGTCGCCGAGCGTGGTCCAGGCGTTGTTGTCGGCAGGCGTCCACCAGTTGCCGAGTTCGCCCCTGGCATTGACCTGCGCGCCCTTGGCGTCGATCGCGCGGCTGAGCTGGGTGCCGACCAGGGCGCCGTAACCGCCATAGGCGACCGCGGCATTGCCTGCATCGAACACCGGCGCCTGCAGCACCGCGGCGGTGACGATCAGCCGGTTCTGGGCGATGTCGTAGGCCAGCGCCGGTTCCTGCGGCAGCACGTCCCAGCGGCGGTCCGCGTTGCCCTTGCCGATCCGCTTCATCTCCTCGCGATGGCGCCAGGTGGAGGCGATCAGCATGTTGCCGCCGAAGCTGCCGCGGCCCATCGGCTGCACCGAATAGTCGAGATCGCGGCGCGGGGTGCCGACTTCGATCTTCAGCGCATGCAGCTTGGCCCCGGCCTCGGCCTTGGCCTGGGCGCTGAGCCAGGTATTGCGCTCGAGCGAGGCGGCCAGCGCGTCGCGCACCTCGTCGGCGATCGCAGCGGCGCTGCGGCGCTCTTCCGAGGTCAGGTAGCGGTCGGCGTATTCGTGGCCGAGCATCGGGCCGGCGGCGGTGTTGATCGCGTCCAGCAACTGCCGCCAGCGCGGCGCCTGCACGGACTCGCCGGCCAGCACCTGGCCGCGGAAGCCGTGGCTGGCGTCGCGGAAGCTGCGCGCCAGGTACGGCGCCATCGCGTCACCGACGCGCCAGCGCAGGTAGGCCTGCCACTGCTCGGGCTTGACCCGGCCGATCATCGCGTCCAGTTCGGCGAACAGTTTCGGGTCGGCCATCGACACCAGGTCGTCCTTCACGCCCTGCGCTTCCAGGAACTGGCCCAGCTGCAGGTTGCGGAAGCGCTTGGTCGCGTCGGCGACCGACATCGGCGCGTAGTTGCTGAAGGGATTGCTGAGGTCGGCCACCGACTGCGACTTGCGCGCGATCGCCGTCTCGATGTCGATCACCGCCTTGGCGTCGGTGTCCAGGCGCTCCTTCGGCGTGCCGGTCAGGGCCAGGATCTGCTTGACGTAGTCGCGGTAGCGGCCGAGCACGGCCTGCGCATCGGCGTCGTTGCGGGTGTAGAAGGCCGGGTCGGGCAGGCCCATGCCGCCCTGCATGAAGTAGCCGATGTGGCGGTCCAGCGCCTTCAGGTCCACGTCCGGGGCGAAGTTGAACGCCACCGGGATGCCGACCTGGTGCAGCGCGGCGATCGCCGCTGGCACGTCCTTGGACTTCTTGATCGCGCCGATGCGGGTGAGCAGCGGTGCGATCGGGCGCGAGCCGTCGGCTTCGACCGCGGCCTCGTCCAGGCCACTGGCCCAGAAGTCGCCCAGGCGGGTCTGCACGTCGTTGTGCGGCGCCTTCATCGCCGCGTCGAGCAGGTCGCGCTGCTGCTGCAGGGCCTGCTCGGACAGCTGGCCCAGCGCGCTGATCGCGCCGGCGTCGGCAGGCAGCGGGTTGGCCTTGAGCCAGCCGGCGTTGGCCTGCGAGTAGAAATCGGTGCACTGCGCACTGACCGCCGGCGTGCCGCCCTTCTTCTTTTTCTGGGCAGCGGCGTCGGCGGTGGAGACCAGGGCGAGCACGCCCAGGCCAAGGGCGAGAACGAGCGGACGGGGCGTGGGCATCATCGCGGCGTAGGCCTCGGGATTTGGGGTCGCCGCAGTGTAGCAAGGCGTCCGCCGCTGCTTTCCCCGGTGCGTGCCCGTCGTGCCGGAAACGTGAACTGGTCGGTCGGTTCAGGCCGGCGGGGGGCGCCCGCGGCGGCCGGCCACCGGAAAAGGCGAGGCCCGGACATGCCGGGCCTCGTCGGATACAGGAGGAGCGATTCGGGGTTACCAGATCAGGACCTGGGCATCGCCGCGGGCGGCCATCGGCTTGCCCGCTTCGCACTTGTAGGCCGCAGCGAAGGCCGGCAGGTTGGTCGGTGGGCCGACGACGCGGAACTGGTCTGGCGCGTGCGGGTCGGTGGCCAGGCGGACCTTGGCGGTCTCCGGCGTGGTCTTGCTGCGCCACGAGGTGGCATAGCTGGCGAAGAAGCGCTGGTCGCGCGACAGGCCATCGATCATCGGATCGGGCTGGCCGGCGGTGGCCTTCTGCAGCGCGTCGTAGGCGGTGGCCAGGCCGCCCAGGTCGGCGATGTTCTCGCCCAGGGTCAGCGTGCCGTTCACGTGCTGGTCGCCGACCTTGTACTGGTCGAACTGGTGCACCAGCTTGCGCGTGCGTTCGGCGAAGCCCTTGGCATCGGCCTCGGTCCACCAGTTCTCGAAGTTGCCGGTCGGTCCGAAGCGGCTGCCCTGGTCGTCGTAGCCGTGGGTCATCTCGTGGCCGATCACTCCGCCGATCGCACCGTAGTTGAGCGCGTCGTCGGCGTCGGGATCGAAGAACGGCGGCTGCAGGATCGCGGCCGGGAACACGATCTCGTTCTGCAGCGGGTTGTAGTAGGCGTTGACCGTCTGCGGGGTCATGCCCCATTCGGTCTTGTCCACCGGCTGCCCGATCTTGGCCAGGTTCCACTTGTAGTTGAACGCGTTGGCCGCGCGCACGTTGGCCAGGTAGCTGTCACGGCCGGTCTGCAGCCCGCTCCAGTCGCGCCACTTGTCCGGATAGCCGATCTTCGGGGTGAAGGTTTCCCACTTGGCGATCGCCTTGGCCTTGGTCTCGGCGCTCATCCAGTCCAGGTGTTCGATGCGCTCCTTGAGTGCGGCGGCCAGGTTCTTCACCAGCCCTTCCATCTTGGCTTTGGACTCGGTGGGGAAGGCGACCTTGACGTACAGCTGGCCGAACGCTTCGCCGGCGCCGTTCTCGATGCTGCCGAGCACGCGCTTCCAGCGCGGCTTCATTTCCTTCTGGCCATTGAGCGTCTTGCTGTAGAACGCGTAGCTCTCCTGGACGAAGTTGTCGGCCAGGTACGGCGATGCTTCATCGACGGTGTGGAAGCGCAGGTAGGCTCTCCACACCGACGGATCGGTGTCAGCCAGGGCCTTGCTCACTTCCTGGTGGAAGGCCGGCATGGCCAGCGAGAACTTCTCCGGTGCGGTCACGCCCTGCGACTTGAAGAACTCGGTCCAGCTGAAGTTCGGGGTCAGCCTGTCGGCTTCGGCCAGGGTGACCGGGTTGTAGTACAGCTCCACGTCGCGCGAGAGTTCCACGCTGGACCTGGAAGCCTTGGCCAGGCGGGTTTCGAACTTGACCACCTCGGCGGCCTGCTTGGCCGCGTCGGCAGCAGCCACGCCCGACAGCTCCAGCACCTTGGCCACGTGCGCCTGGTAGGCCTGCAGCTTGTCGGCCTTGTCGGCATCGAAGTAGTAGGTCTTGTCCGGCAGGCCCAGGCCGCCCTGGGCGGCGTAGGCGATGTTCATCGACGAGTCCTTGAAGTCGGCCTGGGGGCTGAAGTCGAACAGGACGTTGTCGCCCCTTGCGGCGCTGTCGCGCAGGTAGCGGGCGATCGAGGTGGCGTCGGTGAGCGCGTCGATCGCGGCCAGGTCGGCCTTCAGCGGCTCCAGGCCCTGGGCGTTGATCCTGGCCTCGTCCATGCCGGTGGCCCAGAAGTCGCCGACGATCTTCTCGATGCCGGTCGGGTTCTGCAGCGCGGCGATCTGTTCGGCCAGCTGGTGCTGCACGGCGATCGAGCGCTCGACCAGGATGGAGTCCACCCCCCAGCTGGTGCGGTCGCCGGGGATCTCGTTGGCCGCCAGCCACTTGCCGTTGACGTAGCCGCCGAAGTCGCTGCACGCGTCAACGCTGGAATCCAGGTCGGACACCTTGAAGGTGTTGTAGGCCGGCAGCGTACTTTCGTCGAGCGTGAACCCGGTCGCGGCCGGGGCCGTGGCGGCGGTCGTCGCTGCCGGCGCGGCTTCCTCCTTCTTGGAGCAGGCGGCCAATGCCACGGCCATGGCCAGCGGCAGCAGCAGGGTCTGGGACGTGCGGATGGTCACTGGGTGGGTCTCCGGCTCTGGTCGGGGATGATCGGTGCCCCGGACGGGGCGGTGGAAAACAAGGGGGGAGAGTACTGTTTCTGCGGGGAGGACGCCGGTCTTTCCGCGACGTCTTCCGGGCCTTCCACGCCGCCTTCCTCCGCAAAGCACGAGGCCCGGACATGCCGGGCCTCGTGGTGTTGCGTCACTGTCCCTGGACGATTACCAGATCAGGACCTGGCTGTCGCCGCGGGTAGCCATCGGCTTGCCCGCTTCGCACTTGTAGGCCGCAGCGAAGGCCGGCAGGTTCGACGGCGCGCCGACGGCGCGGAACTGCGCCGGGGCGTGCGGGTCGGTGGCCAGGCGGACCTTGGCGTTCTCCGGGGTGTACTTGGTGCGCCACACCGTGGCCCAGTTGGCGAAGAAGCGCTGGTCGCGCGACAGGCCGTCGACCATCGGGTCGGCCTGGCCGGCGGTGGCCTTCTGCAGCGCGTCGTAGGCGGTGGCCAGGCCGCCCAGGTCGGCGATGTTCTCGCCCAGGGTGAGCTTGCCGTTCACGTGCTGGTCGCCGACCTTGTACTGGTCGAACTGGTGCACCAGCTTGCCGGTGCGGCCTTCGAAGCCCTTGGCATCGGCCTCGGTCCACCAGTTCTCGAAGTTGCCGGTCGGCCCGAAGCGGCTGCCCTGGTCGTCGTAGCCGTGGGTCATTTCATGGCCGATCACCGCGCCGATGCCGCCGTAGTTGAGCGCGTCGTCGGCGTTGGGGTCGAAGAACGGCGGCTGCAGGATCGCGGCCGGGAACACGATCTCGTTCTGCAGGGGGTTGTAGTAGGCGTTGACCGTCTGCGGGGTCATGCCCCATTCGGTCTTGTCCACCGGCTGCCCGATCTTGGCCAGGTTCCACTTGTAGTTGAACTCGTTGGCCGCGCGCACGTTGGCCAGGTAGCTGTCGCGGCCGGTGTCCAGGCCGGTCCAGTCACGCCACTTGTCCGGGTAGCCGATCTTCGGGGTGAAGGTTTCCCACTTGGCGATCGCCTTGGCCTTGGTCTCGGCGCTCATCCAGTCCAGGTGCTCGATGCGGTCCTTCAGCGAGGCCGCCAGGTTCTTCACCAGGCCTTCCATCTTGGCCTTGGACTCGGGCGAGAACGCGACCTTGACGTACAGCTGGCCGAACGCGTCGCCGGCGCCGTCCTCGATGCTGCCGAGCACGCGCTTCCAGCGCGGCTTCATTTCCTTCTGGCCGTTGAGGGTCTTGCCGTAGAAATCGTAGTTTTCCTGGACGAAGGCATCGGCCAGGTACGGCGAGGCCGAATCGACCGAATGGAAGCGCAGGTAGGCCTTCCACACCGACGGATCGGTGTCGGCCAAGGCCTTGCTCACTTCCTCGTGGAAGGTCGGGATCGCCAGCGAGAACTTCTCCGGCGCGGCCACGCCCTGCGACTTGAAGAACTCGGTCCAGCTGAAGTTCGGGGTCAGCTTGTCAGCTTCGGCCAGGGTGACCGGGTTGTAGTACAGCGAGACGTCGCGCGACAGCTCGACGCGGGACTTGGAGGCCTTGGCCAGGCGGGTCTCGAACTTGACCACCTCGGCGGCCTGCCTGGCGGCCTCGTCGGCGGCGACGCCCGACAGCTCCAGCACCTTGGCCACGTGGGCCTGGTAGGCCTGCAGCTTGTCGGCCTTGTCGGCGTCGAAGTAGTAGGTGTTGTCCGGCAGGCCCAGGCCGCCCTGGCTGGCGTAGGCCATGTTCACCGCCGAATTCTTGAAGTCGGCTTCGGCGCCGAAGCCGAACAGGACGTTGTCGCCCTTGGCGGCGCTGTCGCGCAGGTACTGGGCGATCGAGGCAGCGTCGGTGAGCGCGTCGATCGTGGCCAGGTCGGCCTTCAGCGGCTCCAGGCCCTGGGCGTTGACCTTGGCCTCGTCCATGCCGGTGGCCCAGAAGTCGCCGACGATCTTCTCGATGCCGGTCGGGTTCTGCAGCGCGGCGACCTGTTCGGCCAGCTGGTGCTGCACGGCGACCGAGCGCTCGTCCAGGATGGTGAAGGCGCCCCAGCTGGTGCGGTCGCCGGGGATCTCGTTGGCCGCCAGCCACTTGCCGTTGACGTAGCCGCCGAAGTCGCTGCACGCGTCGAGCGTGGTGTCCAGGTCGGAGACGTGGAAGGCGTTGTAGGCCGGCAGCGTGCTCTCGTCGAGCTTGAGCTCGGTCGCGGCCGGAGCATTCGAGGCCGTGGCGGCCGGGGCGGCCTCTTCCTTCTTGGAGCAGGCGGCCAGCGCCACGGCAATGGCCAGCGGCAGCAGCAGGGTCTGGGACGTGCGGATATTCACTTGGGACGGTCTCCGGCCCGGGGACGGGCATGATCTGGGCCCCGGACGGGGCAGTAGGGCCACTCTAAGGTGGCTGCCTGAACAGGGGGAATGCCGGAGGTCATGGCGCACAATGGTCCCTGAACCGATCAGGGGGATGCCGATGCAGGTCGAATTCCACGGCGCCGCGGGCGAGGTCACCGGGTCGATGCACCTGGTCGAGGCGGCCGGACGCAGGGTCCTGCTGGACTGCGGGATGCTGCAGGGCCGGCGCGAGCTGGAGGCGCGCAACACCGACCCGTTCCCGTTCGAGCCGGCGGCACTGGACGCGCTGGTGCTCAGCCACGCCCACATCGACCACGTCGGCCGGGTGCCATTGCTGGTGGCGCGCGGCTTCAGCGGCCCGATCTGGCTGCAGCGGGCCACCGCCGACCTGCTGCCGGTGATGCTGGAGGACGCGGCCTCGCTGGCCGAGTCCGAGGCCGAGCGCGCCAACCGCCACCGCGACCCCGAGCAGCCGCCGCAGGCGCCGCTGTTCACCCGCGAGGACGTGGCGCGGGTCCTGCCGCTGCTGCGCCCGCTGGACTACGACGTGCGCACCACGATCCTGCCCGGGGTGGAAATCACATTGCGCGATGCCGGCCACATCCTCGGCTCGAGCATCGTCGAGCTGTGGGGCAGCGAGGGCGGGGCCACCCGCAAGCTGGTCTTCTCCGGTGACCTGGGGCCGAAGGGCACGCCGATCCTGCGCGATCCGGCGGTGATCGAGGACGCCGACCTGGTGCTGATGGAATCGACCTACGGCGACCGCAACCACCGCGACCGCCTGGCCACCGTGGCCGAACTGGGCGACGTCTTCGAGCACGCCTGGCGCGAGCGCGGCAATGTGCTGATTCCGGCCTTCGCGGTCGGCCGCAGCCAGGAACTGCTGTACTGGTTCGCCCGCCACTGGGACGAATGGAATCTGGGACGCTGGCGCATCTTCCTCGACAGCCCGATGGCCGGGCGCGTGGTCGGCATCTACGACCGCCACCACGAGCTGTTCGACGAGCAGGCGCGGGCGGTGTGGGCGCAGCGCCCCTCGCCGTTCCGCTTGCCGAACCTGCATGTCACCGCGAGCACGCAGGAGTCGATGGGGATCAACGCGATCGAGAACGGCGCGATCGTCATCGCCGGCTCGGGCATGGCCAACGGCGGCCGCATCCTGCACCACCTGCGCCACCGGCTGGGCAGGCGCGACACGCACGTGGTGTTCGTCGGCTACCAGGCCGAGGGCACGCTGGGCAGGCGCCTGGTCGAACGCGCGCCGTGGGTGCGGATCCATGGACAGGACCATCGGGTGAACGCGCAGATCCATACCGTCGGCGGGTTGTCGGCGCATACCGACCAGCAGGGACTGATCGAGTGGTACGGCCATTTCCGCGATGCGCCGCCGCTGGTGCTGGTCCACGGCGAGGATCGCGCCCGCGAGGCGCTGGCCGGGGAGATCGCGCAGCGCTCGGGCGCGCGGGTCACGCTGGCGCGGCCGGGGATGCGCTGCGCCGTGTGAGGCGTCGCCTCAGGGTGATGGTTGCGCGATGTCGTCCGTGGTGGCGTCGAGCGCGCCGGCGCAGGTGCAGGCATCGCCTTCGCAGGCATGCATGCGCGCGCCCGGTGGTGGGATGCCGCGGGCGACGGCCTGTTCGCGGATCTCTTCGAGCAGCCGGTTGGCCGCCGCCGGTGGCGTGCCGGGCAGGAGCATGGCGAAGCGTCCGGCGCCGAGGTGGACGGCCAGGTCGCCGGGCCTGCGCGCGCGTTCGCGCAGCAGCCCGGCAAGCAGGCAGGTATCGCCCCGGTCATGCCCGGCGTCGGGTCCGGTGGTGTCGACCCGCAACACCACGTGCGGCGTTCCGGCGGTACGGACGGCATCCAGGGCGGTCGCCAGCCGCGCCGGCGAGGCCAGCCCGGGCAGCCGTCGGCGTGCGCGCACTTCCCGGCGCAGAACGTGCGTGGCCCATGCCAGCAGCGCGATCACCAGCACCGCGACCACGCCGCCGGGCGCGAACCACAGTTGCCGGGTCAGCAGCCAGGCCGACAGCGCCAGCGCGGCAACCAGGCCGGCGCACAACGCCAGCGGCATCCGCCAGTCGCGCCCGCCGCGGACCAGGCCGGCCGCCAGCGCACCGCCCGCCAGCAGCAGGGCCAGCAGCGCCTGGGCGGCGAGCGGCAGCGGTCGCGTCGTGTCGCCCTGGAGCACGGCCACCAGGGCCCGCGCTTCGTGCTCGACCGGATACAACGCCGGGCTGCCATGCGGCCCCGGCACGCGCACCTGCTGCGACGGATCGGTGACGCCGACCAGCACCCAGCGGCCCTGCAGCTGGGACACGTCGATGTGCCCGGCCATGAATCCGGACGCGCGCAGGGTGTGCGGCGTGGCTACGTCGCCGGCGTAGTTGATTCGCCAGCGATCGCGGGCATTCCAGTCGCGGGCGCCGCCGCCATTGCCGGGCTTGACCAGCGCCAGCGGCAGCGAAGGCCAGCGCACGCCGTCGTCGCCGAGCTGGTGCGGCAGGTGCTGGCGGATGCGGCCATCGCGATCGCGCGGCAGCAGCACGTGGCCCAGCCGCGCCGCATCGGCGAAGTCGATCGGCGGCAGCTGCGCGCGCGGCGGACGACCGGGCTGAGGCGCCAGGGTCACGCCCAGTACCACGCGGTTGTCGCGCAGGACGCGGGCCAGCTGCGCATCGCCCGCGGGATCCCCGGGGTTGGCCTGCAATGGCAGGTCCAGCGCGACCCCGCGCACGCCGGCGTTGCGCAGGCGTTCGACCAGCTCGGCGATGCGGACGTTCGACCACGGCCACGGTTCGCGGGTATCGATCCCCAGCACCACCGCGGGCGGTGCGGACAGCGGCTGCCGCGGCGCGGCCAGCGCGCGGTAAACCGCATCGTCCAGCACGGCGGCGAGGCCGAGTGCGCCCAGCAGTGCGGCCAGTACGCCGGCGGCAAGCACCAGCGCGCCGCGCCGCATCCCCAGGGAGGCCGAACGCATGTTCACCGGAACGGAAGAAGCGGCGCGCATGCCGGACGCATGCACGGCATGGCTGCTGCCAGGACGGATGCCTGGAATTGTGGCGTTGCGACCATGCCGCCGATCCCCGACCGCGGGCCCCCTGCGCGCGCAGTATAGGGCCAGTGGTATACCTGTGCGGATGGAAAACCCCGCAAGAAACCGTGATGTCCTGCTCATCGGCGGCGGCCACAACGGCCTGGTCTGCGCCGCCTACTTGGCCCGGGCCGGATTGAAGGTCACCGTGCTCGAGCGCCGTGGGGTAGTCGGCGGTGCGGCGGTGACCGAGGAATTCCATCCGGGTTTCCGCAACTCGGTGGCCTCGTACACGGTGTCGCTGCTGCAGCCGAAGGTGATCGCCGACCTGGACCTGCACGGCCACGGCCTGCGCATCGTCCAGCGCCGGCGCAACAACTTCCTGCCCTTGCCCGATGGCGGCTACCTGCTGACGGGTGCCGGCCGCACCGCGGAGGAAGTGGCGAAGTTCTCGCGCCGCGACGCCGGAACGCTGCCCGCGTACGAAGCGCGGCTGGACGCGATCGCCGATGTGTTGCGCGCGCTGGCCCTGCAGGCGCCGCCGAACATCACCGACGGCGGCTGGTGGAAGGCGCTGCCGGAATTGCTGCGCGGCGCGCGGCTGGGCCGGCGCCTGCATGCGCTGGACGAGACGCTGCGCCAGGAACTGCTGGACCTGTTCTCGATCTCCGCGGCCGAATACCTGGACCGCTGGTTCGAGAGCGATCCGATCAAGGCGCTGTTCGGTTTCGATGGCGTGGTCGGCAACTACGCCAGTCCGTACGCGCCGGGTTCGGCCTACGTGCTGCTGCACCACGTGTTCGGCGAGGTGAACGGCGTCAAGGGCGCGTGGGGCCATGCGATCGGCGGCATGGGCGCGATCACCCGGGCGATGGCCGCCGCGGCGACCGCGGCGGGCGCGGAGATCCGCACCGATGCCGGCGTGCGCGAGGTGCTGGTCGAGCGTGGTCGCGCGGTCGGCGTGGTCACCGGGGCCGGGGAAACGCTGCGCGCACGCGCGGTGGTCGCCAACGTCAATCCGAAGCTGCTCTACCAGCAACTGCTGCCGGCGACGGCGGTGCCGGTGGCGACCGCCGAGCGGATGCGCAACTGGCGCTGCGGCTCGGGCACGTTCCGCATGAACGTGGCGCTGTCGCGGCTGCCGGATTTCAGTGTACTGCCGGGCGAGGGCGACCACCTCACCGCCGGGATCATCCTGGCGCCTTCGCTGGACTACATGGATCGTGCCTGGCGCGACGCACGCGAGCACGGCTGGTCACGCGAGCCGATCGTGGAAATGCTGATTCCGTCCACGCTCGACGATTCGCTGGCGCCGCCCGGCATGCACGTGGCCAGTCTGTTCTGCCAGCACGTCGCGCCCGAACTGCCTGGTGGCCGCAGCTGGGACAACCATCGCGAGGAGGTCGCTGACCTGATGGTCGCGACCGTGGACCGCTACGCGCCGGGCTTCGCCGCTTCGGTGCTGGGCCGGCAGGTGCTCAGTCCGCTGGACCTGGAGCGGGTGTTCGGGCTGGTCGGCGGCGACATCTTCCACGGTGCGCTGAGCCTGAACCAGCTGTTCTCGGCGCGGCCGATGCTGGGCCAGGCCGACTACCGCGGCGCGATCCCGGGGCTGTACCTGTGCGGCTCTGGCGCGCATCCGGGTGGTGGCGTGACCGGCGCGCCGGGGCACAACGCGGCGCAGGTGGTGATCGGGGATCTGCGCTGAGACAGCGGACGAAAAGGTGGCTCGGCGGTCCGTTGCGATGCCTCTGGCGTCCATGTCCCCCGGCATCGGCTTGCAGCTGCAGCCTCCTCCTTTACCTTCCGCCAGGAGGCATCGCGACGGACCTCCCAGGCGTCGCCGGCGCTTCCTTCAGCAGGTGCCTGCTTTCGTTGTCGAGCCGCCGGCGTGCGGCTGAATGGGACGGCCGAAAAACGCTGGGAGCTTCGCTTCATGAAGCGCCAGCCATCGTGAAGCGCTCCGGTGCGGGGCGTGCTGACGGGAGGTAAAGGAGGAGGCAGCGGCCGCAAGGCCGATGCCGGGGGACACGAGCGGCAGTACGCATCGCACCGGAGTGCCGCCGCCACGTCACCGCCGCCTTGAAGAGCCGTGGTCCCGCCAGAAGGCGGGACGCGGGCGGATGGATCACTGCTGCAGCGTGGCCTTCTTGCGGTTGTCGCCGGAGTTGCGGTCGATCAGCTTGTTGTACGGATCGATGCCGGCTTCGTACGGCAGTTCGTCCACCACCAGTTCCAGCGTGGTCTCGGCGGCGGTGATCCGGTGCTTCTTCAGGTACAGGACCTTCTCGTCGCTTTCCGTGCCGCCCGGCGGGCGCGCAAACACGCCGATGTCGACCAGCGCGTCGACCGGCTCCCGGGTTTCTTTGCCCTTGCCGTCGGTGGACAGCTTCTCCGCGTGCACCTTCAGCGTGACCACGTACTTGCCGTCCTCGCGCTTGCGCACGTCGGCGCCGGTGACGCGGTGGTCCCAGAACACGATCCGCTCGAACAGGTCGCGGATGAACGGATGGTGTTCGGGCGCGGTGCGCGCGTAGAGCAGGTCGAGGAAGTCGCGGGTGGTCGGGTAGGGCGGACCCTTGAAGCCCCACTGCTTTGCGAACTCGGCCAGCACCGCGTTGAGCTGCTGCTCGCCGATCGCGTCGCGCAGCGCGTAGAACACCACCGAGCCCTTGTTGTAGTGGATGTACTGCTGGTTCTCGTTGAGGGCCAGCGGCAGTTCCTCGACCCGTTCGGCCGCGCGGCTGCGCAGGTAGCTGTCCAGCTCGTAGCGCAGGAAGCGGCGCATCTGCCGCGGCCCGTACTCCTTCTCCATCACCATCAGCGCCGAATACTGGGCCAGCGATTCGGACAGCATCGTCGCGCCCTGCACGTTGGCGCCGATGACCTGGTGCGCCCACCACTGGTGGGCGGCCTCGTGCGCGGTGACGTAGAAGACGTAGTCGATGTCCTCCTTGTCGCGCAGGTCGGCGATGAAGCCGATCGACTCCGAGTACGGGATGGTGCCAGCGAAGGCCTGGGCGAACGACTGGTAGCCGGGGAACTCCAGGATCCGGAACTGGCGGAACTGGTACGGCGCGAAGTTGCGGCTGTAGTAGTCCAGCGACTTCTTCGCCGAATCGATCATCCGCGGCACGTTCCAGGCATGGGTCGGATGGTGGTAGACCTCGATGGCCACGTCGTTCCAGCGGTCGCGCGCCACCTTCCAGTCCGCCGACAGCCAGGAGAAGAACGGCAGCAGCTGCGCTTCGGACTTGTAGTGGTAGTAGTGGCGGCCGCCCTCGGTCCACTCGCGCTGCAGGTAACCCGGGGCCAGCGCGATCTGGCCGCCGCTGGTCGATACGGTGGTCTCGAAATCGACCCAGTCGCCGGTGGTGGTCAGGTAGTTGGAGCCGCGCGCGGCCACGTCGCCGATCGGGTTCATCCGCGGCAGCTGCGGCAGGCCCTGCTTGCGCCGGTCGTTGCGGTCCTGCAGCTGGGCGCGCTCGTTGTAGCCGAACTGCGGCAGGGCGGCATAGTTGTTGAAGAACGTGCCGTTGTAGACCACTGACGTGCCACCACCATCCAGCGGGAAGCCGTGGGGAGCGCTGGACAGTTCGAACCGGAAGTCCAGCGATTCTCCCGGCGCGAGCGGCGTGGCCAGGCGGTAGATCGCGTAGCCGTTGATGTCGTCCTTCTTCACCACCGTGTGCGGCCCGAACTCGAGCCTGCGGATCTCGACCTTGGGGTTGGTGTTCAGGTGCAGGTCGGCGATCGGCGCGCCAGTGCGGTTCTCCAACCGGTAGACGCCGCGGATGTCGACACGGCGCTGCTCCGGGAAGATGTCCACGTCGGCGCGGATCGCGGCGATCCGCGGCTGCGGCAGGTCCTTGTACTGGCGGTAGTCCTTCTCGTACTGCGCCGTACGCTCCCTGGCCAGGTCGCCAGGCACGTAGTCGTTGAGCACGTTGGTGTTGTAGAAGATCCAGCCGCCGAGCCCGGCGAACACCAGCAGCGAGGCGATGAGCGTCGCCAGCGCCGGGCCGCGCAGGCGCGCCCGTGCCTGGCGCAACCGGTCGCGCAGACCCAGCGAGGTGCCGCGTGGCCAGAACAGCAGTGCCGCCACCAGCAGCGCTGCGGCGAACGCAGCCCAGTAGCCGCGCAGCAGCAGGTGCGGGCCGATGAAGTGGCCATAGCCGTTCATGTCCGAATACGGATCGGGCGTGGTCGAGCCGTAGCGGTACAGCAGGTGGTCCAGATCGAGCATGCCCATGGCGGCACGCGTGACCAGATACACGATCATCAGCAGGTAGCCGATGAACTTGTTGCCGCTGACCGCCTGCAGGAACACCGCCAGCGCCGCGATCAGCACGAACGGGATCGCAGTCAGCGCCAGCCCCTTCAGGTACAGCAGCGGCTCGAGCGCGGTGTAGCCGTGGGCCAGCTGCCAGCCGGCGGTGAACAGCGTGCCGGCGAGCAGGAACGCGACGGCCAGCCCGGTCAGCGCGGTCATCTTCGAGGCCAGCGGGATCCAGTCGGGCAGGGCGTACGCATCGGTGGCCTCGGCCACGCGCAGGCTGCGCTCGCGCCAGACCAGTTCGCCGGCATAGAAGGTGACGATGATGATCAGGAACAGGCTCATGCCGCCCTCGATCGTCGACAGCATCCGGCGTGTCACCGGGTATAGCTCGGTGCCATACATGCTCGAGCCGAACTTGAGCACGCTGAAGATCATCAGCAGGCCGAGTACCAGCATCACCAGGAACGGCGCACCGGTCAGCGCGCCGCGCAGGTCGAACGCGGCCAGCTGGCGGTACTGGGCCCAGCGGGCGGCGGCGCCCTCGCGCAGGGTGACCTGCGGCAGGGCGAGCGGCACCGCCGCGGCGGCGACGCCGGGTTGCGCGGCGGCCGGCGCGGACGCGGTGGCCTTGCGCCGGCGCAGCACCAGGCCTTCACGGTCGGCGCGGAACAGCCGGAACGCGGCCCCGAGCAGCACGGCGGCCACGCCCAGCCACAGGGCGCGGTTGCCGAGCAGCAACCCGGTCAGTGCCGGCAACTGGCCGTTGTACTGCGCGCTGGACCAGTAGCGGATGTGCTCGCCCACCGCGGTGGTGCCGGAGGGATCGAGCAGGGCGCCGATCCAGCGCGTATCCAGGTCCTGGGTCAGGTTGCCGGACACCGTCCACAGCACGAAGAACGCGATCACGCCGATGTACGTGTAGAGCATCGAGCGGGTCAGCGTCGCCAGCAGGAACAGCAACGCCGACAGGAACAGCAGGTTCGGGATCACCAGCACGCCGAACGCCCAGGCGTACGCGGTCCACGGCGTCGGCCCGAGCCGGGCCTGGTCCAGCCATGGCATCAGGCTGCCCAGCCACAGGCCGAACGCGGCCGCGACCAGGATCGCCAGGCTGGCGAGCAGGCCGCCGCCGAAGCGGCCGAGTAGGTAGTCGCGCTTGCGCATCGGCGTGGCGAAGAACAGCTCGGCGGTGCGCTGCTCGAAATCGCGCAAGGCAATGCCGGCGACGAAGATCGTGGTCAGCAGCACCGCCAGCACGCTGAAGCTGCCGAGCAGGCTGATCACCACCGCTGGCGCGTTGCGCAGGATGTTGCCGACGCCGCCGCCGAAGCTGACGTTGTCCGAGGCCATGCTGCCGAAGCCGAGCAGGGCGAATACCAGCATGACGATCCAGAACACGCCGTTGCGCAGCAGCAGCCGGCGCTCGAAGGAAAGGAGATGGCGCAGCATCGGTCAGGCCACCTCTGCCTGGGCCTGGGCTTGCGACGGCGCAGCCGTGGCCAGCGCGGCCTTGCGCAGCTCGCCGAAGTACACGTCCTCCAGGTTGGCCGGAACCGCGGCGAAGCCTTCGCCCGGATTGGCGTCGGCCAGCACGTGCACCACCGGCTGTCCGCCGACCAGCCGCGAGGACAGCACCGCGTGCTGCTGGATCACCTCGCCCAGCTCGGCCTTGTCCACGCGCTTGCGCCAGATCCGCCCCTCCAGCGCGCGGATCGCCTCGCGCGGTTCGCCGGCCTGGCGCACCTGGCCGGACGCGATGATCGCCATGCGCGGGCACAGGTCGGTGACGTCCTCGACGATGTGGGTCGAGAGGATCACCACCGTGTTCTCGCCGATCTCGGCCAGCAGGTTGAGGAAGCGGTTGCGCTCCTCAGGGTCCAGGCCCGCGGTGGGCTCGTCGACGATGATCAGCGACGGCTGGCCGATCAGCGCCTGGGCGATGCCGAAGCGCTGGCGCATGCCGCCGGAGAAGGTGCCGAGCTTGCGCTTGCGCACGTTCCACAGATTGACCTGCTGCAGCAGCGCTTCGACAAGTTCCTTGCGCTCACGGCGCGCGGTCACGCCCTTGAGCACGGCGAAGTGGTCGAGCATGGCCTCGGCCGGGACCTTCGGGTACACGCCGAATTCCTGCGGCAGGTAGCCGAGCCGGCGTCGCGCCTCGGTCTTGTCCTTCAGCACGTCCAGCCCGTCGAGCGAGATGCTGCCGCTGTCGGCGTCCTGCAGGGTGGCGATGGTCCGCATCAGGGTCGACTTGCCGGCGCCGTTGGGCCCGAGCAGGCCGAACATGCCGCGCGGAATGTCCAGGGTGACGTCCTTGAGGGCCTGCACGCCGTTGGCGTAGGTCTTGGACAGCGAGCGGATCTCGAGCATGCGGTACATCCTCCGTTGATGTCGTGCCGATCCTGACCGAGGCCGGTCCGGACCGGCTATCGGCTGGAAGTCGTGGGCGGGGTAGGCGAACGACCCGCTGCCGGGTCAGGGCGCTGCTGGTGCGCGGTACAGCCGGGCGATCGCCAGCGCCAGCCGGTAGGGTTCGGGGTCGTTGCGGTTGGTCAGCACGACCACGGTCAGGTGCTCGGCCGGCCAGCGCACGATCACGTTGCGGAAGCCGATGCTCTCGCCGCTGTGCCAGACGCTGTCGCCGTTGAGCCGCCAGCCGAAGCCATAGTGCGGCACGTCGGGTTCGCCGGTAGTCGTGGCCGGGGAGAACATCAGCGTCCGCACCCGTGCCGGGAACAGGCGGTCGTCGTACAGGGCTGCATCCCAGCGGGCCAGGTCGTCGATCGACGAATAGATGCCGCCGTCGCCGAGCACCGCGCTGGTCTGGCTCTGGTCGGTCCGCTGCCAGCCTCCGTCGACGAGGCTGTACCCGTAGGCGCGCCGCGCGACCGTGTCCACGCCGTCCTGGTGGGCGACGGTGGCGTCCATGTGCAGCGGCTGGAAGATGCGTTCGTGCAGGAAGCTGGCGAAATCCTTGCCGGAGGCGCGACCTGCCACCAGCGCCAGCAGCGCGTAGCCGCTGTTGCTGTAGCGGTAGTCGCTGCCGGGCGTGAAGTAGGTGTGGTCCTGGCCCTCGAGGATGCGCAGCACGTCGGCATCGTGCAGCTGCCCGGCGAAGCCTTCGGGGATGTGCTCCTCGTAGTCGACCAGGCCCGAGGTGTGACTGAGCAGCTGGCGCAGGGTCACCGTGTCGGCGGCCGCGGGCAGCGAAGGCAGCCAGCGCTTGACCGGGTCGTCCAGGGAAAGCTTGCCGTCCTCGGCCAGCAGGAGGATCGAGGCGGCGGTGAACTGCTTGGTCACCGAAGCCAGCCGGTAGTTCATGGCCGGGGTTGCCGCAGCTCCGGAGTCGAGGTCGGCCAGGCCGTAGCCGCGGCGCAGCAGCGGCTCGCCGTCCTTGAGCACCAGGACCGAGGCGCCGGGCACGTCGCCCTCGTAGTCACGCATCAGCGCATCGACCGCGGTGGCCGTGCGGTCCGCGCCGTGGGCGGTGGCCGGCGCGCCCGAGAGCATGGCCAGGGCGAACAGCGGCAGCAGCAGCGATGGCATCGGAACGTCTCCCCAGACGCAGTGCGATGCCCGGAGGTTAACCCGCCGCGGCCTGCGGTGCCGCTCCCTGCTGGCCCGCGATCCAGGCCTCGATCTTGTCCTCGAGCACGTCCAGCGGCACCGAGCCGTCCTTGAGCACCTCGGCATGGAAGGCGCGCACGTCGAAGCGCGGGCCCAGCGCGGCCTGTGCCTTGCGCCGCAGCTCCATGATCTTCAGTTCGCCCATCTTGTAGGCCAGCGCCTGGCCGGGGATGGCCATGTAGCGCTCGGTTTCGGAAGTCGCCTCCGACAGGCTGGTCGCCGAGTTTTCCAGCATGTAGTCGATCACCTGCTGACGGGTCCAGCCCTTGCTGTGCAGGCCGGTGTCCACGACCAGGCGGATCGCGCGCCAGAGTTCGTTCTGCAGGTAGCCGAAGTAGGAGTAGGGATCCTCGTAGACGCCGATGTCGCGCCCCAGCGATTCCGCGTACAGGCCCCAGCCTTCGGTGAACGCGGTCTCGCCGCCGAAGCGGCGGAACGCCGGCAGGCCGGAAAGCTCCTGCTGCAGGGCCAGCTGGAAGTGGTGGCCGGGGATGGCCTCGTGCAGGAACAGGTCCTCCGCATCCCAGGTCTTGCGCGAGGGCAGGTCGTAGGTGTTGACGTAGAACACGCCGGGGCGGCTTCCATCCTCGCTCGGACGCATGTACGAACCGCCGGCGGCCGATTGCGCGCGATACGGCTCGACCGGGCGGATCTCGAACCCGGCCTTGGGCAGCAGCGAGAACTGCGCGGGCACGCCGGCCATCACCTTCGACTCCAGGCCGCGGTAATAGGCGAGCAGCGCGTCCTCGTCGGCGAACTGGAAGCGCTTGTCCTGCTGCATGAAGCGGAAGAACTTCTGCATGTTGCCGCGGAACTTCACCTGCTTCATCACGCCGCGGATCTCCTCGTGGATCCGCGCCACCTCGTCCAGCCCGATCTGGTGGATCTGCTCGGGTGTCAGCCCGGTGGTGGTGCTCTGCCGCGCGTTGTACGCGTACCAGGCGGCGCCGTCGGGCAGCGCGGCCAGGCCGTCGGTGGTGCGCGTGGCCGGCAGGTAACGCGTGGCGATGAAGCCGCGCAGGCGCCGGTAGGACGGCATCAACTTGTTTTCGATCAGCCGCCGGTAGTCGGCACTCAGGCGTTCGCGGTCCGCATCGGTGAACTCGGCCGGCATGTTCCGGATCGGGTTCCAGAACAGGGTCTCCTCGGCGGTCGGCTTGATCAGCGCATCGAGCTGCGGCAGCACCTTCTCCATCAGCGCGCGCGGCTGGACCACGCCGGCGGCCATGCCCTGCTCCATGTTGGCGATGATCTGCTCGAACAGCGCCGGCACCTGGCCCGCGCGGGCCAGCCAGTTGTCGTAGTCCTTGACCGTGCGGAACGGCTGCGCGCTGCTGCCCGAACCGAGCATGGCCACCAGCGTGGCCGGGTTGTTGAACTGGTTGACCGGCTGCATCCAGCCGGGGAAGCGCTCGCCTTCCAGTGCGTCACGGGCGTTGCGCACGAAGATCCGGTAGCTGAGCAGGTCCTGGCCCTGCAGTCCCGCCTCGCCAACCGCTTCGACCTTGCCCAGCCATTCGGAGGTGAAGTCGTGGCTGCGCTTGCGGAAGTCGGCCGACAGGTAATTCGGCAGCTGGTCGTTCCAGCGCGGATCGCCTTGGAAGGTGGCCTGCAACGGATTGAGCCTGAGCGACGCCTCCCAGTACTCGGCGTAGAGCCGCTGCAGCTGCTCCGCATGGGTCTCGGCCTTCTTCGCCGGCTTAGCCTTGGCTTGCGCCTTGGCCGGTGCCTTGCCTTTGGCCTTGGCCTGCGTGGCGGCGGCCGGATGCTTGGCCTTCTTTTTCGCAGCGTCGGCGTGCGGCGGCGCGAACACGAGGGCAATGGCGATTGGCAGGGCCAGCCAGCGCGACCTTGGCAGGGACATGGGGACTCCGGGAAAGCGTGAAGCCCCGGAGAGTGCCGCATCCGGCCGGTGCAGGCCAGCCGGCCGGTCATCGCAGCGTCAGCTTGCGGCCTGTTCGCGCAGTTCGCGGGCGCGTTCGGTGCCCAGGTACCCGGTGATCGCGCGGCGCATCACGTACAGCAGCGGGATCAGCGCGATCGCCGCCAGCATCTTCCACGCGTAGTTGAGCGTGCTCACCGCCAGGAACAGCGAGGTCGGCCACTTCTGCGGACCGAGCACGAACGCGATCCAGATCACCACAAAGCTGTCGACCAGCTGCGACACCGCGGTCGAGCCGGTCGCGCGCAGCCATACCCAGCGTTCGCCGGTGGCCTGGCGGATGCGGTGGAACACCGCCACGTCGATCATCTGCCCGAGCAGGAACGCGGCCATCGATCCGCCGATGGTCCACAGGCCCTGGCCGAACACGGCGGCGAAGGCCAGCTGGTAGTCGGGCACGCCCTGCGGCTTCGCCGCGTCGCGCCACCACGAGGCCGGGGCCAGTTCGATCGCGGTGAAGGCGAACACGAAGCCGTACAGGATCAGCCCGATCGCCAGCCAGGAAATGAAGCGCACGCCGCGGCGACCGAAGAACTCGTTGATCGTGTCGGTCATGATGAACACCACCGGCCACAGCAGCGTGCCGGCGGTGAAATTCAGCGAACCGGTCTGGCCGAACAGGTCCCACTCGAACGGTGCCACGCCGAGGGTGTCTTCCAGGGCGAAGATCTTGACCCCGATGAATTCGGCCAGCGCCGCGTTGACGCAGAAGAACGCGGTGAGCCCGATGAACAGCCGGACCGCGCGGTCCTCGAGCAGGCGCGCGGCCGGCGTGGTCACTTGCGGTCGCCCGCGCGGGTGAACGGCATGGTCTCCGGCGCCACCGCGCCGCCGGAAATGATGAAGCCCATGGCCTGGTCGACGGTCCAGTCGGTCGGGGTCAGCATTTCCACCGGTACCACTTCCAGGTAGCCGGAAGTGGGGTTGGGCGTGGTCGGCACGTACACCGCGGCCAGTTCGCGGCCGCTGCCTTCTTCCTTCAGCACGCGGGTGACCAGGCCGATCGACTTCATGTCGCGGTGCGGGAAGTCGATCAGGACCACGCGCTGGGTGCTGCCCGGCTTGGTCTGCAGGATGTCGAGCAGCTTGCGCGAACCGGTGTAGATCACGTTGGCCAGCGGCACCTTGGCGATCAGCGCCTCGAACCAGCCCAGCAGGCGCTGGCCGATCACCCGCCGCGCCATCACGCCCACCCCCAGGATCACCAGCAGCGTGGCCAGCATGGCGATGGTGTTCTGCACCCACAACGCGCTGAACCAGCCCAGGTAAAACGGGAAGGAATCGGCGATCCGCCCGGACAGCGGCGCCACCCACGGGCTGCTGATGCCCGACAGGAGCACGAACACGAACTTGATCACGACCCAGGTCAGCCAGATCGGCAGCAGGGTCAACAGGCCAGTGAAGAACAGGCGTTGCAGCGAAGCGCGCTGCGGCGCGGGGGAGTCGGGGGGCATGGCGGAATTGTAGCGCCGACGGCCGTTATGCTGCTGCCCGGCATGGGGAATGCCTCTGGAGGAAATGCATGGTACGGATCCTGAAGTGGCTGGCCGGCGGGGCGGCCGTCCTGGCGCTGTTCGTGGTCGCGGTGTACCTGCTGTCGCGGGCGATGGGGGCCTCCGGTACCGAACGCCAGGCGCTGGGCTTGATCGATGCGCCGCCCGTGTTCGAGGGGCGCGATGGCTTCGCCGCGCTCTACGCGGTGGCGCGCGACGTACCCGAGGCGGAGCAGGCCGCGGTGCTGGCCGAGGACGTACGGCGTTTCGCCGCGTTGCCGCCAGCCCCTGACGGAGCGATGCGGCAATGGCACGCCACGCTGGAGCAGTGGCCCGACCTTGCGGTGGCGCGCGCCGGCGATCCGGCCTGGTGCCCGTTGCGGGAAGCCGGTTGCCTGGAGCGCGTGCGCGCCGCGTCCGGGTCCTATGCCGGGCTGCTGGAGCGCAATGCCGCGCTGCTCGGCCGCGCCGGTGCGCTGGCGGCCTGGGACCATTTCCGCAATCCGTTCCCGGCGCGGTTCGACACGCCGTTGCCGGCCTACCAGTCGCTGACCCGGCTGGTCACGCGCGCGGCCTGGCAGTTCGCATCGGGCGACGTGGATGCCGGACTGGCGGGCGCCTGCTCCGGACTGCAGCAGGGCCGGCGGATGGTCGAGGCCGGCGACAGCCTGATCGGCAGCATGATCGGTGCGGCCCTGGTCCAGGGCAACGCGACCCTGCTGGCGGAGATGCTGGCCGAACTGCCACGCACGCGTGCGCTGCCGGCGTCGTGCGAGTCCGCGTTCGCCCGGCCGCTCGCGCTGGAGCAAGCAGCGTGCCGGACGATGCTGGCCGAAGGCCGCTTCGTCACCGGCGGGATGCGCAGCCAGGTCGCCGCCGACATTGCCGCCGAGCTGAACGGCCGCGACCTGCCGAAGTGGGAGGCGTCGCTGCTGTTCGATCCCGAGCGCACCGTCGCCCGGACGGCGCCGACCTTCGCCTGGTACTGCGGGGCGCAGGCACGCGTCCTGCTAGCGCAGGACCAGCCGCTGCGCGACCCGACGCCACCGCCTTCGCGCTGGTCGCTGCGCTGCGTGTCCAATGCGGTCGGCTGCATCCTCGCCGACATCGCCCAGCCGGCCTATGGCGACTACGGCCTGCGCCTGCAGGATGCCGACGCGCGCCTGCGCACCATGGCCGCGCTGCTCTGGCTGCGCGGGCAGGACGGACCGATCGACGAGGCCGTCCTGGTCCGGGTGCCGGCGCCGATGCGCAGCCGGTCACGGCCGTTCCGGCTGGACCTGGCTGCCGGCACGCTCGGTACCGCGCTGTACGAGAAACCGTTGCCGGATCCCCAAGGCCATGACGGCACCTGGGCGGTGCCGTTGCCAGCCAGCCGGCTTCAGGCGCCGGTCGCGTCACCCTGAGCCGGACGGCGGTCCGGCTTGCGGCGCACGTAGACCTGCTTGCGGATCCGGGCAACCACTTCGCCGTTCGCGTCCAGCACTTCGTTCTCGAACCAGTGCAGGTACTTGCCGCCGGTGGCGGTGGCGGCACGGATTCCGGCCAGGGTGTCGTCGTCGACGCTGAACGAGGTGGCCACCGTCCCGCGCCCCGGCCTGACGAAGTCGATCGCGCCCGACTGGTCCCAGACGAAATAGTCGCGCCCCAGCCGCTGCATCAGCAGCAGCATCCAGAACGGATCGGCCATCGCGAACAGGCTGCCGCCGAAGTGGGTCCGGACGTAGTTGCGGTTCCAGGGCCGCATCCGCAGCTCGACCCGGGCATGGCGCCAGTCGGGGGAGATCTCGGTCACGTGGATGCCGGTGAACAGGAACGGAGGCCACAGGTTCATGCCGTGGCGGAGGGTGGACGCTTTCATTTGGGCCGGGCGGAAGCGGGGCGGCGAGCCTACCATACGACCCGGTACGGCTCCGTGGCTCCGGCGCCACGCCGGTATGCCTGAGCTAGACTGTCGCCCTTTATCCGGCCGGCGACGGCCCCCTGAACGGAACACACCCCTTCGAATGAGCTGGCTCAGCAAACTGATGCCCTCCGGCATCCGCACCGACAGCGCCGCCAACCGCAAACGCAGCGTGCCCGAGGGCCTGTGGGAGAAGTGCGACCGCTGCGGCGCGGTCCTGTACCGGCCGGAGCTGGAGGAGAACCTGGAGGTCTGCCCGAAGTGCGACTTCCACATGCCGATCCGGGCCCGCGCCCGGCTGGCCTCGCTGTTCGACCCGGGCAGCACCACCGAGATCGCCGCCACCCTGGCGCCGACCGACGTGCTCAAGTTCAAGGATTCCAAGCGCTACGCCGAGCGGATCAAGTCCACCCAGAAGTCCACCGGCGAGTACGACGCGCTGGTGGCGATGCAGGGCCTGCTCAAGGGCCGGCCGCTGGTGGCCAGCTCGTTCGACTTCGCCTACATGGGCGGCTCGATGGGCTCGGTGGTGGGCGAGAAGTTCACCCTGGCCGCGGAGAAGGCGCTGGAGATCGGTGCGCCGTTCGTCAACTTCTCCGCCAGCGGCGGCGCGCGCATGCAGGAAAGCCTGTTCTCACTGATGCAGATGGCCAAGACCTCGGCGGCGCTGGGCCGGCTGCGCGCGGCCGGGCTGCCGTACATCTCGGTGCTGACCCATCCGACCACCGGCGGCGTGTCCGCCTCGTTCGCGATGCTGGGCGACCTCAACATCGCCGAGCCCGAGGCGCTCATCGGATTTGCCGGCCCGCGCGTGATCGAGCAGACCGTGCGCGAGAAGCTGCCCGAAGGCTTCCAGCGTTCGGAGTTCCTCCTCGATCATGGCGCCATCGACCAGATCTGCGACCGCCGCGAACTGCGCGATCGCCTGGCCGACCTGCTGGCGATGATGACCCGCCAGCCGCAGCCCGAAGACAACGACACCCTGGACGCGGCATGAGCAGCGCCCGCCGCTATTTCGGCACCGACGGCATCCGCGGCCGGGTCGGCCAAGGGGCCATCTCCGCCGATTTCGTCCTGCGTCTGGGCAATGCGCTGGGACGCGTGCTGGCTGCCGGCCGGCCGGGCCGGCGCTCGGTGGTGATCGGCAAGGACACCCGCATCTCTGGCTACATGTTCGAGGCGGCGCTGGAAGCCGGGCTGGTCGCCGCCGGCGTGGACGTGCAGCTGCTCGGGCCGATGCCGACCCCGGCGGTGGCGTTCCTGACCCGCACCCTCGGCGCGGATGCCGGCATCGTCATCAGTGCCTCGCACAACCCGCACTACGACAACGGCATCAAATTCTTCTCCGCCGAGGGCGAGAAGCTCGACGACGCCACCGAACTGGCGATCGAGGCCGCGCTGGATGGCGACTTCGCCACCGTCGAGTCGGAGAGCCTGGGCAAGGCCGTGCGTGCGCGCGACGCGGTCGGCCGCTACATCGAGTTCTGCAAGTCGTCGGTGCCGCGCGGTTTCGACCTGCGCGGGCTCAAGGTCGTGCTCGACTGCGCGCATGGCGCGACCTACCACATCGCCCCGCTGTTGTTCCGCGAGCTGGGCGCCGAGGTGGTCGCCATCGGCGCCACGCCGGACGGGTTGAACATCAACGCCGGCGTCGGTTCGATGCACATCGACAACCTCGCCGCGAAAGTGCGCGAGACCGGTTCGGACCTAGGCATCGCCTTCGACGGCGACGGCGACCGGGTGCTGATGGCCGACGACCAGGGCAACCCGGTCGACGGCGATGGCCTGCTGTACGTGCTGGCGCGCGCCTGGCAGGCCAGCGGGCGGCTGCGCGGCCCGGTGGTCGGCACATTGATGACCAACTACGGCCTGGAAAAGGCGCTGGCCGAGGCCGGGATCCCCTTCCAGCGGGCCAAGGTCGGCGACCGCTACGTCCACCAGGCGCTGGTGGAGGGCGGCGGCGTGCTCGGCGGCGAGGCCTCAGGCCACCTGCTGTGCCTGGACCGGGCCACCACCGGCGATGCCATCGTCAGCGCGCTGCAGGTGCTGGACGTGCTGCGCCGGTCCGGACGCAGCCTGCGCCAGGCGCTGGAAGGCCTGTCGGCGATGCCGCAGAAGACGGTCAACGTACGCCTGGCCGGGGTCTCGGCCAAGGCCATTGTCGAGGCCGATGGCGTGCGCGGCGCCCTGCAGGGTGCGCAGGCGGCGGTGCAGGGCAGGGGGCGGGCGTTTCTCCGTCCCTCCGGTACCGAGCCGGTCGTGCGGGTCACCGTCGAGGCCGACGATGCCGCGCTGATGCAGGACACCCTGGACCGCCTGGCCGACGCCGTGCGCCAGGCCGCCGCGGCCTGATCACGATCAAGAACCACTGAAGCGCGGCGTGGCCGAATCGCCGCCGCCGTTATTCCGGAGTACGCAACATGGCAGCACGCATTCCCACCCTCGACATCACCCGCTTCACCGCGCCTTCCAGCAGCGCCGACCGCGAGGCGTTCGTCGCCGAGCTCGGCGCGGCCTACCGCGAGTGGGGCTTCGCCGGCATCCGCAACCACGGCATCGCGCAGGAACTGATCGACAACGCCTACGCGGCGTTCAAGGAGTTCTTCGCGCTGCCGGAGGACGTGAAGAAGAAGTACCACGTGCCCGGCGGCGGCGGCGCGCGTGGCTACACCCCGTTCGGCGTGGAAACGGCCAAGGGCAGCAAGTACTTCGACCTGAAGGAGTTCTGGCACATCGGTCGCGAGATTCCCGACGACTCGAAGTATCGCGAGGTGATGCCGCCAAACCTGTGGCCGGAGGAAGTCCCGGAGTTCAGGCAGTACGGTTATGCGCTGTACGAAGCCCTGGATGCGCTGGGCTCGCGCGTGTTGTCGGCGCTGGCGCTGCACATCGACCTGCCGGAGCACTTCTTCGCCGACAAGACCAACTGGGGCAACTCGATCCTGCGCCCGATCCACTACCCGCCGATCACCGCCGACGACATCCCCAACGTGCGTGCCGGCGCGCATGGCGACATCAACTTCATCACCCTGCTGGTCGGCGCCAGCGCGGCGGGCCTGGAAGTGCAGTCGCACGATGGCGAGTGGGTGCCGTTCACCTCGGACGAGGACACCATCGTGGTCAACATCGGCGACATGCTGCAGCGCCTGACCAACCACGTGTATCCGTCGACGATCCACCGCGTGGTCAACCCGCCGGGTGCCGACGCGCGCAAGCCACGCTATTCGGTGCCGTTCTTCCTGCACCCGAATCCGGACTTCCTGATCGACGTGCTGCCCTCGTGCATCACCGCGGACAATCCCAGCCGTTATCCGGAGCCGATCACCGCCCACGGCTTCCTCGAGGAGCGGCTGCGCGAGATCAAGTTGAAGTAACGGATAGCGCGGAACGTGCGCCGGACCGGAATGGCCCGGCGCTTGTCCTGCGTTGTCAGCGAGCGGAGCGGCCGTACCGGAGGGTATCCTGTCGTCCAACACGGTTGCCGGGAGGCAAGGGATGCGTCGCAGGATCGTGGCGGGGAACTGGAAACTCCATGGCAGTCGCGCCTTCGCCACCTCGCTGGTGGCGCAGATCGCCGCTGAAGCACCGGTGCCGGGGGTCGAGCTGCTGGTCATGCCGCCGCTGCCGTACCTGGGCGACCTGATCGAGGACTTCGAAGGCACGCCGCTGGTGTTCGGCGCCCAGGACGTGAGCAGCAACGAGCAGGGCGCTTATACCGGCGAGGTCTCGGCATCGATGCTGGTCGATGTCGGAGCCCGGTACGGCCTGTGCGGCCATTCGGAGCGGCGCCGTTACCACAACGAAAGCAGCGAGCTGGTCGCGCACAAGTTCCGCGCCGCGCTCAATGCCGGCCTGCGCCCGGTCCTGTGCATGGGCGAGCGGCTGGAGCAGCGCGATGCCGGCCAGGCCGAGGAGGTGATCGCTGGCCAGCTGCAACCGGTCCTGGACCTGGTCGGGGTCGAGGGCTTCGCCGACGCGGTGGTGGCCTACGAGCCGGTCTGGGCGATCGGCACCGGCCGGACCGCGACCCCGGAGCAGGCCCAGGCGATGCATGCGTTCATCCGTCGCCAGATCGCCGGGCACGATGCTAGAATTGCCGATTCCCTGCCGATCATCTACGGCGGCAGCGTGAAGCCCGACAACGCCGGCGCCCTGTTTGCGCAGCCGGACGTGGATGGCGGGCTGATCGGTGGCGCCTCGCTGGTGGCCGCGGATTTCCTGGCCATTGCCCGCGCGGCTCCGTCGGCCGCCCGGGCGTAAAAGGCAAGAGCCGAGAAAAAGACAAGGCAACACGACAATGCTGATGCTGATCCTCAACGTGGTGTACGTGCTGGTGGCGATCGCGATGATCGCGCTGATCCTGCTGCAGCGCGGCGCCGGTGCGGCCGCCGGTTCGGGCTTCGGGGCCGGGGCCTCGGGCACCGTGTTCGGCGCCCGCGGTGCGTCCAACTTCCTGTCCAAGAGCACCAAGTGGCTGGCCGTGGTGTTCTTCGGCATCAGCCTGTTCATGGCCTGGTACGCCAGCCACAGCGCCCGCCCGGCAGCCCAGCAGAACCTGGGTCTGATGGGCGAGCCGGCAGCGCCGGCACAGGGTGCGCCGGCGCCTGGCGAGATGCCGGTCGCGCCGTCCGCCCCGGCGGCAACCGAGGTGCCGGCCGCCGTGCCGGAAACGAGCGCCCCGGCTCCGGCCGCGACCGACGCGGTTCCCGCGCCGCAGCCGACGCAGCAGCCGTCGAAAGAGGCTGCTCCGCCGGCGCAGTAAAGCGTACAATGCGCGCCGCCGCACGGACGGCGCAGGTTTTAGCCCAGGTGGCGGAATTGGTAGACGCACTACCTTGAGGTGGTAGCGACGAAAGTCGTAGGGGTTCGAGTCCCCTCTTGGGCACCATGTAAGGCCGGCGCGACCCGCGTCGGATGGCGGTAAGGACAAGGCCCGCGTGATGCGGGCTTTTTTCTTTTGATTTGTCGCATCGCGGCACGGTGCAAGCGTTTACTACCGAGCCGGGCTGCCGCTACAATTCTGCGGCTGTGCACAATCGCAGCGGACACCCGGCATATCGCCCGTCCGCGGCATCACCGGGACCTTCCAGGGAAGGTGCGGTGGCGACGACGCAACAGGCGCTCCGCGGCCTTCGCGGAAACAGACCCAAGCCCGGTCGCCGGGCAGAGGCAAGAGAGAACCGCACGTGCTGGCCCAATACCTGCCGACCCTGTTGTTCCTGATCGTGGCCACCGGTATCGGCGTCGCGCTGATCATCGTCGGCCACGTGCTCGGACCGCGCCGTCCGGACCTGCAGAAGCTGTCGCCCTACGAGTGCGGCTTCGAGGCATTCGAGGACGCGCGCATGAAGTTCGACGTGCGCTACTACCTCATCGCGATCCAGTTCATCGTCTTCGACCTGGAAATCATCTTCATCGTGCCGTGGACCCTCGTGTTCCAGGAGCTGGGACCGCGTGCGCTGGTCACCATGGGCCTGTTCGTCGGGATGCTGTTCCTCGGCTTTGTCTACGTCTGGAAGAAGGGAGCGCTCGAATGGGAGTGATCCAAACCCTCGATCGCCTGATGACCAACCCGATCCCGGAAGGGCGGGTCGACGACATCCTGCGCCCCGAAGGCGACAACCCGCTGCTCGAGAAGGGTTACGTCACCACCAGCGTCGATGCGCTGGTCAACTGGGCCCGCACCGGCTCGATGTGGCCGATGACCTTCGGCCTGGCCTGCTGCGCGGTCGAGATGATGCACGCAGGCGCCGCGCGCCTGGACCTTGACCGCTATGGCGTGGTGTTCCGCCCATCGCCGCGCCAGTCCGACGTGATGATCGTGGCCGGCACCCTGGTCAACAAGATGGCCCCGGCGCTGCGCAAGGTCTACGACCAGATGCCCGACCCGAAGTGGGTCATCTCGATGGGCAGCTGCGCCAACGGCGGCGGCTACTACCATTACTCGTACTCGGTGGTGCGCGGCTGCGACCGCGTCGTCCCGGTCGACGTCTACGTGCCGGGCTGCCCGCCGACGGCCGAGGCGCTGGTCTACGGGATCCTGCAGCTGCAGAAGAAGATCTGGCGCACGCAGACCGTGGCCAGAAAGAACACGATCGACCGCTGAACCCACGTCCCCTCCGGAATACGCCAAGCCCCATGGCCGAGCCAGCTGCCTCCTTCGCCCAACGCCTGCGCGACCGCTTCCCGGCCGCGGTGGTGACCGTGGCCGAACCCCGTGGCGAGACCACCCTCGAAGCCGCCGGCCAGGACTGGCTGGCCACCTGCCAGGCGTTGCGCGACGAGTTCGGTTTCGAGCAGCTGACCGCGGTCAGCGGCATCGACTACCTGGGCTACGGCAGCGACGAGTGGGACACCGAAGGCGTGTCGTCCGGCGGCTTCAGCCGTGGCGTGGAAGGCAAGGGCACCGGCCGCTTCGCCTGGGGCGAGCAGCCCAGCCAGCAGGGTGACGACCGCGTCGTCCCGATCGAGGTGCCGAAGCGCCGCTTCGCCGCCGTGCTGCACCTGATTTCCTACGCGAACAACCAGCGCCTGCGCGTACGTTGCTTCGCGCCCGACGACGCGCTGCCGGTAGTGCCGTCGGTGACCGGCCTGTGGCCGGGCGCCAACTGGTTCGAGCGCGAGGCCTTCGACCTGTACGGCATCGTCTTCGAAGGCCATCCGGACCTGCGCCGGATCCTGACCGACTACGGTTTCGTCGGCCATCCGTTCCGCAAGGATTTCCCGCTGATCGGGAATGTCGAGGTGCGTTACGACGAAGAGCGCAAGCGCGTGGTCTACGAGCCGGTCACCTCGGTCGAGCCGCGCGTCGGCGTGCCGCGGGTGATCCGCGACGACGCCCGCTACGAGACCGCGGCCGGCGAAGCCGCGCAGCGGGGAGCGGCCAAGTGAGCGCCCAGATGAGTACCGAAACGAGCTTCCATCCTGCTGCCGCGCCCGGCAATTCCGCCGAGCCGAAGCAGGAGATCCGCAACTACACCATGAACTTCGGCCCGCAGCACCCGGCCGCGCATGGCGTGCTGCGCCTGATCCTGGAGATGGACGGCGAGACCATCGTCCGCGCCGATCCGCACGTGGGCCTGCTCCACCGCGGCACCGAGAAGCTGGCCGAGTCCAAGCCGTTCAACCAGTCGATCGGCTACATGGATCGCCTGGATTACTGCTCGATGATGTGCAACGAGCACGCCTACGTGCGCGCGATCGAGACCCTGCTGGGGATCGAGGCGCCGGAGCGTGCGCAGTACATCCGCACCATGTTCGACGAGGTCACCCGGATCCTGAACCACCTGATGTGGCTGGGCTCCAACGCGCTCGACCTGGGCGCCATGGCGGTGTTCCTGTACGCGTTCCGCGAACGCGAAGAGCTGATGGACGTGTACGAGGCGGTCAGTGGTGCGCGCATGCACGCGACCTACTACCGCCCGGGCGGCGTGTACCGCGACCTGCCGGGGCAGATGCCCAAGTACAAGGAATCGCCCTGGCACAAGGGCGCCAAGCTCAAGCGCTTCAACGAGGCCCGAGAGGGCTCGATGCTCGACTACCTGGAGAACTTCACCCGCGAGTTCCCCAAGCGCGTCGACGAATACGAAACCCTGCTGACCGACAACCGCATCTGGAAGCAGCGCACCGTCGGCATCGGCGTGATCTCGCCGGAACAGGCCAAGGCCTGGGCGATGACCGGCGTGATGCTGCGCGGTTCGGGCATCGAGTGGGACCTGCGCAAGAAGCAGCCCTACGCGAAGTACGACGCGGTGGATTTCGACATTCCGGTAGGCAAGGAAGGCGACTGTTACGACCGCTACCTGGTCCGCGTCGCCGAACTGCGCCAGTCCAACCGGATCATCGCCCAGTGCATCAAGTGGCTGAAGGCCAACCCCGGCCCGGTCATGGTCAGGAACTTCAAGGTCGCCCCTCCCAAGCGCGAGGAGATGAAGGACGACATGGAAGCCCTGATCCACCACTTCAAGCTGTTCTCCGAAGGCTACTGCGTGCCGGCCGGCGAAACCTACGCCGCGGTCGAGGCGCCCAAGGGCGAGTTCGGCTGCTACCTGGTTTCCGACGGCGCCAACAAGCCGTTCCGCGTGCACCTGCGCGCGCCTGGTTTCGCGCACCTGTCCTCGATGGACGAGATCGTGCGCGGCCACATGCTGGCCGACGTCGTCGCCATGATCGGTACTTATGACCTGGTTTTCGGCGAGGTCGACCGATGAACGCAGCCATGAAGCGGATGGCCGGCATCGCCGCCGCCGTGTCCAATACTTATGACCTTGTGTTTGGTGAGGTGGATCGATGAAGGCCACCGGTAATTTCGAGAACGCGCGCAACGTCGACCCGATGGTCGTCCTCAGCGACGACACGCGCGCGCACATCGACCACTGGCTGACCAAGTTCCCGCCGGACCGCAAGCGGTCGGCGGTGCTGCAGGGCCTGCATGCGGCCCAGGAACAGAACCATGGCTGGCTGACCGACGAGCTGATCGCCGCGGTCGCCAAGTACCTGGACCTGCCGCCGGTGTGGGCCTATGAGGTCGCCACCTTCTACTCGATGTTCGAGACGCAGAAGGTTGGTCGCAACAACGTCGCGTTCTGCACCAACATCAGCTGCTGGCTCAACGGCGCCGAGCAGCTGGTCGCGCACGCGGAGCAGAAGCTCGGCTGCAAGCTGGGCGAGTCGACCGCCGACGGCCGTGTCTACCTCAAGCGCGAGGAAGAATGCGTGGCCGCGTGCTGCGGCGCCCCCGTGGTCGTGGTCAACGGCCATTACCACGAGAAGCTCACCACCGCGAAGGTGGACGAGCTGCTCGACGGACTGAAGTGAGGCCACCGCAGATGGCACACCACACCAAGATTTCCGAGGGCTACGGCCCGGTCGGCCCGGCCCCGAAGGAACACCAGGCGGTCTACACGACGCTGCACTTCGACAAGCCGTGGTCGTACGAGAACTACCTCAAGACCGGCGGCTACCAGGCGCTGCGGAAAATCCTCACCGAGAAGATCCCGCCGGCGGACGTGGTCGAGATGGTCAAGCAGTCCGGCCTGCACGGCCGCGCCCCCCCGCTTCCGGAACCGAGATGAGCGCTACCCACCTTCCGCACCCGCCCACGGACCATCGCGAGTTCCCGTTCTCGGACCGCGATTTCCGCCGGGTCTGCCAGATGATCCACGCCCGCGCCGGCATCGCCCTGGCACCGGCCAAGCGCGACATGGTCTACGGCCGTCTCTCGCGGCGCCTGCGCGCGCTCGGCCTGGCCGACTTCGGCACCTACCTGGACCAGCTCGACGCCGATCCGGACGACGCGGAATGGCAGGCGTTCACCAACGCGCTGACCACCAACCTCACCGCGTTCTTCCGCGAGCCGCACCACTTCGACCGGCTGCACGCGCAGCTGCGCGAGAGCGCCACGGCCGCCGGCCCGATCCGGCTCTGGTCCTGCGCTGCGTCCACCGGCGAGGAACCCTACTCGATGGCGATCACCGCCTGCGAGGCATTCGGCACCCTGACCCCGCCGGTGCGGATCCTGGCCACCGACATCGATACCCAGGTGCTGGCGACCGCACGCAATGGTGTCTACGGCATCGACCGCATCGCCGAACTGGACCTGGAGACCCGCCGCCGCTACTTCCAGCGCGGCACTGGCCCGAACGAGGGCCGCTGCCGGGTCAATCCCGCGCTGCAGGCCCTGGTCGAATTCCGCCCGCTGAACCTGCTCGCGCCGCGCTACGACGTCGGTGGCCCGTTCACCGCGGTGTTCTGCCGCAACGTGATGATCTATTTCGACAAGCCGACACAGCGCGGGATCCTGTCGCGGCTGGTCACCCAGATGGACGCCGGCAGCCTGCTCTACACCGGCCATTCGGAGAACTACCTGCACGCCGCCGACCTGATCCAGCCCTGCGGCCGCACCCTGTACCGGCGCAACCCGGCGGCGCGCGCATGAGCGGCGCGGCGCTGCAGGCGGATGCGGTCCTGCGCTACCGCGACCCGCAGTTCAAGGTGCCGGCGGCCAAGCTGCTGCCGACCCAGTACCTGGTGGTGGACGACGGCACCGCGCTGGTGACCGTGCTCGGCTCCTGCGTGGCCGCCTGCATCCGCGACCCGATGCTGCAGCTGGGCGGGATGAACCACTTCCTGCTGCCCGAGGGCAACACCGGCGATGGCGCGCCGGCGCGCTACGGGAGCTACGCGATGGAAGTGCTGATCAACGAGCTGCTCAAGCGCGGCGCGAGCCGCAAGCGCTTGGAGGCCAAGGTGTTCGGCGGCGCCAACGTGCTCAAGGGCTTCACCAGCAACCCGGTCGGCACCCGCAACGCCGATTTCGTGCTGGCCTACCTGGCCGCCGAGCGCATCCCGGTGGTCGCCGAGGACCTGCGCGGGATCCATCCGCGCAAGGTGTTCTTCTTCCCGCAGACCGGCAAGGTCATGGTCAACCGCCTGCCGCACGCGCACGACGCCGAGGTCGCCGCCGCCGAGTCGGCAGTGCGCCAGCGCCTGTCGCGGACTCCGGTCAGCGGTGGCGTGGAGCTGTTCTGATGGACAGGGTCAAAGTCCTGGTCGTCGACGATTCGGCGGTGGTACGGCAGGTGCTCACCGAGCTGCTCGGCAGCGATCCGGGCATCGAGGTGGTCGGCACCGCGTCGGACCCGCTGCTGGCGCGCGAGAAGATCAAGCGCCTCAATCCCGACGTGCTGACCCTGGACGTGGAGATGCCGCGCATGGACGGGCTGGCGTTCCTCGAGAACATCATGCGGCTGCGGCCGATGCCGGTGCTGATGGTGTCATCGCTGACCGAGCGCGGCGCCGAGATCACCCTGCAGGCGCTGGCCCTGGGCGCGGTCGACTTCGTCACCAAACCAAGACTCGACGTGGCCCGCGGCCTGGGCGAGTACGCCGCCGAGCTGATCGCCAAGGTCAAGGCCGCCGCGCGCGCGCGGGTGCAGCCGCTGGCACGCCCCGCCCTGAAACTGGGGACGGCGCCACCGCCGCGCCCGGCCGCGGCCACCGCCGCGCGCTTCCGCACCACCGACCGCCTGATCGCGATCGGCGCGTCGGCCGGCGGCACCGAGGCACTGCGCCTGGTGCTGGAGCAGATGCCAGCGGACGCACCGGCGATCGTCATCACCCAGCACATCCCGGGCGGCTTCAGCCGCGCGTTCGTCGACCGCCTGGACCGGCATTCGCCGATGCTGGTGCGCGAGGCCGGCGACGGCGAGGCGATCCTGCCCGGCCATGCCTACCTGCCGCCCGGCGACCGCCACCTGCGGGTGATCCGTGACGGTGCCCGCTGGCGTTGCCGGGTCGATGCCGGGCCGCCGGTGAACCGCCACCGGCCGGCGGTCGACGTGATGTTCCGCTCGGTCGCGCAGAGCGCGGGCGGCAACGCGGTGGGCGCGATCCTCACCGGCATGGGCGATGACGGCGCGCGCGGCCTGCTGGAGCTGCGCGACGCCGGCGCGGCAACCCTGGTCCAGGACGAGGCGACCAGCGTGGTCTGGGGCATGCCCGGGGCGGCGGTGAAACTCGGCGCGGTACAGGAAGTGCTGCCGCTGGACCGCATCGCCGGCCGCCTGCTGGAACTGGCCGGGGCACGCCCGCTCGCCGCGACCGGCTGATCCGACGCCTGTCCGCTGGATCGGCGCTGCCGTGCGGAACATGCCGGCGGCGACGTGCTGGCGGGCGCTGTCGATGTTCCGCGCCGGGTCGTCGGCGAGGTGCCCGCGCCGGAGGCCGCGCCTTTCAGTCCGGATTGGCCACGCCGTGCGGCACGTGCCCGGCGGCGACGTGCTGGCGGGCGCTGTCGATGTTCTGCGCCGAGTCGTCGGCGAGGTGCCCGCGCTGGAGGCCGCGCCTTCAGTCCGGGTTGGCGACGCCGTGCGGCACGTGCCGGCGGCGACGTGCTGGCAGGCGCTGTCGATGTTCTGCGCCGGGTCGTCGGCGAGGTGCCCGCGCCGGAGGCCGCGCCTTCAGTCCGGGTTGGCCACGCCGTGCGGCACGTGCCCGGCGGCGACGTGCTGGCGGGCGCTGTCGATGTTCTGCGCCGAGTCGTCGAAGAAGATATCCGCGCCGAACGCCGCCAGGAACGGCCCCTTGGCGCGTCCGCCCAGGAACAGCGCCTCGTCCAGGCGCACGCCCCATTCACGCAGGGTGCGGATCACCCGCTCGTGCGCCGGCGCCGAGCGCGCGGTGACCAGCGCGGTGCGGATCGGTGCATCCTCGCCCACCGGGAAGGCGGCCTGCAGTTCATGCAGCGCCGACAGGAAGCTGCGGAACGGCCCGCCGGACAGCGGCACGTGCGCGCGCTGGCGCTCGTGCAGGCCGAACGCCTCCACGCCCTGCTCGCGCGAGATGCGTTCGCTCTCGTCGCCGAAGATCACCGCGTCGCCGTCGAAGGCGATGCGCAGCTGATCGCGTGCGGCATCGGCGGCGCGCGCCGGCAGGATGGTCGCGGCGGCCACGCCGTGCTGCAGCGAGCGCCGCACCGATTCCGGATTGGCCGACAGGAACAGGTCGGTGCCGAACGGCGCCACGTACGGCCAGGTCGGCTCGCCGGCGGTGAACACCGCGCGGACGATGCCCAGGCCGTGGTGCTGGATCGAGTTGAAGATGCGCAGCCCGGTATCGGCCGAGTTGCGCGACAGCAGGATCACCTCTACCTGCGGCGCGCCGGCAGGCAGGCGCCGGTTCAACGCCAGCAGCTTGCGCACGACCGGGAAAGCCACGCCCGGCTCGAGGATCTGGTCCTCGAGCCGGCGCTGGTAGCCGGCGTAGGCATCCACGCCCTCGCGCTCGTACAGCGCGTGGCTCTCCTCCAGGTCGAACAGCGCCCGCGATGTCACCGCGACGGTGAGCAGGCGGGGGCTGTTGTCGTCGGGTCGGGCCATGGTCGCATTATCGACCATGTGGCCGGCGCCGTGCGGCGCCAGCTTCCTACGACCCGATCGTCACCCGCACCGGCGCGCCGCGCTGGTGGTCGCGGGTCACCGCCCGTACCTCCAGCTCCAGGTGCAGTGGCCTCTGTTCCGTGGTGGGCACGTCCTGCCAGGTGAACTGGTGCTCGGCCTTGCGCCCGGAAATCGGCGATGCCACCACCGTGGCCGGGATCAGCCCGGCCGGCGCGTCGCCATTGACCACCCGGTATTCGAAGCCGATGTCTTCGAGGTCGTAGTCGCTGCCGCGCGGCCACCTCAACTTGATCGACATGAAGCCCAGTGCATCGCAGGTCGCGCCGCCGCCGATGCCCCGGGTCACGCTGGAGCCTTCGATCTCGGGTGCGGGAATTTCCGTGTTGTCGACCAGCGCCGAAGTATCGGCCTCGAACGGCTTCACGTTGCTTGTGAACATGCATCCAGCAGCAGCCGCCTGCACCGGCATGGCGCAGAGCAGCATCAAATACCACAACTTCACGGGACCCCTCCCCTTCCGTTGAAGCTCGATGATTCCTTGGTTGTCACGCCGGGAAACCACTCCCCTCAACCCGGCGGGCCGGTGTCGAGCACCAGCGATTCAGTTCATACCACGAATTGTTCGCTGAGGATACGTTCCTCGAGGTTGTGTTCCGGATCGAACAACAGCGTCACGGTGCGGTCCACCGATTCGCGGATCACCACCTCCACCACGTCGCGCGTTTCATGCGAATCGGCGGTCACGCTGACCGGGCGCTTGTACGGATCCAGCACCTCGAAGCGGATCTCGGTGTTGGCCTTCAGGATCGCGCCGCGCCAGCGCCGCGGCCGGAACGCGGCGATCGGCGTCAACGCGATGGTGTGCGAACCCAGCGGCAGGATCGGGCCGTGCGCCGAGAAGTTGTAGGCGGTACTCCCTGCGGGAGTAGCTACCATCACGCCATCGCATATCAGTTCGTCCAGCCGGGTCTGCCCGTTCAGGCCGATGCGGATGTGTGCGGCCTGGCGGGTCTGCCGCAGCAGCGAGACCTCGTTGTAGGCCAGCGAGCCGGTGCTGGTGCCCGACTCGGTCTGCGCCACCATCTCCAGCGGGCGCAGCTTGGCCGGCTCGGCCATGGCGATCCGCTCGAGCAGGTCCTCATCATGGAAGTGGTTCATCAGGAACCCGACCGTGCCCAGTTTCATGCCGTAGACCGGTTTGCCGGTGCCACCGTGGCGATGCAGCGTCTGCAGCATGAAGCCGTCGCCGCCGAGCGCGCAGATCACGTCCGCCTCCTCCAGCGGATGCTGACCGTGGCGGGTGACCATCGCCTCCAGCGCCTGCTGCGCATTGGCCGAGGTGCTGGCGAGGAAGGCGATGCGGGGGGCGGTGCTCATCGGATTCTCCAGGATGGACGGCGTGCGTCCCTGCCAAGAGGATACCCGGCCGATACCGGTACGCGGCGCCGTGCATGCGATGCGCAGGTGTACCCCACCGGCCAGACGGGCGCTGGCGGATGCAAGCATCCGGCGGACGGCGCGGATGCCGGCACGGTGCCGGCATCCGCGATCCACGTCAGCCGCGCGCGGCCAGCTGCCCGAGCTTCTGCACCGCCACCGACAGGGTCGGATAGTCGAGCGTCTTCTGCGCCGACAGCTCGTTGAGCATGCCCAGGGTGAAGCGCAGGGCCGCATCGTCGCGCGCCAGCCAGTGCCGTACCTTCGCATCCGCATCGCCGCCGGGCTGCGACATGGCCTGGCCGGCCAGCACGCGGTGGTGCGCGGCCAGTTCGTCGCGCATCACCCCGCGGGCGACGGCGTGCCAGCGGCCGTCGACCGCCAGCGCGTCGATCTGCTCGAACAGCCACGGCAGTCGCAAGGCGTCGCCGAGGCGGAAGTGCACGCGCGAGACGTCCACCGGCTTGAGCTTGCGCGAGCGGGCCAGCTCGATGATGTCGAACGCCGGTTCCAGGTACGGCAGCTCGGCCAGCTGCTGGGCCAGCTTCGGCGGCATGCCCTTGTCGCGCCACTCGCGCAGCGAGGCCTCGTAGGCCGGACGCTGCGAATCGGGCAGCACGCCGGAGGCCTCGCGGATGTCGTTGAACGGATCGCGATAGCGGTCCACCGCCTCTGTAATGCTGGGCATCGGGCCGGGCCGGTTGAGCAGCCAGCGCACGAACGAGCGCTGCAGGTTCCAGATCACCTGCAGGGCGTCGACCTGCGCGGCCTCGGGCAGCTTGCCGTCGAGCGCGTCGATCTGCGTCCACAGCATCCGCGCGTCCAGCGTCTCGCGGCTGATCGTATAGGCCTTGGCCACCTCGGCCGGGCTGCGTCCGGTGTCCTCCTGCATGCGCAGTAGGAAGGTCGCGCCCATCCGGTTGATGGTGGCGTTGGTCACCGCGGTGGCGATGATTTCACGCTTCAGGCGGTGCCGCTCCATCTCGTCGGCGTACTTCTTCTGCAGCGGCACCGGGAAGTAGCGCTGCAGCTCCTTGGACAGGTACGGATCCTCGGGGATGTCCGAGTCGAGCAGCTGCTGGAACGCGACCAGCTTGGAGTACGACAGCAGCACCGCCAGTTCCGGCCGGGTCATGCCCTGCCCGCGCGCCTTGCGTGCCGACAGCTCCGCGTCGGACGGCAGGAACTCGATCTGGCGGTCGAGCAGGCCCTGCTGCTCCAAAGTGCGGATGAAGTGCTGCTTGGAACCGAGCCGCTTGACGCTCATCCGTTCCATCAGGCTGATCGCCTGGTTCTGGCGGGTGTTGTCCAGCAGCACCAGCCGCGCGACCTCGTCGGTCATCGACGCCAGCAGCTTGTTGCGCGCGGGCATGGTCAGCTTCTTCGAGCGGACCACGTCGTTGAGCAGGATCTTGATGTTCACCTCGTGGTCGGAGGTGTCCACGCCGGCGGAGTTGTCGATGAAGTCGGTGTTGAGCAGCACACCGCCCTGCGCCGCCTCGATCCGGCCGAGCTGGGTCATGCCCAGGTTGCCGCCCTCGCCCACGATCCGGCAGCGCAGCTGGCCGCCGTTGACCCGCAGCGCGTTGTTGGCGCGGTCGCCGACGTCGGCGTTCTGCTCGGTGGAGGCCTTGACGTAGGTGCCGATGCCGCCGTTCCAGAGCAGGTCCACCGGCGCGCGCAGGATCGCCGACATCAGCTCGTTCGGCGACAGCGCCTTGACCCCTTCGTCCAGGCCGAGCACGGTGCGGACCTGCGGGGTGATCTCGATCGACTTGGCGCTGCGCGGATGGATGCCGCCGCCCTTGCTGATGAGCTTGCCGTCGTAATCGGCCCAGCTCGATCGTGGCAGGCGGAACAGGCGCTCGCGCTCGGCGAACGACGTCGCCGCGTCGGGTTCCGGATCCAGAAAGATGTGGCGGTGGTCGAACGCGGCGACCAGGCGGATGTGCTTCGACAGCAGCATGCCGTTGCCGAACACGTCACCGGACATGTCGCCGATGCCGACGCAGCTGAAGTCCTCGCTCTGGCAGTCGCGGCCCAGTGCGCGGAAATGGCGCTTGACCGACTCCCACGCGCCGCGGGCGGTAATGCCCATGCCCTTGTGGTCGTAGCCGACCGACCCGCCCGAGGCGAACGCGTCGCCCAGCCAGAAGCCATGGGCGATGGCCAGGCCGTTGGCGATGTCGGAGAAGGTCGCGGTGCCCTTGTCGGCGGCGACCACCAGGTACGGATCATCCTGGTCGTGGCGGACCACGTCGCGCGGCGGCACGATCCTGCCGTCGACGATGTTGTCGGTGATGTCGAGCAGGCCCTGGATGAACAGCTTGTAGCAGGCCACGCCCTCGGCCAGCACCGCGTCGCGGTCGCCGGACACCGGCGGCTGCTTGACGAAGAAGCCGCCCTTGGCGCCGACCGGCACGATCACGGTGTTCTTCACCATCTGCGCCTTGACCAGGCCCAGCACCTCGGTGCGGAAGTCCTCGCGCCGGTCCGACCAGCGCAGGCCGCCGCGGGCGACCGGGCCGAAGCGCAGGTGCACGCCTTCCACGCGCGGGCCGTAGACGAAGATCTCGCGGTACGGACGCGGCTTGGGCAGGTCCGGCACCAGCGCCGAATCGAACTTGAAGCTGATGCAGTGGCCGGGCTGGCCGTCGGCGGCCATCTGGAAATACCCGGTACGCAGGGTCGCGTCGATCGCGCCGATGAAACCGCGCAGGATGCGATCGTCGTCCAGGCTGGAGACGCGGTCGAGCAGTTTCAGCAGCGCGCCGCGGGTGACGCTCTCCTGGGTGGCGCGATCGGCGCTGCGCGCATCGACCACCTCCTGCAGCGAACGGATCACCGACTCGTCGCCGCCGGCCAGCACGCGCAGGTGGTCGACCAGGCGCTGCTGCCCGGCCAGGATCTGCGCGGCTGTTTCATGGCCGGTGGACGGGTGGAAACGGGCCTCGAACAGTTCGACCAGCAGCCGCGCCAGCAACGGATAGCGGCCCAGCGTCTCCTCGACGTAGTTCTGCGAGAACGGCACGCCGGTCTGCAGCAGGTACTTCCAGTAGCCGCGCAGCAGCGCGACCTGGCGCCATTCCAGTCCGGCGGACAGGACCAGGCGGTTGAGCCCGTCGTTCTCGGCGCGGCCCGACCAGATCGCAGCGAAGGCCTGCTCGAACGCCGGCGCCAGCGCGCCGATGTCGCCGCCGGCGGCGGCGCGCTCGACCTCGAAGTCCTGGATGTAGATCGGCTGGCTGCCGCCGTTGTCCAGGCTGGCCTGCAGCCGGTACGGGTGCTCGGAGATGACCTTCAGGCCCATGTTCTCCATCAGCGGCAGCACGTCCGACAGCGGGATGTCGTCGTGCTGGCGGTACAGCTTCAGGCGCAGGCCGGAAGTGCCCTCGCGGCTGACCGCGTGCAGGCTCAGCCGCAGGTCGTCCGGGCCGGTCAGCGCGGCCAGCTGCTCGACGTCGTTGGCGGCCAGCTCCGGCGAGATGTCCTCGATGTAGCCCGCCGGCAGGGCGCGGCCGTAGACGTTGGCCAGGCGCAGGCCCTCGGCCTCGCCATGACGGGCGATCAGCAGTTCGCGCAGGTCGTCCTGCCAGTTGCGCAGCAGGTGGGCCAGGCGGCGCTCGAGCTCGCCGGTGTCCAGGTCGGCCACTGTGCCCGCGCGCGGGCGCACGATCAGGTGCAGCTGGGCCAGCGGAGACTCGCCCAGCACCACGCTCGAATCGACCTGCTCGCCGTGCAGCGCGTCCTTCAGCAGCGCCTCGATGCGCAGGCGCACGTCGGTGTTGAAGCGCTCGCGCGGGATGTAGACCAGCGCCGAGAAGAAGCGGCCGTAGCGGTCGCGGCGCAGGAACAGCCGGCTGCGGACCCGCTCCTGCAGGCCAAGCACGCCGGTCGCGGTGCGGTACAACTCTTCCTCGCTGGACTGGAACAGCTCCTCGCGCGGCAGCGTCTCCAGGATGTGGCGCAGCGCCTTGCCGCTGTGGCTGCTCGGCGACAGGCCGCTGCGGCGCATGACGTGCTCGTAGCGCTCGCGCACCAGCGGGATCTCCCACGGCCGGCGGTTGTAGGCGCTGGAGGTGTACAGGCCGAGGAAGCGCTGCTCGCCGGTGATCGTGCCGTTGGCATCGAACTCCAGCACGCCGATGTAGTCCATGTAGCCCTTGCGGTGGATCCGCGAGCGGGCGTTGGTCTTGGTCAGGATCAGCGCCTCGGGGGTGCCGGACTGGTTCAGCCCGTGCGCGGCCAGCGACTTCACCGGCCGCGGCGGCGCGTTGTCCTTGCCGCGCATCAGGCCCAGGCCCGAGCCCTCGACCGGGGCCAGCACCGATTCGCCGCCCTGCTTCACCACCTTGTATTCGCGGTAGCCGTACAGGATGAAGTGGTCGGCCGCGGTCCAGCGCAGGAACTCCTGCGCCTCGCGCCGGCCGGTATCGTCCACCGGCATGCGCCGCGTGGCCAGGTCGTCGGCCAGCACCTGCATGCGCTCGCGCATCAGCCCCCAGTCGGCGACCACGCCGCGGACCTCGGCCAGCACCGCGGCCACGCGCTGCTCGATCTCGCGCATCGCGGACGGCGGCTGGCGGTCGATCTCCAGCAGCATCATCGATTCGGGACGGCCGTCGCCGACCGAGAGCAGCTTGCCGTTGCCGTCGCGGGCGATGCGCACCAGCGGATGGCCCAGCACGTGCACGCCCACGCCCATGTCGGCCAGCGCCATGCTGACCGAGTCGACCAGGAACGGCATGTCGTCGTTGACGATCTGCAGGATCGTGTACGGCGAATCCCAGCCGTTGGCCGCGGCGGTCGGGTTGAACACGCGCACGCTGGCCGTGCCGGGCTTGCGCTTTCGCGCGAAGCCGAGGATGTCGATGCCCATCGCGGCCCAGGTCTGCGGCGTGTGCTGCGGATACTCGTCTTCTTCCAGCCGGCGGTAGAACTCGCCGAGGAATTCCTGCAGCTCGGCCTGGCGCGCGGCCGGCGCAAGGCGGCGCGCGGCCGCATACACCGGCTCCAGCGAGAAGCGCCCCGACGCCGCGGACGCCGCCGCTTTCGCCGGCGTGGCCCTGGCTGGCTTCGTCATGCGTTTGCCACCGGAAGAAGTGGATTTCATGGGACTGGAACTCCGCAGCAAAGTGTGTGCGCGCATTGTAGCCACGCATGTTGCGGGAGCCTTGCTGCAGGACGGAAGAAAAGCCCGCTTTCAAATAAGTGAACTGGACGGTATAGTCCAGTCCCGATGCAGCCCGCCTCCAGCCAGCGCCCGCCCGAGGACGCCCGCCACCAGCGGGTGCACGCCGCTGTGCGCGAACTGGTCCGCGAGCAGGGCGTGCAGATCAGCATGGACGCGGTCGCCGCGCGCGCCGGCTGCTCCAAGCAGACGCTGTACGCACGCTACGGCTCCAAGCAGGCGCTGCTGCTGCAGGTGCTCAGCGACGACAGCCGCAACGCCACCATGCTCGCCGGCACCCCGGACGCGGCGACCCTGCGCGCGACACTGGTGGCCTTCGCCCGCGACCACCTGGCCGCGCTGTCCGCACCCGGCACGATCGGTACTGCCCGCCTGCTCACCGGCCAGGCGACCCAGTTCCCCGACGAGGTCCGGGCGCTGTACGCGATCTGGATCGAGGGCCTGCAGGGCCGCCTGGCCGCCTGGCTGCAACAGGCCATGCGCCGGGGCCTGCTAAGACATGACGATCCGCACTGCGCAGCCGAGCTGCTGCTTGGCATGATCACCGGCCTGGATTTCGACCGGCAGCGGTTCCTGGTTCCTCACCGCGACACAACCGGCCAGCAGTCACATTGGGCGGAATTTGCGGTCGACAGCTTCCTGCGTGCCTTCGCCCCCCCCTCTTTCCGTTCCTGACCCCCCGGAGTTTCAGATGCGCCTCCCGATGCGCCTCCATCGATCAATCCTCCTGGCCTCCGGCCTGCTTGCGCTGGCCGCATGCGGCGGCAAGGAACAGGCCGCTGCCCCGCCGCCGCCCGAAGTGGGCGTGGTCGAAGTCAAGTCGCAGACCGTGCCGCTGACCCGCGACCTGGTCGGCCGCCTGTCCCCGTACCGCAGCGCCGACGTGCGCGCGCGCGTGCCGGGAGTGCTGCTGCGGCGGGTGTACGAGGAAGGCAGCGATGTGCGCGAAGGCCAGCTGCTGTTCGAGATCGACCCGGCCCCGCTGCAGGCTTCGCTGGGCGTGGCCCAGGGCCAGCTGGCCCAGGCCGAGGCGACCTACGCCAATGCCCGCGCCCTGGCCGAGCGCGCGCGCCGGCTGGTGCCGCAGAAGTTCGTTTCGCAGAACGACCTGGACAATGCCATCGCCGCCGAGCGCAGCGCCGGTGCCGCGGTGGAAGCGGCGCGCGCCAACGTCAGCACCGCCCGGATCAACCTGGGCTACGCCAAGGTCACCTCGCCCATCGCCGGTCGCGCCGGCAAGCAGCGGGTCACCGAGGGCGCCCTGGTCGGCCAGGGCGATGCCACCCTGCTGACCACGGTCGACCAGCTCGATCCGCTGTTCGCCAACTTCTCGATCAGCTCGACCGAGCTGGCCCGGCTGCGTGCCGCCTCCAACGTGTCCCTCGCCGCCACCGGCAAGGCGACCGTGCAGGTCGTGCTGCCCGGCGACCGCGTCCACGAGCAGCCCGGCGTGGTCGACTTTTCCGACACCACGGTCGACCCGGAAACCGGCGCGGTGTCGCTGCGCGCGCAGGTTCCGAATCCCGGCAACACGCTGTTCCCCGGCAGCTTCGTCACCCTGAAGGTCAACATGGGCGAGCTGCACGAGGTGTTCCTGGTGCCGCAGGAAGCGGTGCTGCGCGATGCCAACGGCGCGTTCGCCCGCGTGATCGGCGCCGACGGCAATGTCGAGCGCCGCGACCTGACCACCAGCGCGGCCCACGACGGCCAGTGGATCGTCACCGCCGGCCTGAAGGCCGGTGACAAGGTGATCGTCTCGGGCGTGCAGAAGGCCCGCGAGGGTGCGCCGGTGACCGCGACGCCGTGGCAGCCGGGCGCTCCCGCCGGTGCCCCCGGCACCGCCGCTCCGGCCAAGGGCGGTACGCCGACCAAGGACGGCACGCCAGCCAAGGCGCCCGCCGGCGACAAGCCGGCCGAGTAAGGACTTCCGCCAATGCCCAAGTTCTTCATCAACCACCCGGTCTTCGCCTGGGTCGTGGCGATCCTGATCTCGCTTTCGGGCGTGATCGCGATCCTCGGCCTCGGCGTGGAGTCCTATCCCAACATCGCCCCGCCCCAGGTCACCGTCGGTGCCAGCTATCCCGGCGCCAGCGCGTCCACGGTCGAACGGGCGGTCACCCAGGTCATCGAGCAGCAGCTCACCGGCATCGACCACCTGCTGTACTTCAGCTCCTCGTCCAGCGCCACCGGCCGCGCCAGCATCACCCTGACCTTCGAGACCGGCACCAATCCGGACATCGCCCAGGTCCAGGTGCAGAACAAGGTCGCGCTGGCGACCCCGCGCCTGCCGACCGAAGTGACCCAGCAGGGCGTGGTGGTGGCCAAGGCCAACGCCGGCTTCCTGATGGCGATCGGCCTGGTCTCCGACAACCCGGCGGTGGACCGCAACGCGCTTAACGACATCAACGGTTCGCGCGTGATCGACCAGATCTCGCGCATCCCCGGCGTCGGCAGCGTGCAGCAGTTCGGCTCCGAGTACGCGATGAACATCTGGCTGGACCCGGAGAAGCTGCAGGGCTTCGGCCTGTCGGCCACCCAGGTGCTGGGTGCGATCCGCGCGCAGAACGTGCAGTTCGCCGCCGGCTCGGTCGGCTCCGACCCGGCGCCCGATGGCCAGGCGTTCACCGCCACGGTCTCGGCCGAGGGCCGCTTCAGCACGCCCGCGCAGTTCGAGGACATCATCCTGCGCGCCAACAGCGACGGTTCGACCGTGCGCCTGCGCGACGTGGCCCGGGTCAACTTCGGCCCCGGCTCCTACGGCTTCGACACCAAGCTGGACGGCAAGCCGATCGGTGCGTTCGCGGTGCAGCTGCTGCCGGGCGCCAACGCCCTGAACGTGGCCGACGCGGTGCGCGCGAAGATGGACGAACTGCAGTCCACCTTCCCCGAAGGCGTGACCTGGGTCGCCCCGTACGACAGCACCACCTTCGTCAAGATCTCGATCGAGGAAGTCGTCAAGACCCTCATCGAGGCGGTGGTGCTGGTGTTCCTGGTGATGCTGATCTTCCTGCAGAACATCCGCGCCACCATCATCCCGACCCTGGTCATCCCGGTCGCCCTGCTCGGCACGTTCCTGGGCATGTCGATCATCGGCTTCACGATCAACCAGCTGACGTTGTTCGCGATGGTGCTGTCGATCGGCATTGTCGTGGACGACGCGATCGTGGTGATCGAGAACGTCGAGCGCATCATGACCGAGGAAGGCCTGCCCCCGCGCGAGGCCACGGTCAAGGCGATGGGCCAGATCACCAGCGCGGTGGTCGCGATCACCGTGGTCCTGGCCGCGGTGTTCATCCCCAGCGCGCTGCAGGGCGGCGCGGCCGGCGAGATCTACAAGCAGTTCGCGCTGACCATTGCCATTGCCATGGCGTTCTCGGCGTTCCTTGCGCTGGGCTTCACCCCGGCGCTGTGCGCGACTTTCCTCAAGCCCAGCCACCACGCCAACTCCAACGTGGTGTTCCGCCTGTTCAACAAGTACTACGACAAGGTCAGCCACACCTACGTGGGCCACATCGGCAGTGCGGTCAAGCACGCGCCGCGCTGGATGATCCTGTTCGCGGTGCTGGCGCTGCTGTGCGGCTTCCTGTTCACCCGCATGCCGGGCAGCTTCCTGCCGGAGGAAGACCAGGGCTACGCGCTGGCGATCGTGCAGCTGCCGCCGGGTGCGACCCTGCAGCGCACGCAGGGCGTGTTCGAGCAGATGCGCGGGCGGCTGCAGGGCATCGACGGCTACCAGAGCATGCTGCAGGTGGCCGGCTTCAGCTTCGTCGGCCAGGGCGAGAACGTCGGCATGGCCTTCATCCGGCTCAAGCCGTGGGAAGACCGCAAGCTGACCGCACCGGAGTTCATCCAGCAGGCCAACGGCGCGCTGTACGGGATCAAGGAGGCCACCATCTTCGTGGTCAACCTGCCGACGGTGCAGGGCCTGGGCCAGTTCGGCGGCTTCGACATGTGGCTGCAGGACCGCACCGGCCAGGGCCAGGCGGCGCTGACCCAGGCGCGCAACATCCTGCTGGGCCAGGCCGCGCAGAACCCGGCACTGGTCGGCGTGCGTCCGAACGGCCTCGAGGACGCCCCGCAGCTGCAGCTGCAGGTGGACCGCGTGCAGGCCCAGTCGATGGGCCTGGAAGTCGGCGACATCTACAACGCGATCAGCCTGATGCTCGCGCCGGTGTATGCCAACGACTTCTTCTACGAGGGCCGCATCAAGCGCGTGAACCTGCGCGCCGATGCTCCGTTCCGCACCGGCGCCGAATCGCTGGCCAGCTTCTACACGCCGAGCCCGCTCACCAGCAGCATGGTGCCGCTGAGTACGGTGGTCGATGCGAACTGGATCACCAGCCCGCCGTCGCTGAACCGCTACCAGGGCTACGCCGCGGTGAATATCGTGGGCTCCCCTGCCCCGGGCCACAGCTCGGGCGAGGCGATGCAGATCATGGAAGGCATCGTCAGCAACGACCTGCCGCCCGGCTTCGGCTACGACTGGTCCGGCATGTCCTACCAGGAGATCCTGGCCGGCAATGCCGCCACGCTGTTGCTGGTGCTGTCGATCGTGGTCGTGTTCCTCTGCCTGGCGGCGCTCTATGAGAGCTGGTCGATCCCGGTGGCGGTGCTGCTGGTGGTGCCGCTGGGCATGCTCGGCGCGGTGCTGCTGAGCCTGATGCGTGGCCTGCCGAACGACATCTTCTTCAAGATCGGCCTGATCACGATCATTGGTCTTGCGGCCAAGAACGCGATCCTGATCATCGAGTTCGCCGTGGAGCAGCGCCTGGCCGGCAAGACCCTGCGCGACGCGACCATCGAGGCCGCACGCCTGCGCTTCCGCCCGATCCTGATGACGTCCTTCGCGTTCATCATGGGCGTGGTGCCGATGGCCCTGTCCACCGGCGCCGGCGCCAATGCCCGCCACGCGATCGGCACTGGCGTGATCGGTGGCATGATGTTCGCCACCTTCCTCGGCCTGCTGTTGATCCCGGTGTTCTTCATCGTGGTCCGGCGCATGCTCGGCGACCGGCTGGACGAGCCGTCGAAGGAATGGCGCGAGAAGCAGGAACGCGAGGCCGGCCAGGCGATGCGATAGACGCGCCTGTCCCGCGACACCGAAAGCCCCGGCCGCAAGCCGGGGCTTTTTTCATGCCCGCGGCGCGCCCGGCCGGTTCGGGGCGACGACGCGGGCGAAAAAAAAAAGCGCCCCGGCAGAACCGGGGCGCCCTGTGCACACGTGCGTGGCGACTTACTTCACGGCCGCCTGGTAGCGACGCTCGACTTCGTCCCAGTTGACCACGTTGTAGAACGCGCCGATGTATTCCGGGCGGCGGTTCTGGTACTTCAGGTAATAGGCGTGTTCCCACACGTCCAGGCCCAGGATCGGCGTGTTGCCCTCGCTGAGCGGGGTGTCCTGGTTGGCGCTGCTCTCGACCACGACCTTCTTGTCGGGGGTCACGCTCAGCCAGGCCCAGCCGCTGCCGAAGCGGGTCAGCGCGGCCTTGGTGAAAGCTTCCTTGAACTTCTCGAAGCCGCCGAGGTCCTTGTCGATCGCCTTGGCCACGTCGCCCTTGGGCTCGCCGCCGCCGCTGGGCGACATCACCGTCCAGAACAGGGTGTGGTTGGCGTGGCCGCCGCCGTTGTTGCGCACCGGGCCCTGCAGGTTGTCCGGCAGCGTCTTCAGCTTGGCCACCAGTTCCTCGACCGGCAGGTCGGCATACTCGGTGCCTTCCAGCGCGGCGTTGACGTTATTGATGTAGGTCTGGTGGTGCTTGGTGTGGTGGATCTTCATCGTCTCCGTATCGATGTGCGGTTCCAGCGCATCGTAGGCATACGGCAACTCGGGGAGGGTATAGGCCACGGTGGTCTCCTTGGATTTCGAGCCCGGACAGTCCCGGGCGCGGCGGGGAACAGTCTAGTCAGGCTTGCGCGCCCAACCAAGATACGGCGGAGGATGCTGCATCCCGCCGCCGCGCCGGCGCAGGCCGCGAAGCATGGGCCGTAACGGGTTCCAGCGGCGTGAAGCGCGCGACCGCACCGTGTTCAAGCTGCGGACATGCCGCCGACGCATACTGCGGTCCACTCGCCACGAATCCGTCGCATGCGCGCATTCCGACCGTTTCGCCTGCTGCTCGCCGTCGTCGCCATTGCCGCCCTCGCCTGGCTGCTGCGACCGGAAGCCGGCATGCGCCAGGCGGACGTGCACGCGGGCCCGGTCCCGCCGGCGGCCGCCGCGCATGCCGCCACCCTGCCCGCTTTCCTGCCCGCGGAAGCCGGGCCGGTGATCCGCAGGATCCAGCGCGGCGAGTCCTTCCCCAACCGCCAGGACGGCAGCGTGTTCGGCAACCGCGAACAGCGGCTGCCGGCGCGCGAACGCGGCTACTACCGCGAGTTCACCGTGCCGACGCCCGGGCTGTCGCATCGTGGCGCGCGCCGCATCGTCACCGGTGGCGATCCGCCGCGCGAGTGGTACTACACCGGCGACCACTACGACAGCTTCCGCCGTTTCGAACCACCCGCCGCGGAGTCCACGCCATGACCGATTCCGGATTCGACATCGGCCTGGACGATGCCTCGCAGGCCGGCGTGTACGAAGTCGACGCCGCCGACCTGCCGGCGCTGGCTGCGGCCGCCCGCGATTCGGGCCTGCTCGTGCGCCGGATCGACCTCGACGGCTGCCGCGACAAGCAGACCCTGTTGCTGCGCATCGCCACCGTGCTGGACCTGCCCGCCGGCCGCGGCGGCAACTGGGACGCGCTGATGGACGCGCTGCGCGACCTGGAGTGGCTGCCGGCACCCGGCTACGTGCTGCTCTTCGAGGCCGCCGCGCCGCTGCGCACCGCGCAACCCGGGCACTTGCAGACCCTGCTCGACCTGCTGCAGGAAGCCTCGCACTGGTGGGCCGAGGCCGACGTGCCGTTCTGGGTGTTCATGGCACTGGATCCGGCACCGACGGCGCTCCGCGGCCACTGACCACGACAACGCCTGCGTGGCGCTGGCTCAGCCGTCCAGTTCGCTCCAGCGGGCGTAGGCGGTGTCGAGCTCGTCCTGCGCCTCGGCCATGCGCCGGGTATGCGCGGCGACCGCACCCGGATCGTGCTGGTAGAAGCCGGCATCGGACATCGCCGCGGCCAGCGACGCCAGTTCGCCTTCCAGCGATTCGATCCGCGCCGGCAGCTGCTCCAGCTCGCGCGCGTCCTTGTAGCTGAGCTTGCGCCTGGCCGCTGCGGCTGGAGCGGCGACCACCGGCGCCGCTTCGGCCTGCGCTTCCTTCGCCTTCGGCTTGGCCGCGGCAGCCGCGACCGGCGTGGGCCGCTGGCGCAGCCAGTCGGTATAGCCACCGACGTATTCGCCGACGCGGCCGTCGCCTTCCATTACCAGCGTGGAGGTGACTACGTTGTCGAGGAAGTCGCGGTCGTGGCTGACCAGCAGCAGGGTCAGCTTGAGCATGTTGTAGC
>JAGHZW010000235.1:0-16565 GCA_017745195.1 Pseudoxanthomonas sp. | reverse complement strand
CAGCGCGACGCCGCCGGACAGGCGGGTGATCGGCGCGCGCGCCCGCTCCGGGGTGAACAGGAAATCCTGCAGATAGGCCAGCACGTGCTTGCGGCTGCCGTTGAGGTCGATGAAGTCCTGGCCGCCGGCCACATTCTCCATGGCGTTCCAGTCCTCGCGCAACACGGCGCGGTACTGGTCGAAATAGGCGACCTGCAGGTTGGTGCCGGCCTTGATCTCGCCCGCCTGCGGCTGCAGCTCGCCGAGCAGCAGCTTGAGCAATGTGGTCTTGCCGCTGCCGTTGGGCCCGATCAGGCCGATCCGGTCGCCGCGCAGCACCGTGGTCGAGAAGTCGCTGACCATGCTCCGCTCGCCGAACGCGAACGACACATCCTTCGCCTCGATCACCTTCTTGCCGGAAGACTCGCCCTGCGCAGCCTCCATGCGCACGTTGCCGGTCTGCTCGCGGCGCTGCGCACGTTCGTTGCGCATGGCCTTGAGCCGGCGCACGCGGCCTTCGTCGCGGGTGCGGCGGGCCTTGATGCCCTGGCGGATCCAGGTCTCCTCCTGCGCCAGCAGCTTGTCGAAGCGCGCGTTCTCCTGCGCCTCGGCGTTCAGGCGCTCCTCGCGGCGGCGATCATCTCCGCACGCGGGTTCTGGCCGCAGCACGTCCTGGCCGCGGTCGATCTCGACGATGCGGGTGGCCAGGGCACGCAGGAAGCGGCGGTCGTGGGTGACGAAGATGACGCTGCCGTTCCATTCCTTGAGGAACGCCTCCAGCCAGTCGATCGCCTCGATGTCCAGGTGGTTGGTCGGTTCGTCCAGCAGCAGCACGTCCGGCGCGCCGACCAGGGCGCGGGCCAGCAGCACGCGCCGTTTAATGCCGCCGGACAGGCGCGCGAACACCGCCTCCCCGTCCAGCTCCAGGCGGGTCAGCACCTCGCCCACGCGCCGGTCCAGCGCCCAGCCGTCGGCGGCGTCGATCTTCGCCTGCACCTTCGACACGGCGGCCGCGTCGTATTCGGCGGCGTGGCTGAGGTGGTGGAATTCGGCCAGCCAGGCACCCAGCTCGCCCAGGCCGGCGGCGACCACGTCGAAGATGCTGCCGTCGGTGCCGACCGGCACCTCCTGCTCCAGGCGGGCGATGCGCACCCCGGCCTGGACCCGGACCTGGCCGTCGTCCGGCTGCAGTTCGCCGGCGATGAGCTTGAGCAGGGTGGATTTGCCGGCGCCGTTGCGGCCGATCAGGGCGATGCGTTCGCCCGGTTCGATCGACAGGTCGGCGTGTTCGAGCAACAACGGGCCGCCGACGCTGTAGTCGACGTTCTGCAGGGTAATCAGGGGCATTGCCCATTCTACCGGGCAGCGACGGCCGCGACCTGCGAAAATGGCGCATGACTGATTTCGCCTCGCTGCCCCTCTCCCCCGCCTTGCGCCCCGGCCTGGACGCGCTGGGCTACACCACCGCGACCCCTATCCAGGCCGCGTCGCTGCCGCCGATCCTCGAAGGTCGCGACCTGATCGCGCAGGCGCCCACCGGCAGCGGCAAGACCGCCGCGTTCGGCCTGGGCCTGCTGCAGCGCCTGGACCCGGGCGTGACCCGCGCGCAGGCGCTGGTGCTGTGCCCGACCCGCGAACTGGCCGACCAGGTGGGCAAGCAGCTGCGCAAGCTGGCCACCGGCATCCCCAACCTCAAGCTGAGCATCCTCACCGGCGGCGTCGCGCTGGATCCGCAGATCGCCTCGCTGCAGGCGCATGACCCGCAGGTCGTGGTCGGCACGCCCGGCCGGGTGCAGGAGCTGGCCCGCAAGCGCGTGCTGCACCTCGGTGGCGTGCGCACGCTGGTCCTGGACGAGGCCGACCGCATGCTCGACATGGGCTTCGAGGAACCCGTCCGCGAGATCGCCGGCCGCTGCGACAAGCACCGGCAGACCCTGCTGTTCTCGGCGACCTTCCCCGAGGAGATCCGCGAGTTGGCCCGCCAGCTGCTGCGCGAGCCGGTGGAAGTGGCCCACGAGGGTGGTGAAAGCACGCCGGCGATCGAACAGCGCTTCTTCGACGTCGAAGCAGCCCATCGGCAGAAGGGTGTCGCCGGACTGCTGCTGCGCTACCGGCCCGAATCGGCGGTGGTGTTCTGCAACACCCGCAAGGACGTGGACGAGGTGGCCGGCTCGCTGCGCCAGTTCGGCTTCTCGGCACTGGCCCTGCACGGCGAGATGGAGCAGCGCGACCGCGACGAGGTGCTGCTGCAGCTGGCCAACCGCAGCTGTAATGTCCTGGTCGCCAGCGATGTGGCCGCGCGCGGCATCGACGTGGAAGACCTGGCCGCGGTGGTGAATTACGAACTGCCGACCGACGTGGACGCCTACCGGCACCGGATCGGCCGCACCGGCCGCGCTGGTCGCAAGGGTCTGGCCTTGAGCCTGGTCACCTCGCGCGAGAACCCGCGTGCGGAGATGATCGCCGCCGCGCAGGACACGCCGCCGTCGCGTGAGAACGCACCGCTGGCCACCGGCCGGCCGGCCCAGCCGGCGCAGGCGCCGATGACCACCCTGCGCATCGATGGCGGCAAGACCGACAAGCTGCGTGCCGGCGACATCCTCGGCGCGCTGACCGGCGATGCCGGGCTGCCGGCCAAGGCGATCGGCAAGATCGCCATCCACGCCACCCGCTCCTACGTGGCCATCGTCCGCGAGCAAGCGCCGCGGGCGCTGAAGCAGCTGGAAGCCGGCAAGATCAAGGGCCGGCGCTTCCGCGTGCGTCCGCTGTAGGCGGCGGACGCTGCACGCCACACGGGCGGTCAGGACGCGCGCGCAGCCGCCGGTCGTGCCGCGACCTTACGGCGTGCCGTAATGCGCGCCGGATCCTGTGCGCAGAAAGCGCCGGGCCTCCGGTCCGGGAGGAACCGGAAGCCCGGCAGACCGGCCGAAGGCGCCGCCGTCATCGGCGCCTTCCCGCAGACACATGCGGTGCCGGTCAGAAGCTGGCGCTGAACTCCATGCCCCAGACGCGCGGCGTGGTGAGGCGGGCGCCGACCGTGCCGAGCACGGTCTTGCCGTAGGTGCCCAGGCCTTCCACGTACTGTTCGTCGAGCAGGTTCTCGCCGTAGACCGCCACGCCGAGGCGGCCGTTGGCGGAGGTCCAGCCTACCCGCAGGTTGGCCAGCTGCCGTGCCTCGCCCAGGCGCAGCGCCGGGCTCACGCCGCAGGTGCCCTGGCTCAGCGATTCATCGCTGCAGCGCGTCCTGCCGCGATAGCCGTAACGCAGCGAGGCGCGCACGCTGCCGTTGCCGCCCAGGTCCCAGAGATAGGCGGCACCGGCGGCGGCGGACCACTTCGGAACGCCGGTCGGCTGGCCGCTGACGTCGATGCCCTCCGGCGTCACGTACTGCTTGTAGGTGGAATCGATGTAGGCGGCGTTGAAGTCCAGGGTCAGCGCCCGGGTGGCCTGCCAGATCGCGTTGAAGTCCACGCCCCACGCTTCCAGGTCCGAGGTGTCGACCACGTAGCGCGGAATCGCCGTCGTCGTGTCGAGCCGGATCGCCTGGCGGTTGTCGTAGGTGTAGTAGTAGACCGAGGCGTCGTACTGCAGGCCGTACGCCGGCAGCACGTGCTTGATGCCGGTCTCGAAGTTCCACACGTCCTCGTTGTCGAACTCGCTGCCGATCTGCAGCGAGTTGAAGCCGCCGGCCTTGTAGCCCTTGGCCAGCGAGGCGAAGCCCATCAGGTCGTCGGTGAAGTGGTAGTCGGCGACGAAGCGCGGGCTGATGTCGTCCCAGCTGTCGGAGTCGCGGGTGGTCAGGCCCTTGTTCATCATCGCCGGCGGATCGATGAAGGCGATGTCGAAGATGTAGGCCTCCTTCGGGATCCCGAGCATGTCGAAGATCCCCAGCGCTTCCATCTGGTCCAGGGTCGCGTCGAGCCCCGGCGCATAGCGGTGGTCGTTGAACCAGCTGAAATCCTTCTTGTCCTGGGTGTAGCGCAGGCCGAAGGTCAGGTTGAAGCGGTCGTTGACCTTCCAGATCACGTCGCCGTACAGCGCGTAGGCGGTGGTGTCCAGCGAATTGACGAACTTCTCGTTCCACGGCTCGCCCATCAGCGACAGCGGGATGCCGTACATCTGCATGACCTGGCTGGTGAAGCCGAACAGCGTGCCATCCGGGGTCGGCGCCAGGCCCATGTTGTGGACGATGGTGTCGACCGAATCGGTGTAGGCGTTGACCTGGCTGGTCTGGTCGGCACTCTCGCGGAAATAGCTCGCACCGGCGACCCAGTCGAAGCGTTCGCCGCTGCCGGCGAACCTGAACTCCTGGTAGAAGTTCGTGTTGCTCTCGGTGTTGACCGAATCGACGTACAGGTAGCGGCGGTCGGTGCCGTCCTCCTCGACCCGGTTGAGCGAGTCGTAGCTGTGCCAGGCGGTGGTCGAGGTCAGGTTGCCCCACTCGAACGCGTGGTCGACGATCAGGGTCACGCCGTCGAACTTGCGCGACTCCTCGTTGCCGTCCACGTCGACCGCCGCCGGCGTCTTGCGCGGATCCAGGTAGGCGGTCTCGTCGACCGGCAACGACGGCAGGCCGGGCGACGCCGGCAGCGGCACCACGCCGATCGTGGCCTGGCCGAGCTGGTCCAGGTTCTCATGGTCCCAGGTGATCCAGGCAGTGGTGTCGTCGCCGAAGCGGGTGCTGAAGGCCGCGCGCGTGGCCCAGTTGTCCTCCGGCGCCAGGTCCTTGCCGGTGTTGGCGTCCTTGATCCAGCCGTCGGCCTGGTTGAACACGCCGTTGAGGCGGAAGGCGGAGTCCTCGCCGACCGGGATGTTGGCCATCGCGTCGACATAGCGCTTGCCGTACTCGGCCAGGCGCACGCGGGCGCGCCCTTCGAACTCGGAGCCGGGGCGATGGGTGATGATCGATACCGCACCGGCGGCGGTGTTGCGCCCGAACAGGGTGCCCTGCGGCCCCTTCAGCACCTCGATCCGCTCCACGTCGGTGAACGGCAGCAGCACGCCGCCGCCACGACCGGCGTAGACGCCGTCGACATAGACACCGACCGCGGGATCGGTGCCGATGCCGAAGTCGTCGGTGCTGATGCCGCGCAGCTGGAAGCTGGGCTGGGTCGGCTGCTGGCCGTTGACCACCAGGCCCGGCACGAACATGTCGACGCCGCTCAGGTCGCGGGCGACGACGTCGTCCAGCATCTGCGCATTGACGACCTGCAGCGCGATCGGAACGTCCTGCAGTTCCTGCTCGCGGCTCTGCGCGGTCACCGTGATCCGGTCGAGGGTGACCGCGTCGGGCGCGGCTTCGCCGTCCTGCGGCGCGGCGATGGCCAGCGACGCGGCGCCCGCCGCGATGCTGCCGAACAGTGCCTGGCGCACGCGCAGGCTCAAAGGATGCTTGCGAACCGTCATGAGGTCTCCCCTACTCGCGTTGTTGCAGGTTGGTCTTGTCGTGTCGTGCGGTGGATCTGGAGGAAGGTGCGCGGGTGCCGCCGCTGACGGCGGCACCCGTGCGGATCCCGCTGCCGGCACTCCCCCAAGCGCCGGCCGCAGGAACAGGTCGGGCTCAGCCCGTTTCGCCGCACTCGCCGTGCTGCGATGCGATCCACTGGCGGATCAGTTCGACGCCTTCGGCATGCGTCACGCTGCGCCCCAGCTCCGGCATCATCACCCCCGGGTCGGTACTGACCATGCGGTAGGTCAGGATCGACTCGTCCGGCTTGCCGGGGACGATATCGAAACGGCGGTCGCCGGTACCGTGCCCGGCGGCGATCGGCAGTTTGCAGCGCCCCAGGCGCAGGGGCTCGCTGACGTCGCTGGCCAGCCACAGGCCCGAGGTGTTGCCCGGCCCGACCGCGGTATGGCAATGCGAGCAGTTGACGTCCAGGTAGGCGCGGGCGCGGGCATCGATGCCGGCGGCCGGGTCCAGCCAGTCTGCGATACGCGGCACCTTCGGCGCTTCCGGCACGCCATCCAGGTAGCCGACGCGCTGCCATTGCACCAGCTGGTTGGCGGTCGCCTGGTGGCCGTCCGCGTCGAGATAGATCAGGTCGCGGTTGAGGTGGCGCGCCTTCGGCCCGATCGGCCGCACTTCGCGGGTCCGCAGGTCGCTGCCGTGGCAGCCGGCGCACTGGTTCTGGTCCGGCACCTGGTAGGCGGCCTCTTCGCGCGAGCCGGCCGCGTCGACCAGGGTCAGCGGCACCAGCTCGCCGGTGCGCATCAGCCGGGCCTCGGTCTGCTCCGCGTTCCAGACGTAGGGCATCGCCACCCAGCCGGCCTCGCGCCGCACCAGCAGTCGGGTTTCGACCAGCCGCACCTTGGCCAGGTCCAGGCGACCGCCCGGCAGCTCGCCCTCATGCCCCTGGCTGCGCAGCACGAGCTGGCTGTCACGCGGCTCGCCGTCCAGGCGCGGGTAGTAGAACGTCTTGCTGATGATTGTGCCGACCGGGAAGTCGAAACTCTGGCTGGCGTCGTAATGCGCCGTCTTTCCTTCGGGCATCCAGACCGTGCGCAGCTTGTGCGCGTAGTCGGTGAACAGCGGGGTGTTGAGGTCGTACGGCAGCACCCGCGCGTTGGGCACCATCCGTCCGCCGGACATCTCGAACAGGTGCCACTCGGACAGCGATTCCGGCTGGCCATCGGCATGGAACACGACCGGGCCGCCGGCGCCGGGCCGGCATCCGGACACCAGCAACGCGGCGAGCATCAGTCCACCCGCCAGTGCCGCAACCAGCAACTGCGGGCGGCGCCCGCGCGACTTCCGGTCAACCACGCTTGAGGTCCACCTGTGGAAGCGCCGGCAGGCTGCAGCCGTACGGCGAGGCGTCATGGTTGGGGTTCTTGTAGCCGTGCGGACCGTCGGCGTTCACCACGCCGGAGACGTCGTGCAGGCAGATCTGCGGCCCGCCGGCCAGCTTGTCGTTGGCGTAGCCGTCCCACAGCACGTCCGGCAGGCGCCCGTTGAGCCCGAACAGGGCGAGCTTGAGCGCCTTCAGGTCGAAGCCGTCCGGCGCGTCGCCGCCGCCCGAAAGCCGGTTGCCGTGGACCGAAATGCGCTCCGGATACGGGTCGAAGCTTTCCGAACGGCTGTCGTCGCTGTAGCCGGTCGAATAGACGCTGGAGACGATGATGTTGGCGGTCTTGTTGTCCTTGATGTCGTTGTCGAAGATCTCGACATCGTCGTTGGAATTGATCACCACGCCGCTGCCCGCCGGAACGCTGGCCACCGGCGTGCCCTTGGCGCCGAAGTTGGCGGTGTTGTTGGCGACGACCTGGTTGCGGAACACGCGCACGTTGCCGCCCGGCTGCTTCAGCGCCGGCATGTTGAACACCAGGATGCCGCCGGTGTTGTTGGTGGCGACGTTGTCGTGGACGTCGGCGTTGATCGTGTTCTCGATCTCGATGCCGGCGACGTTGTATTCGGCACGGCTGTTGCGGACGATCACGTCGCGCGACTGGCCCACGTAGATGCCCGAGTCCGCGGCGCCGATCGCGATCGAGTCCTCGATCAGCACGTTGCGGGTGCGCACCGGGTACAGGCCGTAACCGCCGTTGGAGGTCTTCGGGCCGCCGGTCCATTCCACGCGAACGCCGCGGATGGTGACGTATTCGGCCTCGTTGATCTTCAGGCCGTCGCCCTTGGCGTCCTCGATGGCGAGGTTCTCGATGGTGAAGTGGTCGGCGTTGACCAGCAGGCCTTCGGCGCCGGCCTTCTGGCCCTTGAAGCTGAGCACCGACTTGTCCTGGCCGGCGCCGCGCAGGGTCACGTTGTCGACCCGCAGGCTCAGGCCGCGATCGAAATTGAAGCGCCCGGCTGGCACTTCGATGACATCACCGGGCTTGGCATCCAGCAGGCGCTGGCGCAGCGTGTCGGCGAAGGCGGCGTCGCCCTCGGCGACCGTCGCTGTCGGGACATGGCCGCTGCCACCATCGCCGCATCCGGCCAGCACGGCAACCATCGAAGCGGCGAATGCCGCCACCGATGCCACCCCCAGGGTCGGCACGATGCCCCGCTGCCAGCCGCGTGCCCCCGCCGCGCTTCCACCCCTGCCCCGTCCGCCCATCGTCTGCCCGCCCTCGTCATCGCCACGGTCATGTGGCTGTCATCCAAGTCTCCCTGCGCCCCGTCACTGGCGCGAGGGCAAAGCCGGCATAATGAAGGGGGGAAAAACGGACAGGCCGTGACCGATGACGCCAAATATTCCTGCGGACGCCCTGCCCCTCCAGGGCGTCAACATCAAGTGCGGAATCGTGGTCGGCCTGATCGCGATGGCCGACAGGCTGGGCCTGCCCTGCGACGGGTGGTTCGAAGGCCTGCGACTGCATCGCGACCAGTTCAACACCGAGACTCCGATGTACCTGTCATACCGGCAGGCCTGCCAGGTCGTCGCCCGCGCCGTGCGCTCGCTGCCTGGCGAAGGACTCGGCCTCGCACTCGGCCAGATCCAGGACGTCGGCCACTTCGGCCTGGTGGGACTGGCGATGATGACCGCGGAGAATTTCGGCGAGGCGCTGCGCATCGGCGTGCAGTTCGCGCCGATCACCGGCGCGATGATGGAACTGCAGCTGGAACCGCAGGCGCTCGGCGACGGCCGTGCCGGCATGGCGGTGAGCGCGCGCATGGCCACGCCCGAACCGGACATCGAACCGTTCCTGTGCGAGGAGCTGTTCGCCAGTTCGCTGATGCTGTGCCGGGGCCTGCTCGGCCCGTGGTTCGCTCCAGCACTGGTGGAACTCGGCTATCCCGCGCCCGCCTACGCCGACGAGTACAGACGCCTGTTCGCCTGCGAGGTTCGCTTCGACGCATCCGGCAACCGCGTCGTCATCGACGGGGGTTGGCTCGGCGCACCGATGCCGGCCCACAACCAGTCCACCTCGCGCCAGGTGCTGGAGCTGTGCCGCCAGCAGATGCCCACCGCGCGTCCGTCCAGCGAGATCGTCGCGGCGGTCGAACAGCTCGTCCGCCTGCAGCTGGCCGATGCACCGCGGCTGGTCGACATCGCTGCCGAGCTGCATCTGAACGAACGCACCCTGCGCCGTTATCTGAGCGAAGCCGGCACCAACTACAAGGCGATCCACGACCGCCTGCGCCGCGACGCAGCCGAGACGTTGCTGGCTGGGCCGGGATCGAACATCGCCGAAGTCGGCGCAGCAATCGGATTCCACGATCCGCGCGAGTTCCGCCGCGCGTTCAAGCGCTGGACCGGGCTCGCCCCGCGCGCTGCGCGTACCCGTTCGTCCTGATCGCGCCGGCGCAAGCGGCGCGACGACGCCACGCGACTACAGGCGCAGCAGGGACTGCAGCGGAGCCGCGCATTCCCAGCGCTGGCGGCCGCGCAACTCCACCAGTTCGATCAGTACCGCCGCGCCGGCGACGCGTGCGCCCTGGCGCTGCAGCAAGCGCGCGGCCGCGGCCAGGGTGCCGCCGGTGGCGAGCACGTCGTCGACCAGCAGGACCCGGGTGCCGGCCGGCAGCGCGTCGGCCTGCATCTGCAGGCGGTCGCTGCCATATTCCAGCGCGTAGGCCTCGTCGAGCAGCAGGCCCGGCAGCTTGCCGGGCTTACGCAACGGCACGAAGCCCGCGCCGAGCTGGCAGGCCAGTGCGGCGCCGAGGATGAAGCCGCGCGACTCGGTCCCGGCCACCGCCTCGATCCCCGCGTCGCGCCATGGCGCGGCCAGCGCCGACAGCATCGCCGCCAGTCCGTCCGCATCGGCGAGCAGCGGCGCGATGTCCTTGAACATGATCCCGGGCGATGGGAAATCCGCGACATCGCGGATCAGCGACGCCCACGCCGGTATCACCGGGTCATCCATCGGAACCTCCCCCGCCCGCCCATCCGCTGATCCTCGCATGCGTCGCCACTCACGAACTGCACGACAGCATCGAGCAGCCGGCACGGTGCCGCGCCCACTCCGGTCGCGCGCCCGCGTAATGCGCACGGCCCGGCTGCTCCTCGTAGGGATGCCGCATCACTTCCAGCAATTCGGTGACTCCACCGGGATCGCCCTGCTCGGCGCGATCGATCGCTTCCTGGGCCAGCCAGTTGCGCAACACGTAGCAGGGGTTGGCAAGGCGCATCTTCTCGCGCTGCTGCGCGGCGTCGAGGGGATCGTCCGCCTGCCGGGCCGCATGGCGTGCCAGCCAGTCGCGCAGCGGCGCTTCGACCCGGGCCTGCGCATCGGCGTCGTAGAAGGCGCCGGCGAACGGCGCCAGGCCGGCCTCCGCGTCCGCGCCATCACGCTGGCCGAGTGCGCGGAAGAACAGGGTCATGTCGACCTGGCCATCCTGCAGCAGCCCCTGCAGGTCGGCGAACAGGCGCAGGTCGTCGTCGCTGCCGCGGGCGAGGCCCAGCTTGCGCGCGACCAGGTCGCGGTAGGCCCGCTCCCAGGCCTGGCCGAAGCGCGCCAGTCCGGCCTCAAGCGGCGCCACGCCGTCGAACAGCGGCGCCAGCGCCTGCGCCAGCTGCAGCAGGTTCCAGTAGGCCACCTGCGGTTGTGTGCCGAAGCGGTAGCGCCGCCCCTGCGCGTCGGTGGTGTTCGGGGTCCAGTCCGGATCGTAGTCCTCGACCCAGCCATAGGGCCCGTAGTCGATGGTCAGGCCGAGGATCGACATGTTGTCGGTGTTCATCACTCCGTGGACGAAGCCGACCCGCATCCAGCCGGCCACCATCCATGCGGTGCGCTCGCAGACCCGGGCGAACCATTCCGCATCGCCTTCCGCGCCGCGCCCGGCCAGGTCCGGGAAGTGGTAGCGCTGGACGTAGTCGGCCAGGCCGCGCAGCAGCGCGGTATCGCCGCGCGAAGCCGGCAGCTGCCAGCTGCCGAAGCGCAGGAAGGTCGGCGCCATCCGGCACACCACCGCGCCCGGTTCCGGTCGCGGATGGCCGTCATAGAACATGTCGCGCACCACCTGCTCGCCGGTACCGACCAGCGACAGCGCCCGCGTGGTCGGGATGCCGAGATGGTGCATCGCCTCGCTGCACAGGAACTCGCGGATCGAGGAACGCAGCACCGCGCGGCCATCGGCGAAGCGCGAGTACGGCGTCTTGCCGGCGCCCTTCAGTTGCAGCTCCCAGCGCCCGCCATCCGGCCCCAGTGCTTCGCCGAGCGAGATCGCGCGGCCGTCGCCGAGCTGGCCGGCCCAGCTGCCGAACTGGTGCCCGCCATAGTTGGCCGCCCACGGCTGCATGCCCGGCAGCAGTGCATTGCCAGCGAACACGCGCGCGAAGTCGGGGTCGGCGGAGATCGTCGCCGCATCCAGCCCGAGCAGCGCGGCGGCCTCCGCCGACGCGGCCAGCAGGCGCGGTGCGGCGACCGGCGTCGGCTCGACCCGCGACCAGGCCGCGCCCAGCACTTCGCGCACCCGTGGTCCGGACTCCGGGTCGCCCGGCAGTTCGCGCAGGAAGGCGTTGTCGAATTCGATATGCATGCCTGCCAGATGGGGATGGCCGGCGCGCTTTCCCAGCCGCGGCCTCCCCTGCGCTTCAACCCGCCGACAGCGCGAACGGCCCGCCCTTGGCCACCGCCCGCTGGTAGGCCGGGCGCGCATGGATGCGCTGCAGGAAGTCGGCCAGGTTCGGGTGCGCACCCAGCCCGCCGCGCACGGCCGCGGCTTCGACCGGGAAGCTCATCTGGATGTCGGCCGCGGTGAAGCGCTCGCCGGCGAACCAGCCGACCCCACGCGCGAGCGACTGCTCCATCCAGTCCAGGTGCAGCTTCAGCTGCGGGCCGACGAAGCCGGCCATCGCACCATCGACGATGCGCCGCGCGACCGGACGGGCGAAGAACGGCATCTTCGTCGCGCGGATCCTCGCGAACACCAGGCTCAGCAGCAGCGGCGGCATCGCCGAACCTTCGGCGTAGTGCATCCAGTAGCGGTACTGCAGCCGCTCGGGGGAATCCCCCGGCAGCGGCGTGGGTGACAGCGCATGGCTGGTGTCGTAACGCTCGACCAAGTATTCCAGTACCGCTCCCGATTCGGCCAGGGTGTGGCCGTCGTCGACCAGCACCGGCGACTTGCCCAGCGGATGCACCGCGCGCAGCGCCGGCGGCGCCAGCAGGGTCTGCGGATCGCGCGCATAGCGCACCAGCTGGTACGGCAGGGCCAGTTCCTCCAGCAGCCACAGCACGCGCTGCGAGCGGGAGTTCTCCAGGTGGTGGACGGTGATCATCGGGCGGTTCCGGGTGGGGGATGGCCCATCCTCGCATCCCCGGGGCCCGCTACGCCGGCGGCCGGGCTTCCCGGCCCGCAAACGAAAAACGCCGGAGGCTCGCGCCCCCGGCGTTTCGTGGTGGCCTGCCTTGCGGCGGGCCGGCGCGATTACAGCGCCTGCACCTGATCGGCCTGCAGGCCCTTCTGGCCCTGCACGACGATGAAGGAGACCTTCTGGCCTTCCTGCAGCGACTTGAAGCCATTGCCCTGGATCGAGCGGAAGTGCACGAACAGGTCGGCGCCGCTCTCCGGGGTGATGAAGCCGAAGCCCTTGGCGTCGTTGAACCACTTGACGGTACCGGTCTGACGATCGGACATGATTTGCTAACTCCTCAACTTGGATATGGAAAACCGGCCACGGAACACCCGGGTCGGTACTGGGTTGCAGGTGTTAGGCAAAGCGGAACGATGTAGCGCGATCGTCAGATCGTCTGCATCAGGCCACGAACCACGGTGACCAAAGCAAACACAGTGCGCGCACGATACCCGGATTTTTCCTGAATAGCGAGCCCGGGGGCGTAGGACGTTCAGCCACTGCCGGAACCGGCCCAGGCCTGCGCGGCGATGCGGTAGGAAGCCTTGCGCGCGTGGTGATCGTGGATGTTGGCGACCACGATCAGCTCGTCCGGACGGTGGCGGGCGGCGAAGGCCGCGAGCCCCCTGGCCACGGTGTCCGGGCTGCCGACCACGCTGCAGGCCAGCGCCCGCTCGACCCCGGCCTTCTCCTCCGGGGTCCAGTAGGCCTCGATGTCGTCCACCGGCGCCGGGACCAGGCCGGAACGGCCCCGCCGCAGGTTCACGAAGGCCTGCTGGGCGGTGGTGAACAGGCGCCGCGCCTCGGCATCGGTATCGGCGGCAACCGCGTTCACCGCCAGCATGGCGTACGGCTGGCGCTGGCTGGCGGAGGGCCGGAAGTCGCGGTGGTACAGCATCAGCGCCTGGTCCATCGCATCGGGCGCGAAATGCGAGGCGAACGCGAACGGCAGGCCCAGCGCGGCGGCCAGCTGCGCGCCGAACAGGCTGGAGCCGAGGATCCACACCGGCACCTCGAGCCCGGCGCCCGGAACCGCACGGACCGCCTGCCCCGGCTCGGCCGGCCGGAACCAGCCGAGCAGCTCCTGCACGTCCTGCGGGAAGCGGTCGGCGCCCTCGAAATAGCGGCGCAGCGCCTTCGCGGTCGCCTGGTCGGTGCCGGGGGCGCGGCCGACGCCCAGGTCGATCCGGCCAGGATGCAGCGCCGCCAGGGTGCCGAACTGTTCGGCCACCTGCAGCGGCGAATGGTTGGGCAGCATGATCCCACCGGCGCCGACCCGGATCGTCCGGGTCCCGGCGGCGACATGGGCGATCAGCACCGCCGTGGCGGCCGAAGCGATCCCCGGCATGTTGTGGTGCTCGGCCAGCCAGAAGCGGTGGTAGCCCAGCGCCTCGGCGTGGCGCGCCAGGTCCAGGCTGTTGCCCAGCGCGGTGGCCACGTCGCTGCCCTCGCAGACCGGGGCGAGATCCAACACCGACAGCGGGATCGACGGCATCGCCACGCTGTGGTTACTGCCGCGCGGACTCGGCCTGCGGCAGCGCCGGACCGGCCAGGCGGGCCGCGGCGGGGATCAGCGTGGCCACGCCATGGCCGCGCTCGGCCAGGTACTCCAGCCATTTGCCGAGGAAGGTGTTCATCCGCAACCGATGGCCGACCAGTTCGGCCGGCGGCGGGTACAGGCCCATGACGTCCTGCCAGCGACGGCCGACGTAGCAGTGGGTGGTCTCGACCTGACGCGCATCGGTGTACAGGCGCAGGTAGGCCGACGGGTCCGGCTCGCCGGTGAGCGGATCGCGCAGGTCGTAGGTCAGGCGCAGTTCCAGCGTATAGGGATGGCGCTCGAGCACGTCCAGGCGCACGTCGAGGCCGTCGCCGACGCTGGACACCCAGCTGCCTTCGCCGAGCCGGGCCGGCGCGAACAGGCGCTGGAGGCGCGCGTGGTTCTCCGCGTACAGCCCCATAAGCCAGCCGAACCGGCTCAGCCTCGGGATGCGCGTGTCGTGTGGGGTGACCTGCTGCATGCGGTCGATGCTACACGCTGCGCCGTGACAGCGGCAGCATTGACCTCCACCGCATGCAGGCCTACCGTGGGGAAGCCGGTCCCGTCGCACCGCGACCGGCTCAGAACATCTCCCGCTGCAACCCCAACGTCGACAGGACCTTGCTCGAGATTTCCTCGATCGAGGTGTGCGTCGTGCTCTGGGTCGGAATCCGCTCCATGCGGAACATCGCTTCGGCGGCCTGTACCTCGCGACGACAGGTTTCCATCTTCGCGTAGCTCGAATCCGGCCGCCGTTCCTGGCGTATCTGCTGCAGCCGCTCGGGATCGATGGTCAGGCCGAACAGCTTGCGCCGCCAGGGTTTCAGGCGCGCCGGCAGGCGATCGCTGTCGAGGTCGCCATCGGTCAGCGGATAGTTCGCCGCCTTCACCCCGTAATGCAGCGCCAGGTAGACGCAGGTCGGCGTCTTGCCCGCACGCGACACGCCGACGAGGATCACGTCGGCCTCCTCGTAGTCGAAGGCCATGCCGTCGTCGTGCGCGAGCGAGTAGTTCATCGCGTTGATGCGGCGATGGTAGGTCTCGAAATCGACGATGCCGTGGGCGTGGCCCACCCGCGCCTGCCGCGGCTGCTCGAGCTCGCGCTCCAGCGGCTCGATGAACGGCGCGAACACGTCCAGCATCAGTGCGCCACTCTCCGCCAGGATCATGCTCAGCTGCACGTCGACGCAGGAATTGACCACGATCGGCCGCACGCCGTATTTGAGGCCGGCGGCATGGATCCGGGCGCTCGCCTCGCGGGCCTTGTCGGGATCGTCGACGAAGGCCAGGCGATCGGTGAGGAAGTGGAACCCGCTGAACTGGGTGAGCAGGCTGTGACCGATGGTCTCGGCGGTGATACCGGTTCCATCGGACACGTAGAACACCGGGCGGATCGCCGTCATGGCCCCTTCCCCGCCTGCAAAGTGTTGAGCATCGTCGTCAACATTGATATGCGCCAATCGGCGGGGGCATCATAACGGCTCCACATACCTCAGGGCACGGCCATCGCCCGGCCGGGCGGTGGCTCCACGGAGCATCGCACTTGAACCAGAACATACTGTGGTTGCATGAGCTGCGCCTGGCCGACCTGGCCCGCGTCGGCGGCAAGAATTCCTCCCTTGGCGAGATGATCGGCCACCTGGCCGGCCTGGGCGTATCCGTCCCGGGCGGTTTCGCCACCACCGCCGAAGCGTTCAAGGCGTTCATCGCCCACAACGACCTGCACCAGCGCATCTTCGACCGACTGGCCACGCTGGACGTCGAGGACGTGCCGGCGCTGACCGCGGCCGGCCGCGAGATCCGCGGCTGGGTCATCGACGCGCCGCTGCAGCCGGACCTGGATGCGGACATCCGCAAGGCCTATGCCGCGCTTTCCGCGGAGAACGGCGGCGGCAACGTGGCGGTCGCGGTGCGTTCCTCCGCCACCGCCGAGGACCTGCCCGACGCCTCCTTCGCCGGCCAGCAGGAGACCTTCCTCAACGTGACCGGCGCCGACGACGTCGTGCACAAGGTCAAGGAAGTGTTCGCTTCGCTCTACAACGACCGCGCCATCGCCTACCGCGTGCACCACGGCTTCAAGCACGAGGACGTGTTCCTCTCGGCCGGCGTGCAGCTGATGGTGCGCTCGGACGTCGGCACCTCCGGCGTGCTGTTCACCCTGGACACGGAATCCGGTTTCCGCGACGTGGTCTTCGTCACCGCCAGTTATGGCCTGGGCGAGATGGTCGTGCAGGGCGCGGTCAACCCGGACGAGTTCTACGTCTACAAGCCCACCCTGCAGCAGGGCAAGCCGGCGATCCTGCGCCGCGCGCTGGGCAGCAAGGCGATCCGCATGGTCTATTCGGACACGCCTGGCGAGCGCGTGCGCACCGAGGACACCCCGGCCGACCTGCGCGCGAAATTCTCGCTGTCCGATGCGGACGTGCAGGAACTCGCCAAGCAGTCGCTGGTGATCGAAAAGCACTACGGCCGACCCATGGACATCGAGTGGGCGAAGGACGGCGTCAGCGGCAAGCTGTTCATCGTCCAGGCACGGCCGGAGACGGTGAAGTCGCGGAGCAAGGCGACCCAGATCGAGCGCTATGCGCTGGAGAAGCGCGGCGAGGTGATCGCCGAGGGCCGCGCGATCGGCCAGAAGATCGGCAGCGGCACCGCCCGCATCGTCCGTTCGCTGGACGACATGAGCCGGGTGCAGCCCGGCGACGTGCGCGCGGGGCGGCCGCTGATCATCGGCAACACCGCGCCGGCGACACCGACGCCGTTCACCACGCCGCGGCGCGAATCGCAGCGACTGGATCGTGGGGGCG
>JAGHZW010000234.1:7537-8099 GCA_017745195.1 Pseudoxanthomonas sp. | reverse complement strand
AGTAGAGGGTTTCCTTGTCCAGGCGCGGCAGGCCGCCGGCTGGAAGCAGGTGGCGCAGTGGATCGCCGACGACATCGCCGCCGGCAAGGCCATGAGCGACGCGCCACTGCCGGCCTGGGTGCTGGACGGTCGCGACGGCGTGCATGCGGCTGCGGGCAGCTACAGCCCGACCGAAAACGCACTGGTGCCCCGCTCCACCCTGCCGGTCTACCAGCGCCAGCGCTTCCCCGATCCGCTGCTGGGCGAGACGTTCGACGCCGGCCAGACCGTGTTCGAGAACGACGGCGTGCGCATGTGGCATGACGGCGACGGCATCGCCGTGGTCGGCTTCAAGACCAAGATGAACACCGTCTCCGACGACGTGCTCAACGGCCTGCAGGAAGCGATCGCGATCGCCGAACGCGACTTCCAGGGCCTGGTGATCTGGCAGCAGAAGGAACCTTTTTCCGCCGGCGCCGACCTGGCCGGTGCGCTGGGCGCGCTGCAGGCCGGCAAGATCGCCGAGTTCGAGGCGATGGTCGCCAACTTCCAGCGCACCAGCCGGCGGATCGATCGGCTCCGA
>JAGHZW010000234.1:6743-7479 GCA_017745195.1 Pseudoxanthomonas sp. | reverse complement strand
CGCAGGCCGGCGCGGCCGGCCCCGGCGGCGACGTGTTCGCCGAGCTGAAGAAGACCTTCGAGACGGTGGCCATGGCCAAGGTCTCGGCCTCTGCACTCGAGGCCAAGGAGCTGGGCCTGCTGCGCGTGGACGACAAGGTCGTATTCAACGCTTTCGAACTGCTGCATGTCGCCAAGGCCGAGGCCCGCGCGCTGGCCGAGTCCGGCTACCGTCCGCCGCTGCCGGCGCGTCGGGTGCAGGCGGCCGGCGACGTGGGTATCGCCACCTTCCGCATGCTGCTGGTCAACATGCTGGAGGGCCGCTTCATCAGCCCGTACGACGACGAGATCGCCACCCGGATCGCGATCGTGCTCAGCGGCGGCGAGATCGACCGTGGCGCACTGGTCGATGAGGAGTGGCTGCTCAAGCTCGAGCGCAAGCACTTCGTCGAACTGGCCCAACAGGAAAAGACCCAGGCCCGCATCGGCCACATGCTCAAGACCGGCAAGCCGCTGCGCAACTGAGCGACGAACGAGGACATACGAAGATGAGCAAACAAGTACAGGACGCCTACATCGTCGCCGCGACCCGCACCCCGGTCGGCAAGGCCCCGAAGGGCATGTTCCGCAACACCCGCCCCGACGACATGCTGGCTCACGTGCTCAAGGCCGTGGTCGCGCAGGCGCCGGGCATCGACGTCAACCGCATCGACGACGCGATCATCGGCTGCGCCCATGCCCGTGCCGATGCACATCGT
>JAGHZW010000234.1:903-6700 GCA_017745195.1 Pseudoxanthomonas sp. | reverse complement strand
TGCGACCAAGCGTTTCGCCGAGAAGGTCGCCGAGGAATGGAAGGTGTCGCGCGAGGAGCAGGACGCCTTCGCCGTGGCCTCGCACCAGAAGGCGCTGGCCGCGATCGCCGCCGGCGAGTTCCGCGACGAGATCAGCCCGTACGAGATCCTTTCGCACCTGCCCGACTTGGCAGGCAACACCATCCAGCTACGCAAGAAGCTGGTGGATACCGACGAGGGTCCGCGTTCGGATACCTCCCTGGAAGGCTTGGGCAAGCTGCGCCCGGTGTTTCGCAACGGCCAGTTCGGCGGCACGGTCACCGCCGGCAACTCGTCGCAGATGAGCGATGGCGCCGGCGCGGTGCTGCTGGCCTCAGAGCAGGCGATCAAGGACTACGGCCTCACGCCCCTCGCCCGCTTCGTCAGCTTCTCAGTCGCTGGCGTGCGTCCTGAAGTGATGGGCATCGGCCCGATCGCCGCGATTCCGAAGGCGCTGAAGCAGGCCGGCCTGAGCAAGGACCAGCTCGACTGGATCGAGCTCAACGAGGCCTTCGCCGCACAGGCGCTGGCGGTTATCCGCGACAGTGCTCTGGATCCGTCGAAGGTCAACCCGCTGGGCGGCGCGATCGCGCTTGGCCACCCGCTGGGCGCCACCGGCGCTGTCCGTACCGCCACGCTGGTCCACGGCCTGCGCCGCCGTCAGCAGAAGTACGGCATGGTGACGATGTGCATCGGCACGGGCATGGGCGCAGCCGGCATCATCGAGGCGCTCTGATCGCGCCCGGTAACCCGTCCCTTTGAACGACAACGGCGCCCTTCGGCGCCGTTGTCGTTTTCAGCGGGTTAACTGACGACGCACCGAAGATGGGTCAATCCTGGTCCTTGACGCCCAGTTCGCCCAAGGCCCGCTGCATCATCTCCCGAGCCGGATCACTGAGCTTCTCATGGTCCAGCGCGTAGCGGATGGTCGCCTCGATCAGCCCGATGTGCGTACCGCAATCGAAGCGCGCGCCTTGGAAGCGGTAGGCGTTCACCGCTTCTTCGGCCAACAGCGTGGCAATGGCGTCGGTGAGCTGGATCTCGCCGCCAGCGCCAGGACGTGTCGCCTCGAGCAGGCTGAAGATGCGGGGGTTGAGCACGTAGCGACCGACGACCGCGAGGTTGCTCGGTGCGTCGGCAGGTTTGGGCTTCTCGACGATCGCCTTGATGCGCCCCTGTCGTCCATCGAAGGCGTCCGTGGCGACGATGCCATAGCTGCCGGTGCTCTCCGGCGGCACATCCTGCACCGCAATGACGCTGGCGCCGCTCGCTTCGGCGGCGTCCGCCATCTGCTTCAGCGCTCCGGGACCGCGATTCCAGATCAGGTCGTCCGGCAGAAGCACCGCGAACGGCTCGTCACCGATGACATCCTTCGCGCACAGCACGGCGTGGCCCAGTCCCAAGGCTTCGGCCTGGGTCACGAAGATCGCCCGCACGCCCTCCGGCAGCGGGTGCCGCACCAGTTCCAGCTGTTCGATCTTGCCGGCCCTCTCAAGCTTCTGCTCAAGTTCGTAGGCCTTGTCGAAATAGTCGGCGACAGCGTGCTTGTAGCGGTTGGTGATGAACACCAGGGTGTCGCACCCGGCCTCGATCGCCTCGTCCACCGCGTACTGGATCAGCGGCCGGTCGATGATCGGCAGCATTTCCTTGGGAACGGTCTTGGTTGCGGGAAGGAAGCGGGTGCCCAGTCCGGCGACCGGGAAAACAGCCTTTCGGATCCTTTTGAACGTCATCGTGTGGTTCGCGCCTCGCGTGCCGGGAACGGGACGACGACGGCGCCTGCATCAGGCACCACCGACTCCGCTGGAATGAATTCGGGAATGACTTCGCGCAGCGTTTGGCGAAGCGTCAATTCATCATAACGGGCCACCGCGTCGCGCATGCGGTCCACGCCTGCCTGCACCTGTTCGGGCGAAGACTCCCGGGCGCCTGCTTCCAGGATCTTGGAATGGGACGTCGGCCGATAAGCCTCATCGGCATAGAACAGGGTCTCGTGCAGCTTTTCGCCCGGCCGCAGGCCGGTATACACGATGGCGACATCGCGCCCCGGTTGCTTGCCGGCCAACCGGATCATCTGCTCCGCCAGAAGGCGAATCGGCACCGGCTCGCCCATGTCGAGGGTGTAGGTTGCGGCATGGGAGCCCGCCGCCGCGGCCTGCACGATCAGTTGGCAGGCTTCGGGAATGGTCATGAAATAGCGGGTGACCTCCGGGTCGGTCACCGTCACAGGCCCGCCCTTGCGGATCTGCTCGCGAAACAGCGGTACCACGCTGCCCGCGGAGTCGAGCACGTTTCCGAAGCGCACGGTCACGAAACGCGTGCCCTCGCTCCTGGCGTCCAGCGACTGGGCGATCATCTCGGCGAAACGCTTGGTCGCACCCAGCACGTTGGCTGGATCCACCGCCTTGTCGGTCGAAATGAACACGAACGTGTTCACGCCGCCCTCCCCGCACAGCCTCGCGACCGTGTCGGTCGCCAGCACATTGTTGCGCACCGCCTCGCGCAGCTGCGCTTCAAGCAACGGGACCTGTTTATAGGCCGCCGCATGGAACACCGCATCCGGCTGCCCGACGCGCAGCGCATGGGCGGTGACCGCCGGGTCTCCGCAGTCGCCGAGCACCGCATCGATCTCCAGATCCGGGAAAGCGCGCATCAGGTCGCCATGGATGGTGATCAGGGCCAGCTCGTCGATCTCCAGCAACACGATCCGGCGCGCGCCGTGGCGCGCGCACTGGCGGCACAACTCGGAGCCGATCGATCCGCCGGCGCCGGTCACCATCACCGTGCGGCCCCCAAGCCAGCCCCGGATCAGCTTCCAGTCGGGCATCACCGGCTTGCGGCCGAGCAGGTCCTCGATCGCGACCTCTTTCAGTTCGCCGGGCAGTGCTTGCCCTTCGAGTACGTCGGTCAGACGTGGCACCGTACGGAACGGCAATCCGGTCCGCTCGCAGATGCCCATGACGCGCTGCATTCCGGCCGCGTCCAGCGATGGCATCGCGATCACCAGCATGCCGGCCGCCGTCTCTTTGGCAACCGCGGGCGCATCCTCGAGCCTGCCCAGTACCGGCAGCCCATGCAGCCTGGAGCCGCGCATCCGTGGTGCGTCGTCCAGGAAGCCCACCGGCTCGTACGCCCCGGAACGGCGCAGGTCGCGGACCAGCGCTTCGCCTGCCCTGCCCGCACCAAGCACCAGGACTCGGCGCGGTACCAGCGTGCGCTGGCCGACGTGGTGATCCTTCCAGACCCGGTAGAGCAGCCGCGGCATTCCCAGGAAGACGGTCAGGGCGAACGGATACACCACGAGCACCGTGCGCGGCACCGACTCGAGCCGGTTGTACACCGCAAGGCCCAGCGCGATGGCAAGCAGCCCGAGTACACCGGCCTTCAGGATGTTCCACAGGTCCGGCACGCTCGCGAAACGCCACAGACCGCGATACAGACCCACGCGCCAGAAAACCAGCCCCTGCGCGACCAGCACGAGGGCGACGGTCCATGAAAAACCCAGCCAGTCGTAACTTTCGTGCCGGCTGGAATACCGGAGCACATGGATCAGCTGCCAGCTGACGTAGACCATCAGCAGATCGTGGGTCACCACTGCTGCACGGTTCAGGAGTGCTGCGGAGTTGGATCCGGAGTTCATGCTTCCTCTAGGTATTTCCGTTACCCAGTGTGAATCGCCCGCGCAGCCAGAACCATGACGCGATTGCACACGCGAACCATACGAAAGTGGCCGTCCCAGCCAAACCCGGTGACGCCCCACTGAAGGCAAACGCAAGAATGATAGCCAGCAAGCTGAACAATAAATAGACCGCCGTCACCGAAGAGTGACCGAAACCCGCTTTTACGCAGACCTGATAAAGATGCGAAGTGTGCGGCTGCCACCATCTTTCGCCCGCCAAAATGCGCCTCCCCAACGTCAAGGACGCGTCAATTAGGAAGGCGGACAGCGGCAACAGCAGCAGCGTCGCGCTCCAGGCCAGCTCCGCAGCGGCGGCCGAGCCCAGTGTGGCCAATGCGTAACCCAAGGTGCCGCTGCCCACGTCGCCAAGGAAAATCCGTGCCCGCGGGAAATTGAACGGGAGAAAGGCGGCGGCGGCCACGGCGAGCGCCAGCGCGGCATAGGCGATTCCCGGAGCCAGCCAGGCAAACCCCAACGCGACAAGCGTGGCCTGGGTGGTGGCCAGTCCGTTGATCCCATCCATGAAGTTCCAGACGTTGACCAGCACGGGCACGAGGCCCGCGGTCAGCAAGGCCCAGCCCCAGCGTCCGTCCGCACCGTGCATCCCCCACGCGAGAAGCACGCCGGCCAGGCATTGCACGGCAAGCCGCACCCACGCCGACAGGGGCCGATGGTCGTCAATCCAGCCGATCCCTGCGACGAGTACGAGCCCTCCCGCAATGCAGGCTACCTTCCCGGCCGGCACGGCGGACACCGCCGTGGCCACCAGGTACCCGGCCAGAAGTGCGCAGGTAATGCCTAACCCGCCTCCCCGGGGGGTGGGCACGGAATGGCTGCGCCGTTCACCGGGCAGGTCGACCAGGTTGCGGCGCCTTGCATAGACCAGCGCCAGCCACGTCATGACTCCCGAAACCAATGCATGGAGCACCAGCCACGCTGCCAGCGTCATCAGACCACCGCGTAGTTCAGCAGCGGCTTGACCGTACCCCATTCCTTGCAGCTGGGGCACTGCCAGTGGTGCGTGCGCGCGCCGAAGCCGCAGCGCGTGCACCGGTAGCTGGGGTTGCGTACCAGCAACTGGTCGGTGATGTGTTTGAGGTCGTGCAAGGTGGCGGTGCTGTCTGCACCGACCGCCAGGGTCAGGTCGATCAGCGCCGCCTCGCCACGTACCGACGGACGGTCCTTGAGCTGGCGTCCAAGATAGTCGCGCGCGACTTTCGCCCCTTCCTGTCCTTCGATAAGGCGGGTCAGCGCCAGCACCGGGGCGATGCCCCGATAGTGTTCGCTCATCTCGGCCAGGAATGCACGCGCCCCTGCGTTGTCGCCCACCTCGCCATAGCAGGCCAGCAGGCTGGGCAGGAACTCCGGCAGATAGTCCGGATCGTGCCGCGCCGCCCGCTCATAGGCACGGATCGCTCCCTCTGGATTATGAGCGTCGGCCAGCCATGGGCGCGGACCGATGCCCGCGCGCACGCTCGTCGCGTCTGCCTGATAGGCGCGGGCGATAGCCACCCGGGCCGCGTCGAGATCGCCATTGGCCCGATGCCGATCGGCAAGCTCGCACTCGAACTGGGCGACCAGCTTGCCCATCGGCTCGCCGGTGACTTCTTCGTAGCGGGCAGCGTTGTCGATCGCCCGTTCCCAGTCGCGTTCGGCCTGGTAAATGCCGATCAGGTGCTTCAGGGCCTGCGGCGCGCGCTCGTCGATCCTGGCCAGGTCGGTGAACACCGTCTCGGCCCGATCCAGCAGCCCGGACTTCATGTAGTCCTCGCCCAGCGCAAGCAACGCTTGCACCCGCTGCTGGTCGCTGAGGTCGCTGCGCTGGACCAGTCCCTGGTGCAGGCGGATCGCGCGGTCGACCTCGCCACGGCGGCGGAACAGGTGCCCGAGCGCCACTTGGGTCTCGAAGGTCTCCTTGTCCAGCTCGGCGATGTGCAGGAACAGCTCGATCGCCTTGTCGGGCTGCTCGTTCAGGAGGTAGTTCAGGCCACGAAAATAGGTGCTGGACAGGCGGCTGACCTGGGTATCGCCATGCCGCTGCCCGCCACGCCGGCCGATCACCCAGCCGGTGAGCGCGGCGAACTTGTCCAGTTCGGCCTG
>JAGHZW010000234.1:0-851 GCA_017745195.1 Pseudoxanthomonas sp. | reverse complement strand
ACAAGGTGCCGTGTTCAGACGCGCCGAAATCCAGAACGATCCGCGCCGGATTGAGCGAACCGACCACCAGGCCCGCAGCCAGGAAGGCGACGAGCACCAGCAGACGAAGAATGGTCATGTCCCGACTCCTGCGAAAGTCGGTTGAAGCTTAACGGACCGCAGTGCGGCCGACGAGCCGTCAGGCGCTTTCGTCGGCGGAGGCCGGGGCTGGCTGGACGGCGCTGACCTTTTCGCGCAGCTCCTTGCCCGGCTTGAAATGGGGAACGTGCTTGCCCGGCAGGGCGACCGAATCGCCGGTCTTCGGATTGCGACCCACGCGCGGCGGCCGGTAATGCAGGGAAAAGCTGCCGAAGCCACGGATCTCGATCCGTTCGCCCGAGGCGAGCGCGCCACCCATCATCTCCAGCAGCGACTTGACGGCGAGGTCCACGTCCTCGGCCTTCAGGTGCGACTGGCGACGGGCCAGAATCTCGATCAGTTCGGACTTGGTCATCTCAGGCTTGGCTGGATGCGGGTTGACAGGCCACGGCGGCCCGGGAAACCCGGACCGCCGTGGTGACTGCGTTGCTTCTTCTTACTCGGACTTGCCGCCCAGCTGCGCACGCAGCAGCGCGCCCAGGCTGGTGGTGCCGGCAGCGGCCTCGGCGGCCGTCTTGTTGTACTCGGCCAACGCTTCGGCGGTTTCGGCTTCGTCCTTGGCCTTGATCGAAAGCTGCAGGGTACGGCCCTTGCGGTCCATGCCCACGAACTTGGCTTCGATCTTGTCGCCGACCTTCAGGTACTGCGAAGCATCGTCGACGCGCTCGTTGGCGATGTCGCCACCAGCGGCGTGCGTCCGGAAGTGGCAGTGG
>JAGHZW010000233.1 GCA_017745195.1 Pseudoxanthomonas sp. | reverse complement strand
TGCTGCGTGCGTTTGTCGAGCAGCGGCGGATGAAGATCGCGGGCGAGTACCGGCCTTGTTACCGGGTGGTGGCCTGAGGGTTATTTGGCTCAAAGCCTGGGCATGCACTCAAAGCCTGGACAGGGCATCTGCCAACGGGAGTACGACCGTGGCGGTGTAGCGGTCCGCGCCGATGTCGGTCTCCAGTCTTCCCGGTGCGCCGGGAAGTGCCTCCAGGCGCGCCCGTACGGCACTTTGACCGATCCCGTGTCCGTTTCGTGCTGCTGCACCTGGAGGTGCCAGGCTGTTGCGAACCGTGACGCGGACGTCGCGCCCAGTGACCGCCAGCGCGATCGTCACCACCCCGCCCTGAGGCGCCGGTTCGATGCCGTGGCGGATGGCATTTTCGACCAGGGGCTGGATGGACAGCGTCGGTGCGACCGCATCCGGGACCACGTCGGGGAGGTCCCATTCCGTGCGCAGACGGTCACCGAAGCGTAACGACTCGATATCCAGGTAACGGCGCGCCAGTAAAAGCTCCTGATCCAGTCCGGAGAAGCGAGGGCCGGCCAGGGCTGCGCGAAAAATGTCCGCGAGATCCAGCAACAGTTGCTCGGCGTCGGCAGGATGCTGACGTACCAGCGCCGCCCCGGTATTGAGCGTATTGAACAGGAAGTGCGGCTGCACCCTCGCGCGCAGCGTGTCCAGTTCCGATTGTTTGGCCAGTACGGCCAGACTTGTGGCGCGCCAGTAGTTCTGGAAGGACAGCAACCCAAGCAGGCCAACCACCAGCGCCAGCGCGAGCATGCGCCATACAAAAGCGGCGTCTTCGCCTGGTGATTCGCCGACGATGCCGGGGATGCGCGAAGCCGCTCCGGATACCAGGGCGGTCATGGACAGCAGCAGGCCAAGGCAGATCCAGGCGGTCATGGTCGCGGAGAGCTTGGACAGCGGCTTCCGGGCGAGATAGATGGCGCAGAGGGTGCCCAGCGCGATCCATTGGACGCCAAGGGATGCCAATCCGAACTGGACGAGGCGCCCGCCGGATGGCTGGCCGGGCCCCAAGGCCAAGATCAGGGCCAGGGCCTCGCCGCCCAGAATCACGGCGATCAATGCGGTTGGCCGGAACAGGGCGTCCAGTGGGCGGCTTTCGGGCATGTCCACGCAGTTGTGATCCAGGAGCGGGGAGGGGCTTCAGGGGCGGTTGGTCTTGGATGATAGCTTGCCGGACCGCCGACCCCCCGGAATCTTCCGCCCATCGGAAGTGCGTGGCCTGGCGTTGGCTGCTGCTTTACGGTGCCTCTGCCAGACTTAGGGGGGAGGTATGTCGTACCGCAGCGAAAAATCCGCAGGGCGTTTCGCCGAACGGGGCTTCACCCTCGTCGAGTTGCTCGTGACAATTGCCGTGGTGGCAATCCTGGCAGGCCTTGCCACGCCGAGCTTCGCCAATCTGATACGCAGCAGCAGGCTGACATCGGCGGCCAACGAAATGGTCGCCTTGATGCAGACCGCCCGGTCCGCCGCCATAACCAACCGTGCCAACGCCACCGTCTGCCCCAGTGTGGATGGCGTCGCGTGTGCGGGAGCATTGGGCAGTCGCTGGATCGTGGTGGCGACGAAGGATGCGACCAGCACAGTGCTTCGCGATGCCACTTTCCCGACAAGCATTGTTCTCTCTGCCAGCACCAATCTTTCGACCGCCAGCAACGCCTTTACATTCACGCCGACTGGATTTTCCGCGGCAGGGGCGGCCGTCGGCGGTGTCGTCGGGCTGTGCTCGGCGGATATGCCGGGGAATAACGGCATCGATGTGTCGGCGAACGTGGGGCGGATCAGCACGGCTCGGCGCGCGGCGACGTCGGACTGTACCGCTCCCGCGGATAATTGAGGATCCCATGAATCGCAGCCTTTCCCCCCGTTGTCCTCGCCGCCATCAACGAGGCGTAGGCCTGATCGAGGTGATGATTGCCGTGTTGGTGCTGGCGATCGGCATGCTCGGCCTGGCGGCATTGCAGGCCATTACCCTGAAGAATACCGGCAGCTCCGCCAGCAGGACCCAGGCGACGATCCAGATCTACTCGATGATGGACATCATTCGTGCGGACCGATCGAATCTCGGTGCGTACAACACGAACATCTATGCCGACGGTGACGGAACCGGCGACCCAGGCACCATGGCTGGCTGGCTGGATGCGCTGAAGACAACTGTCGCACCGGATGCCAAGGGACGGGTGATCTGCAACGCGGACACCATGACCTGCAGCGTCGGCGTGCAATGGAGCGACGCCCGTGCCACGGGCGGCAGCGATACCCCTGTGGACATCAGCATTACGAGCCAGCTATGACCCATTCGCTACGCCCGATCGCCCGCTCGCAGCGCGGCTTCACCCTGGTCGAGCTGATGCTCGCCATGCTTCTGGGCCTGCTGGTGGCGATGGCTGCTGGTGGGATTTTCCTGTCGAACCGTCGTACGTATGGTTCGACAGAAGCGATCAACCGGATCCAGGAAAACCAACGGACCGCCTTCGAGCTCATGGCGCGCGACATACGCGAGGCCGGCGCCAACCCCTGTATCAGGTTCAGTGCTTCGGTGCAGCCGGTTATGCAGATTGTGGCTCCGGATACGGAGTTCTGGTCGCGCTTCCCGGGCGGCATTCACGGTGATGATGGGACCGGAGCGAACGGTTCCGATGCCGTCACGGTCTATTCGGATGGCGGTACCAGCTACAGCGTAGGCGCACACAAGAAGCCCGGTGACGTACTTACGGTCGATTCCGGCACGACGGGCCTGACAAATGGCCAGGTTCTGATGGTCTGCAACACCAGTCATGCGATCGCGTTCATCGCGAGTGGCATCACTTCCGGCGGAACAACCGTCGGGCACGATTCGACGAGCAACTGCGGCAAGGGGCTGACGCTGTCGCCGGATGCCACCAAGTGCACGGCGACCGAATCAGGGCCCGGCTACTGTTTCTGGCTCGGTGCCGCGGCCACGGCGGCCGACACCCTGAATTGCCCCGCCGGGATCGGTGCATCGCCCGCTTTCGTGGTGACTCCGGTCAGTGTTAGCTGGTCGGTTGCTGCGAATGGACGCGGTGGGAACTCGCTGTACCGTACCGTGGGAGGGACCGCGAGCGAAATCGCGGAGGGCGTCAACAGCCTGGATATCTCCTACAAGATCGGGGCTGCCGCCAACTATGTCAGTGCGGCCGATGTCACCGCCGCCAATGCCTGGTCGCTGGTGTCGGCGGTCCGCGTGCAGATGGCGATCCAGGCCGTTCAGGGCGCCCTGTCTTCGGGCGATACGAGGGGCACGGGCGGTGTCACGCTGAGCCGCAATCTGGACGACTACATCGTGCTCAGGAATCACCAGGACATCCAATGAAGAACCTGCCTTCCATGCCTCTGCCGGGAAAGGGCGGGCAGTCCGGCGCCGCGCTGATCATCGTGCTGCTGCTGCTTCTGGTCGTCACGCTGCTGGGCCTCGCTTCGATGAGGGGTGCAATCATGCAGGAGCGAATGGCGGCCAATACCGCCACGCGCGGCATGGCCTTCCAGGTCGCTGAGGCCGGCTTGCGCCAGGCGGAAATCCTGGCGCGCGACGCCACACTTACGTTCCCCGCCTCCGGTTGCTCGGCGGGCCGTTGCGCAATGGTGGACCCACCGGCCGCGCCGGCATGGGCTGCATCCGGTTTCTGGGCCAGCGGCGGCGGCTTCCAAAGCGGGGATGCAGTGAGCATCGGCGCAACATCGATCAGGCCGAGATTCGTGATCGAGGACTTCGGGCAGGCGGCTACCGCCTCGGGCTCGTCCAGTTGCATCGACATGTCCAAGCCGTGCCTGGAGACCTCGACCCAGAACGTGTATCGCATCACTTCCTATGCCGCGACGCCGAATGGCGCCGAGGTGATCCTGCAGACGTTGTACCGGCGCTAATGGAGCGCACCATGAAGACCTCACAGTCGAAGACCAGTCTGCTGCAGCATGTCCAGGTCGCGGGTGTTACCGCGATGTTGTCGCTGCTCGGCTCGCCTGCCAGTGCGGCGACCACCACCTTCCCGCAGTATCCGCTGTTGACCGGTGGCAATTCCATTCCGCCGAATATCATGCTGATCCTGGATGACTCCGGGTCGATGGCTTATCCGAAGATGCCGGAGGACACGAGTACGCTGAGCGACAGCGTCTCGGATCGTTCCTATGTCAACAACACCCTTTACTACAACCCCGCGAAGACGTATTTGCCTTGGCGTACCGCAAGCAAGACATTGACTGACCGCTTGGTCGCGGCCGATTTCACCAGCGCCTCCACAAACGCAACAAGCCCGACCGATGACAAGCAGGACCTGAGGAGCTGGACCAGGAACCTTGGCAACGGCCAGAATCCAAATTACGTCCTCGAGTCCTACTTCTATGTCCCGAAGGCGGGCGTTTCCAACCCCGGGTCCGTTGCTGCCAACTACGACAAGTACCGGGTCGGTGCGTCTACTGCGACGGGAACGGGCGCGGCTGGAAGCTACAACGGCGGTGCGATCCAGAAGCTGGCCGATTCGAGCATCAAATCCGGGACGCTGTCGGCGTCGAAGGACAAGTACTCGACCTGTACGCAGGTTTCGACCGGTTCGCCAACGAGCGTGACGATCAAAGTTGACGGAGACCAGAAGGCGGACCTGTACGTCTACTCCTCCAGTACCTGCTCCGCGGGCAACAACAACCAGAATGTTCTGGCTTCGAGCACGAAGAACGAGAACCCGAAGAGTGTCACAATCCAGTCGCCCGCAGCGACGATCTATTTTGCGATCCTGGGCGATGGCAAGGCGGTTTCCGGCATTTCCTACGACGTCACGGCGGCGTCCTGGCAGAATGCTTTGCCCACCGGTTCGGCTCGCACCACGCAACAGGACGAGCTGCAGAACTTCGCCAACTGGTACCAGTACCATCGCACCCGCAACAAGATGGCCAAGGCCGGTGCCTCGGAAGCATTCGGTCGGTTGAACAAGAACTATCGCGTCGGCTTCGACACCATCTGGAACCGGAATACAAGCGGAACTTCGATCGGTGTAACGGGAAGCGTACCGTCACTCCCGATCGCCTACGCCACGAACAACGGCCTGTTCGAGGACAATGGCACGTCGGTCACCAATCGTTCGACGTTCTACAGCCGTCTGCAAAGTGCGACCGCCAACAGCGGCACTCCCCTGCATGGAGCCCTGCAGCGCGCCGGTCGGTACTTTGCCACCGACGATCCGTGGAAGGATTCGGATGGAACCAAGCTGACGTGCCGGCAGAACTACGCGATCCTGACCACGGACGGTTACTGGAACCAGAAGGACGGTTTCGTCGGCGGTGACATCGCGACCTACTCGGATGGCACCAATGCGGGCGATGGCAGTGGCAACGTCGATTCCGGTGCGGGATACCCATATCAGGACAACATCGCCTACACCTTGGCGGATGTGGCGTACTACTACTGGAAGAATGACCTGAAGTACGGGGTCTCCTGGCCTGACAATGTC
>JAGHZW010000232.1 GCA_017745195.1 Pseudoxanthomonas sp. | reverse complement strand
GGCTGAAGGGGAGGGCCAGGCATGATCACGCTCGGACACCTGCTCGCGCTCAGCCGGTCGATCATGAAGCCGACATGGGCCGAGTAGTTGCCGACCTCGAAGAACGTGTAGACGTTCTGGTTGAACGGCGAGGCGCCACCGACGACCAGCTGGTACAGCACCCAGCACGACAGCGCACAGCTGACCGCCACGCCGAGGATGGTCGCGAACTGCGCGCCCTTGCGGCCGACCTGGCGACCGAACAGACCGGCCACGAGACTGCCCAGCAGCGGGGCCAGGACGATCAGCAGCAAGTGGGTTTTGGAGATGATCATGGTGTGCCGTGTAATCCAGTACGTGCCGCTCGTGGCTGTCGATGCGACCGCGGTGCGGGCCTTGCTGCCCACCGCCGAAGCATGCCGCGACTCCCTAACTTCCCGGTGGGTTTCCCCTCCGGGTGCGCTGCCTCAAGAGAAGCGCCGCGCAATCATTGGTTTCCCCGCCATCCCTGGCGGTACCGCACGGGCTCCGGGGAGCCCTGCCCGGCTATCCCTGGCCGGGCGTCGAGCCACGCGAGCCAATGGCCCGCGAGGGCTCAACCCTTGAGCGAATCCACCTCGCCGACGTTGATCGTGCCGCGGGTACGGAACAGCGCGACCAGGATCGCCAGGCCGATCGCCGCTTCCGCAGCGGCCACCGTCAGGATGAAGAACACGAAGATCTGGCCCGCCGCATCGCCCAGTTCGCGCGAGAACGCGGCGAAGTTGATGTTGACCGCCAGCAGCATCAGTTCGATCGACATCAGCAGGACGATGACGTTCTTCCGGTTGAGGAAGATGCCGGCCATGCTGATGCAGAACAGCACTGCGCCGAGCGCGAGCAGGTGTCCGAGCGTGATCATGCCTGGCCCTCCCCTTCAGCCGGTGCCGCAGCGGGCAGCGGCTTCTCCACCGGCATCGACACGATGCGCAGGCGGTCGCCGGCCTTGACCCGCGACTGCTCGGACGGATTCTGGGTCTTGATCCCGGCGCGCTTGCGCAGGGTGATCATCACCGCCGCGATCACCGCCACGGTCAGGATCACCGCGGCGAACTCGAACGGCAGGATGAACTCGGTGAACAGGCGCTCGGCCAGCCACTTGGTGTTGGACGCGTCGGCGGCAGCCGATGCCGCGTTGTCCGGGAACGGCGTCGCCGCGCGCGCCTTGACCCCGATCAGGGCCAGGATCTGCACCAGCATGGCCACCGCCACCACCAGGCCGACGGGCAGGAACTTCACCCAGCCCTCGCGCAGCGCGGCGACGTCGATGTCCAGCATCATCACCACGAACAGGAACAGCACCATCACCGCGCCGACATAGACCAGGATCAGGGCCACGCCGAGGAACTCGGCGCCGACCAGCAGCCACACGCAGGCCACCGAAAAGAAGGTCAGGATCAGGCACAGCACCGCATTGACCGGGTTGCGCACGCTGATCACGGCGCCAGCGGACACCGCCGCGGTGATCGCGAACGCCCAGAAGGAGATATTGATCCAGTCCATCGTGGCCTCAGCGGTAGGCGGCGTCGGCGGCGCGGCGCTCGGCGATCTCCGCCTCGAGGCGGTCGCCGATGGCCAGCAGCTGCGGCTTGGTGACGATGTTCTCGCCGCGCTTCTCGAAGTGGTACTCCAGCACGTGCGTCTCCACGATCGAATCCACCGGACAGCTCTCTTCGCAGAAGCCGCAGTAGATGCACTTGAACAGGTCGATGTCGTAGCGCGTGGTACGGCGGGTGCCGTCCTCGCGCCGGGTCGAGTCGATGGTGATCGCCAGCGCCGGGCACACCGCCTCACACAGCTTGCAGGCGATGCAGCGCTCTTCGCCGTTGGGATAGCGGCGCAGCGCATGCAGGCCACGGAAGCGCGGCGACTGCGGGAACTTCTCCATCGGGTACATCATCGTGTACTTCGGACGGAACAGGTACCGGAACGTCAGGCCCAGGCCCTGGACCAGTTCCAGCAGCATCAGGCTCTTGAAATAGTGGACGACTTTGCTCATCGGTCAGGCGCCCTTCTCGAACACGCCATAGAACACCAGCAGCGCGGTGACCGCGATCCAGGCGATCGTGATCGGAATGAAGACCTTCCAGCCCAGCCGCATGATCTGGTCATAGCGGTAGCGCGGGAAGCTGGCACGGAACCAGATGTAGGCGCTGGCGAAGAAGAACACCTTGGCCAGCAGCCACGGCCAGCCGCCCTTCCAGATCCAGTCCACCCACGGCGACACGTCGCCGGTCACCCAGCCCTGGATCGGGCTCAGCCAGCCGCCCATGAAGAACAGCGAGATCAGGAAGCTGACCAGGATCATGTTGGCGTATTCGGCCAGGAAGAACAGCGCGAACGCCGAACCCGAATATTCCACCATGTGGCCGGCCACGATCTCCGACTCGCCCTCGACCACGTCGAACGGCGCGCGGTTGGTCTCGGCCACGCCGGACACCCAGTACACGACGAACAGCGGCAGCAGCGGCAGCCAGAACCACTCGAAGAAACCGGCATTGCCCGACTGCGCCATCACGATGTCGGTCAGGTTCAGGCTGCCGGCGGCGATCAGCACGCCGACCAGGGCGAAGCCCATCGCGATCTCGTAGCTGACCACCTGCGCGGCCGAGCGCATCGCGCCGAGGAAGGCGTACTTCGAGTTTGAGGCCCAGCCGGCGATGATGATGCCGTACACGCCCAAGGAGGTCATCGCCAGCAGGTACAGCAAGCCGGCGTTGGCATTCGACAGCACCAGCTGGTAGTCGAACGGCACCACCGCCCAGGCCGCGAAGGCCGGCGCCAGCACGATCAGCGGCGCCAGGATGTACATCACCTTGTGCGCGCTGGCCGGCTGGATGACTTCCTTGAACAGCAGCTTGAAGACGTCGGCGAACGCCTGGAAGATGCCCATGCCCACGTACATGGGCCCGTGGCGCACGTGCATCCAGCCGATCAGCTTGCGCTCCCAGACCACGTAGAACGCCACCGAGATGATCACCGGCATGGCGATCACCAGGATCTTCAGCACGATCCACAGCGCCGGGCCGAGTTCGCCCAGGCTGAAGAACCATTCGCGCAGCGGGCCGGCCGCATTGATCAGCAACTCGTTCATGCCTTCACCACTTCGACCCGGCCTGCGCCCAGCGGCGCGGTGGCGCCGTGGCCCCCTTCGATCCATGCGACGCCGGCGGCGACGCGATCATCGACCGCGACCGGCAAGGTCGCCGTGCCGCTGCCGCCCCTGACCTTGGCGACGATGCCGTCGGCCAGGCCGGCGGTGCCGGCGTCGGCGGGATTCAGCACGATGCGCGCCTCCACACTGAGCGGGTGCGCCTGCAGCGCCGGCGCGCGACGCACCACCGCATCGGTACGGTAGATCGCCGGGACCAGAGCGAGCTCCAATCCAGCGCCGCCCTGGCCGCCGCTGCCGGCATCACCGGCACGACCGGCCTTCACTTCCACCTTGCGACCGCCTTCCAGCAGCGCACGCGCGCCGGCCAGGTCGGAGAACTCGAAGCCCGGCAGGCCCAGCTCGCCGCCCAGCGCGCGCAGCACGCGCCAGCCTTCGCGAGCCTGGCCCGGCAGCTTGCCGCCGGCAAGCGCCGACTGCATGACGCCGTCGAGATTGGTCAGCGTGGCTTCCACTTCCGGCAGCGCGCCGATCGGCAGGATCACATCGGCGACCGCGCGCGTCGATTCGCAGGCGAAGTGGCTGAACGCCACGACCTGCGCCGCGTTCAGCGCCTTCAGCGCATTGGCGGTATCGGCGAAGTCCAGGCCCGGCTCGATCCCGTACAGCACGTAGGCAGCGCGCGGCTCGGCGAACATGCCGGCGACGTCGCGCGAGGTCGGCAGCACGCCGGCACGGGCCAGCCCCACGGCATTGGCGCCCTGCGGAATGCGGCACAGCGAAGCGCCGGTGGCGGCGGCAAAATCGCGCGCAGCGGCGCGGATCGCCGCGGCCTGCGGATGGTTCTCGGCGATCGCGCCGACGATCACCACCGCGCGGGTCGCGGTCTTGGCGGCGTCACGCAGCGTGGCATCGCCCAGCGCTTCGGCGAAGCGCGACGGCGGCACGACCTGCTTGCCGGCGAGGGCGAAGGTGAAGTCGAAGTCGACCGGATTGATCGCGTGGATGCGTGCGTTGCGCTTGACCTGCGCCTGGCGCAGCCGCGCATGCAGCAACGGCAGCTCGTGGCGGATGTTGCTGCCGACTAGCACAACCACGTCAGCCTGGCCGACTTCGGCCAGCGGCAACGTGAACGGCTCGGCCACGGCGGCGTCGGAGAAGTCGCGGTTGCCGATGCGGTGGTCGAGGTTGCCGCTGCCCAGCTCATTGGCCAGAAGCGCCAGCAGGCCGCCCTCCTCGTTCGAGGTCGACGGATGGGCCAGCACGCCCAGCGCGTCGCCCTTGTGCGCGCGCAGGATTTCGGTCGCCGCGGCCAGACCCTCGGCCCAACTCACTTCACGCCACTGCCCATCCACCTTGCGCAGCGGCACGGTCGCACGGTCGGCGGCCTGCAGACCCTGGTGCGAGTAGCGGTCGCGGTCGGACAGCCAGCACTCGTTGACCGCCTCGTTGTCGCGCGGCACGGTGCGCAGCACTTCGCCGCGGCGCACGTGCAGGAACAGGTTGGAACCCATCGCGTCGTGGTAGCCCAGCGATTCCTTCGCGATCAGCTCCCACGGGCGGGCGCGGAACTGGAACACCTTGTTGGTCAGCGCGCCCACCGGGCACACGTCGATGACGTTGCCGGACAGCTCGGTGGTCAACGGCTTGCCGTCGTAGGTGCCGATCTGCAGGTTCTCGCCGCGGTACATGCCGCCCAGTTCGTAGGTGCCCGCGATCTCGCCGGTGAAGCGCACGCAGCGGGTGCACTGGATGCAGCGGGTCATCTCGGTGGCGACCAGCGGACCGATGTCCTCGTCGGCGACCACGCGCTTGCGCTCGGCGAAGCGGCTGACCGAACGGCCGTAGCCCAGCGACAGGTCCTGCAGCTCGCACTCGCCGCCCTGGTCGCAGACCGGGCAGTCGAGCGGATGGTTGATCAGCAGGAACTCCATCACGTTGCGCTGGGCCTTCAACGCCTTGTCATTGCGGGTGAAGACCTTGAGGCCGTCCATCACCGGCGTGGCGCAAGCCGGCGACGGCTTCGGCGCCGAACGGCCGCCGACCTCGGTGTCGACCAGGCACATGCGGCAGTTGGCCGCCACGGCAAGCTTGTCGTGGTAGCAGAAGCGCGGGATCGGGATGCCGGCCTTGTCGGCGGCCTGGATGATCATCGAGCCCTTGGGCGCGGCCATCTCGACGCCGTCGATGAAGACGGTGACGTGGTCGGGCGGCAGGTTCGGATTGACGGGCTGCGCGCTCACGCGGCCACCTCCAGGTTGGAACGGACCACCGTGCCGTCGCGCTCGTCGTCGACGAGGAAGCGCTTGTTGACGATCGCGTATTCGAATTCGTGCCAGAAGTGGCGCAGCATGCCCTGCACCGGCCACGCCGCGGCTTCGCCGAACGCGCAGATGGTGTGGCCCTCGATCTGGCCGGCAGCCGCGCGCAGGGTCTGCAGGTCTTCCAGCGTGGCCTTGTGCTCGGCCACGCGGGTCAGCATGCGGTACATCCAGCCGGTGCCCTCGCGGCACGGCGTGCACTGGCCGCAACTTTCCTTGAAGTAGAAGCGCGCGATGCGCTGGCAGGCGCGGACCATGCAGGTGGTGTCGTCCATCACCACGACCGCACCCGAACCCAGGCCGGAACCGGCCTTCTGGATCGCGTCGTAGTCCATGGTCAAGCCCATCATGGTCTCGCCCGGCAGGACCGGCATCGACGAGCCACCCGGGATCACCGCCTTGATCTTGCGGCCCTCGCGCATGCCGCCGCACAGTTCCAGCAGCTCGGCGAACGGGGTGCCCAGGCGGATCTCGTGGTTGCCCGGCTTCGCTACGTGGCCGGAGACCGAGAAGATCTTGCAGCCGCCGTTGTTGGGCTTGCCCAGGTTCATGAACCACTCGGCGCCGTTGCGCACGATCGCAGGCACCGACGCGTAGGTCTCGGTGTTGTTGATCGTGGTCGGCTTGCCGTACAGGCCGAAGTTGGCCGGGAACGGCGGCTTGAACCGCGGCTGGCCCTTCTTGCCTTCCAGCGACTCCATCAGCGCGGTCTCTTCGCCGCAGATGTAGGCGCCCGCGCCCAGCGCGTTGTACAGGTCGATGTCCACGCCCGAGCCGAGCACGTTCTTGCCCAGCCAGCCGTTGGCGTACGCCTCGGCGGTGGCTTCTTCAAGGTGCTCGAACGGGCGCCACTGCTGCAGCTGGAGCCGGCCACTGGCCAGGCCGAACTGGCCGCACT
>JAGHZW010000231.1 GCA_017745195.1 Pseudoxanthomonas sp. | reverse complement strand
CGATGGCGGCGATCACCGGCTCGCTCAACGCGTAGAGCCAGTGCCTGAGCATGCCCTACTCCTCCCGGTCCTCACGGACCACGCAGCGGAAGCCGACATGGCTGGTCGATGTGTCGACGGGTTGGGCCATGCGTGCCGCCGGACGGTAGCGGCGGCAATAGTTCGGCGCACAGGCGTGGGAACCACCCTTGGTCACCCGTCGCGGGATCGACACCTGCGGGTTGCCCGGATCGATGCTGGCCTCGCGAGTGCCGCCGCGCGGATTCTCCAGCGTGCAGCAGGTGCGCTGGATGCGACCGTGCTCCTGGTACCAGTCGCGGGTCCATTCCCAGACGTTGCCGATCATGTCGTGCAGGCCGTAGCCGTTGGCCGGGAACGAGCCGACCGGTGCGGTGAATTCCCAGCCGTCGAGCTTGCGGTTCTCCCAGGGAAACTCGCCCTGCCAGGTATTGGCCATGTAACGGCCGTCCGGGACCAGTTCGTCGCCCCAGGCGAATTCGGTGCCGTCAGTGCCACCCTTCGAGGCGAACTCCCACTCCGCCTCGCGGGGAAGGTCCTTGCCGGCCCACTGCGCGTAGGCCAGCGCGTCCTCGTAAGCCACGTGCACGACCGGGTGATCGTCCATGCCATCGAGCGAGCTGCCCGGGCCACGCGGGTGGAGCCAGTCGGCCCCGGCGACGTACTGCCACCAGTTGTAGTGGTTGCGCAGGTCCACGCGTCTCGGCGGCGGAACCAACACGACCGACGACGGCACCAGCAGCGCCGGATCGGCACCCGGATAGTCGGCAGGATCGGCCGGTCTCTCGGCCAGGGTCACGTGCCCGGTCGCGGCAACGAACGCAGCGAATTCGCGGTTGGTCACTGCATGGCGGTCGATCCAGAACGCATCCACGCGCACCCTGTGCGCCGGCTTCTCTTCCGGATAGTGGTTGTCAGATCCCATGGTGAAGGTGCCGCCGCCGATGCGGACCATGCCGTCGGTCGACAATGTCATGCGATCTCCCAGGCGTGCTCAGTCATCGAACACCGCGCGCCAGTCGTTCTTCATGCTGACCAGGTGGATGCCGTACTGGTCGGTCGTGTCCAACCCTTCACCCAACGGGCTGGGCCTGAAATCACGGTCATAGGCGAACTCGCGCGCCGCGTCGTCGTGGTGCAGCAGCAATCCCAGTCTGGCGCCGGGGCCGGCCAGTGTGTAGCGCAACATGGCCAGGTCGCCGTCGGAATTGCCGAAGGCCAGGATCGGCCGCCGGCCGATATGCAGCTCGATGTTCGCCGGCTTCTCCTCGCGGTCGTCGAAGCTGCCCAGCTGCGGCAGCTTGAGGATGTCGACGCCATCGGCGGTGGCGTGGAATGCGTTCTTCGTGCTCGATCCCACCACCTGCTCGGGCGGAATGCCGTACAGGCGCTCTGAGACCACGCGCACGAATTCGATCCCGCCACCGGTGACGATGAAGGTCTTGAAGCCGTGGCCGCGCAGGTAGCCCAGCAGCTCGCGCTGCGGCCGATAGGTGCCGGCGGTGAACGGGCGACCGTTCCGCGGGTTCTTCGCCCCCTCGATCCAGCGGCCGACCGCACCCTTGAATGCGTCCACGCTCATCCCGGCATGGACCATGAAGGCGGGCTCGAACACCTCGCGCTTTGGCATCCCGGCCAGCGCCTGCACATCGCCGGCCAGCAGTGCCCGGACCGCCGGCTTCTCCAGCAGCGCCGGGTCCGTGGTGCCCATGCGCCGCAGTTCGTCGAGGACGAAGAACACCTGGACCTGTAGCGGATACTCGCACCAGAGCGTGCCGTCGTTGTCGAACACGGCGATGCGCTCGCCAGGCGGCACGTAATCCGGCCCGCCTTCGCGGGTGACCCGGACGACGAAATCGAGGATCGACTCCCGGATCTTTCCTTCCCTCCAGCTGGGCAACACGTCCACCATCAACGCTTCCTCCGCTCGACTATCCGTTCTCAGTCCTGGTTCGGGCTGGCCCTCCCGATCTTCTCCATCGCGTCGCTGACCGTGAAACTGGCGACCTTCGCCCGCGGTGGGAATTTCGGGATCTTCCTTCCGGCTTTCGTTTGTGGACTCCTCCGCGTTGCCATTTGGGATGTCCTCGCTGGACGCGTCCTGGATTGGACGTCGACCGGCCTCGCCCAACCGCCCCCCACGACTCAACCGGAGCCCGATGCCGCCTCACCCAGCTTGTCCACGGCCTGCTCGACGGTGAACGTGTTCGGCCGCTGCACCGGCGGGAACTCCTTGAACGTCGACTGGAACTTCGCCGCTGCCGCCTGGGCCACGTAGCAGATGAAGGCGTGATTCATCATCCAATCGTAGTACGTATTCGACGTGGTGTGCGCGAATTCGTAGGGGTCGGTGCGCAGGTTGAAGATATTCGGCGCACGCAGGCGAACGAACGGGTCCTGCCATACCGCGAGCGTTCCCTTCGACCGCTGCTCCATGAACACGACCTTGAAGTTGTCCATACGCACGCCGAGCATGTCGCCGTCGTCACTGAAGTAGAAGAAGGAGTTGCGGGGGCTGTTCTTCTGCTTCCCTGTCAGGTAGGGCAGCAGGCTGACCCCGTCGATATGGTTCTTGTAGGTGCGGCCGATCGCTTTGTATCCCTTCTTCAGCTTTTCGACGACATCCAGCGCACCGGTCATGTCCAGGAAGGTGGGCAGCCAGTCGTGGTGTTGCACGATCCCGTTGCTGATCGATCCGGCGGCCACCCTGCCCGGCCAGCGCACGATCAAGGGGACCCGGAATGCACCTTCCCAGTTCGTATTCTTCTCGCTGCGGAATGGCGTGGTGCCGCCGTCCGGCCAGGAGTTCCTGTGCGGGCCGTTGTCGGTGGAGTACTGCACGAAGGTGTCATCGGAGATGCCGAGCTCGTCGAGGAAATCCAGCATCTCCCCGACATTCCTGTCGTGGTCGACCATGGTGTCGTGGTATGAGGACTGCCAGCGCCCGGCTTGGCCCCGGTTCTCCGGCTTGGGATGGGTGTACAGGTGCATATGGGTGGTGTTGAGCCACACGAACCAGGGCTGCCCGGCCTTGTTCTGCTTGCGGATGAACTTCTTCGCGGCGGCAACGAATTCGTCGTCGCAAGTCTCCATGCGCTTGCGGGTCAGCGGCCCGGTGTCCTTGATCTTCTGCCTGCCAACCTTGCCCCAGCGCGGCTGCACGGTGGGATCGTCCTCTTCGGTGGCCCAGGAATGGATCACGCCGCGCGGGCCGAACCTGCCGCGGAAGTCCGGGAACTCGGCTGGCGACGGGTAGTCGTCCATCTCCGGCTCTTCCTCGGCGTTGAGGTGGTAAAGGTTGCCGAAGAACTCATCGAAACCATGATTCGTCGGCAGCATGTGGTTGAGGTCGCCGAGGTGGTTCTTGCCGAACTGTCCGGTGGCGTAGCCCTGCTCCTTGAGCACGGCGGCAATCGTCACCAGCTTCTCGCTCATGCCCACCGGTGCGGCCGGAAGACCGACCTTGGACAGCCCGGTGCGATAGACGCTTTGCCCGGTGATGAACGAAGAGCGCCCCGCGGTGCAGCTCTGCTCGCCGTAGCTGTCGGTGAACATCATGCCCTCCCTGGCCAGGCGGTCGATGTTCGGGGTCTGATAGCCCATCAGGCCATGCGAGTAGCAACTCAGGTTCGAGATGCCGATGTCATCACCCCAGATCACCAGGATATTGGGCTGCTTCTTGGGAGCACCCGCACTCCCGGCTGAGGATTCCGCGACCTTTGCGACCTTTGAAGACTTCGTGGCCTTCGTGGCCTTCGGTGCTTCTTTCACCTTTGCCATTGCACTGCTCCTCTGAGCCGATGGATGGACAATGTCGGCCGGCATGAGCCGGGGACGAGCGGAACGCGATCGACTAGCTGAAGGGCGCAATCCCGAACACCATGCCCGCGATCGCCAGGAGGCCCAGCACGAGCAGCGCTGCGGCCGTCAACAGGGTGAAGGAAACCGGGTAGTGGCTGTCGCCGTGCACCAGCCCCTCGCCCATCATCGCGGTGCGTTCGGAACGCAACTCGCGCATGTAGCGGACGTGATAGGCCATGCCCAGCACCAGCATGGCGATGCCGAGCGCGACCAGGGCCACGCCGAAGTTCCGTGGCGCGTGTGCCTCCAGCTTCACGCCGGGCAGCTGCACCAGCTTTCCGAACACCTGGTAGATGGTGAAGCCGAAGCCGATCAGCGACAGCGAAGTCCGGATTACCGACATCAGCGTGCGCTCGGCACTCAGGCGGGTGCGCTGGAAGGACATGCCGGTCCGGCGCATCGACATCTCGGTGCGATCGACGGACAGGTCGGTGCGGTGCGTGGACAGGTCCGTCCGGTATTCGGACAAGGATGTGCGGTGGTCCGACAGTCCGGTGCGATGGTGCGACAGGCTGGTGCGATAGGCGGAGTACTCGACCGAGGCCATGTCCGAGTCGGACCGGTCCACCTCCGGAACAGGGGGCAGCGTCCACTCCGGCAATGGCTCCGGGCGCGGCGGCAGTGCTTCGTCCTGCGCGCTCCGCCTCCCGCTTCGTTCCGTCTTGTCCGATGCCATGCAATGACCTCCGATCACTCGCACGCGGTAACGAGTCGGCTTCAGCCGTGCAGCCAGTGCCTTGCCACGCGCGTCACGGGGCCGCGCAACAGCAGGTACGGAACGAATGCGAACAGGATCGCGATGACCAGCGTTTCGATGGGCCGCCTGTCGTCGCCGAAGACCTTCAACTGGTAGATGACATCCATCACCACGGCGAGTAGAAGGATCCGCATGGTGGCGGTGACACCCTGGCGCCACGCGGCCTTGCGCTCTTCCGGCTGCGCGTGGAGCAGATAGCGCCAGTACTGTTCACGGCCCGCCCGCGCGTCCCTGATCCCGTCGCGCAGGGCAAGCAGAAACGCCGTAGCCGGCTGCAGGAAGAACCGGAAAGTCATCGGCCCGTCGGAGCGGGCCACCATTTCGGACCAGAAGCGATGCAGGTAGTCCAGAAACGCGTCCATGGCGTATTCCCTGGCTGCTGCGCGAAGGAGTCGCGGTCGGCTGGCGCCCATGGCGAGCGTTCCTGCACACGACCCGGCGGGTGTTTCCACCGCGACTGCCCCGCGAACGAGGGAGAAATATGCGCCTGTCTTTGCGTTCGGTGCAACACGGCACCGCCAGGAGGAAATAAAGCGTTCTTCACATCTCTTCACCTTGCTTTTACACCTGCTCGTCGACCGCGTATTCACGTCTAACGCGCCGGAGAAAATCATGCCCAGCGTGTCGAGCCTGTTCGTGCCGCCCTGATTTCATGTCGCCCGCTGCCGGCTGGCCCGGATAGCCAGATTCACGGGTGTAGACGACGCGGCAAGCAAGACTCGCAATCCCCGGCGACGCCTGGGGTACGACGACGCTCCAGTGCCCTCGCCCGGACCGCTACCCTCTCATTCGCCCGGCACCCGCCTCGATTCCGCATGGCGCAATCCATGTGGACGCCGCCCGCGAGGCCTGCACCTCAGAGCCTGCAGGCGTCGTCGACGTAGGCATCCCATGAGCGCAGCTTCCGCATCGATTTCCGCATGCCCGCTTCGTAAAGCTTGCGATCGCGATGGGCCTTGGCCCTTTCACACCTGCCGATGCTGGACTCGGCCGCCGTCG
>JAGHZW010000230.1:10152-11173 GCA_017745195.1 Pseudoxanthomonas sp. | reverse complement strand
GTCTTCATCGGGCGCCTGCGCAAGAAGCTGGACCCGGACGGCGAGCTGAAGCCGATCGAGACCGTTCGCGGCCGCGGCTACCGTTTCGCGATCTCCCGTACCGACGGCTGATCCGGGGCGCGCGAGGACCGGCCAGGGGAACCTGTGGAGCGAAGTCGATTCGGGTTCCGGCCGTGGCGGCCGCGCTCGCTCAAGGCACGCCAGCTCACCGCGGCCAGCATCAGCCTGGTCGCGTTCCTCATGCTCGCCGGTTTCGCCCTGGACCGCGCCTTCGCCGAGACCGCCGAATCCAACCTGCGCCAGCGGCTGAAGAGCTACGCCATGGCGTACGCCGACAACATCGACTTCGGTCGCGACGGCTCGCTGTACACGCCTGAAGTCGGCCCCGACCCGCGCTTCCACCGCCCCGGCAGCGGCCTCTACGCCGAGGTGGTGATGCCCAGCGGGCACTGGGCCTCCCTGTCGGCCGAGGGGCCGCTGCTGCCGGAGATCGCCGAGCAGCTGGAGCCGGGCCAGGAGCGCTTCGACGGGCCGCTGGCGATGACCCAGATCGACGGTACCGGCGGCGAGGTCTACCGCTACGGCATCGGCCTGGTCTGGGCCGAGCGCGGCCCGGACAGCGAGTTCCCGTACACCATCTTCGTGATGGAGGATGCGCAGACGCTGGCCGCGCAGGTGCGCGTGTTCCGCGCCGCGCTGTGGGTCTACCTGGGTGGTGCCGGCCTGATCCTGCTGCTGCTGCAGGTGGTGATCCTCAACTGGAGCCTGCGCCCGCTGCAGCGCGTGATCGCCGAGCTGACCCGCGTGCAGCGCGGCCAGCTGCAGCGCATGAGCGAACGCCACCCACGCGAACTCGAGCCGCTGACCGACAGCATCAACGCGCTGATCGAGAGCGAGCGCGAGAACCTGGACCGCCAGCGCAATACCCTGGCCGACCTGGCCCACAGCCTGAAGACGCCGCTGGCGGTGCTGCGCACCCAGCTCGACGCGGGTGACGACCTGGACAGGCGTGTCGCCCAGC
>JAGHZW010000230.1:684-10103 GCA_017745195.1 Pseudoxanthomonas sp. | reverse complement strand
CATTACCGCGAGCGTGGTTTCGCGCGCTTCGAGGTCACCCTGCCGCCGGGCCTGTGAACGGGCGCTACAGCGCCGGCGGCGGCCCGTAGAAGCGCGCCAGGTGCGCGGCGACCCGGGGCATCGCCTCGGCCAGCACCTGCGGTGCGGAGAAGTGGTACTCGGTGACGACGGCGAAGAATTCCTCCGGCGCCTCGGCCGCATACGGGTCGATCATGGTGTCGCGGCCGGCATCGACCTGCGCGCAGAACGCGTCGTAGGCGTTCTGGAAGTCCCGCGCCCAGCCACGCTGCCACGACGACGGCAGCGGCGGGGTGCCGTCCAGCTCGCCGTCGAGCACGTCGATCTTGTGCGCCATCTCGTGCACGGCCACGCAGAAGCCGGCGTCGGGTTCGGCGATGTCGGCCTGGATGTCGGCCCAGGACAGGATTAGCGGGCCGTGGTCCCAGGCCTCGCCGGCGAGCTCGTCGTCCCACTGGTGCAGCACGCCGGCGGCATCGACATGGCTGCGACGCACGCGGAAGGCGTCCGGATAGACCAGCAGCTGCGACCAGCCGCGCAGGCCGGCCTCGCCGAATTCCAGCAGCGGCAGGCAGCACAATGCGGCCAGCAGCACGCGCTGTCCGTCATCGAGCTCCAGCCCGTCCAGCGGGGTGATGGTCTTCTCGTGCAGGAAGCGCGCGGCCAGCTGGCGCAGGCGCTGCTGGCGCGCCGGTTCGAGCGCGGCGACCCAGGGCAGGCGCGCGCAGGCCGCCTGCCAGGGTGCGTCATCGATGGTCGGGGCGCGCGGCCGCAGCCAGCGCGACAGCGTCCTGATCAGCGGAACATGCCCGGCAGGAAGCTGTGCCAGCGGGTGCCGTGGACATGCGGCGCAGCCGCGTCGCCATCGCCGCCACCACCACCGGACGCGGCCGGCTTGGGCGTGCTGCGCGCGGCGGCCGGGGTCGCCGGCCGGGCCTGCGGCGCGTCACCGTCGGTGGCGCTGACCGAAGGCGCCGGACGCGCATAGACGCAAGCGCCGTTCTTGGGGGGCGCCCCGGTTTCGGACGCGGTCGCCCAGCAAAGGACCGGGGCAGCGAGCAGCAGCAGCGGAAGCAGGCGGCGCATCGGCGGGTCCGTCGACCGGTGTCGGGAAACCGCGACTATAGCGCGCTGCGGGGGCGCCGGCACGCGCCGGCACTCGCATCTGGGCCGGCCCGTGGCGACGGGCGATAATCGGCCGTTGACGGACCGGGCGGGGAGTTCAGGTGGACGATCGCGAGCTGCTGCTCCGGCTGGGTGCGGGCGGGATCTCCGGCGACGCGCTCGCGCGTGAGACGGGCGTCACCCGGGCCGCGGTATGGAAGCGGATCCAGGCGCTGCGGGCGGCCGGGGTGGAGATCGAGGCCCATCCCGGCCGCGGTTATGCGCTGGTCGCGCCGGCGGACCTGCTCGATGCGCAGGCGCTGCGTGCGGCCCTGCCGGCCCCGGTCGTCGCCGGGATCGGCGTGCTGGAGGTCGCCTGGAGCCTGGATTCGACCAACAGCGAGCTGCTGCGCCGGCCGGCGCTGACCGGCACCGCGGTGCTGTTGGCCGAGCGCCAGACCGCTGGCCGCGGCCGCCTGGGCCGGGCCTGGAACTCGCCGCTGGGCGCGCAGGTGTGCCTGTCGGTGCGACGCGGATTCGAGGGTGGGCTGGCGCGGCTGGGCGGGCTGAGCCTGGTTGCCGGCGTGGCCGTGGCCGAGGCCCTGCGCGCGCTGGGTTTCGACGCGGTCGGCCTGAAGTGGCCGAACGACCTCGTCGCCGGCGACCGCAAGCTGGCCGGGCTGCTGGTCGAAGGCGGCGGCGAACATGCAGGGCCGGTGCACGCGGTGATCGGCATCGGCATCAACGTGCGCCTGCCCGAGGCTGCGGCCGGGGCCATCGACCAGCCATGGACCGATCTGGCCCGGCTGGGCGGAGGCACCACGCCATCGCGCAACGCAATCGCCGCGGAGGTGCTCGGCGCGCTGCTGCCGGCGCTGGATGCGTTCGACCGCGAAGGGCTGGCCCCGTTCCTGCCGCGCTACGCCGCGCTCGATGTCCTCGCCGGACGGCCGGTAAGGGTGCTGGCCGGTAATGCCGCGGTCGCCGGCCACGCCGTCGGCCTCGCCGCCGATGGCGGCCTGCGCGTGCGCACCGATGCGGGCGACGAGCGGACTTTCCATGCCGGCGAAGTGAGCGTGAGGGCGCAATGAGCGACTGGCTGTTCGACCTGGGCAATTCGCGTTTCAAGGCCGCCACATGGGGCGGCGACGGCGGCCTCGGCGAGGTGCTGGCCTGGCCGCATGGCGCCGACGCGCTGGTGTCCGGCGATGCCAGCGATGGACCGCTGCCGCGCGGTCGCCGCGCCTGGCTGGCCAGCGTGGCCGCACCGGCGCTGACCTCGCAGGTGCTGGCGCTGCTGCGCGAGCGTTTCGAGGAAGTGCATGTGGCCCGGACCCTGGCCGAATGCGCCGGCGTGCGCGTGGCCTATCCGCAGCCGCAGCGGCTGGGCGTGGACCGCTTCCTCGCCCTGCTGGGTGCGCGCGCCATCGGTGGCGACGTGCTGGTGGTCGGCGTCGGCACCGCCCTTACCGTCGACCTGCTCGACACGGCTGGTCTGCACCACGGTGGCCGCATCGCCGCGTCGCCGACGCTGATGCGGCAGGCGCTGCACCAGCGCGCGGTGCAGCTGCCGGCCGCGGGTGGTCGCTACGTCGAATTCGCCGACGACACCGAGGACGCGCTGGCCTCCGGCTGCGATGGCGCCGCCATCGCACTGGTCGAGCGCTCGTTGCAGGAGGCGGCGCAGCGCCTGGGTCGGACGCCGGCCCTGCTGGTGCATGGCGGCGGGGCCGGCTCGTTGCTGCCGTGGCTGCCGCAGGCCACGTCGCGCCCGGCGCTGGTGCTAGAAGGCCTGGCCGCCTGGGCGCGGGCACACGATCCGTCGAACCGCTGAACAGCTCGGATAGAATCGCAGCCCATGCTCGCCCGCGCCCTGATCGTCGTCCTCGCCGCACTCAACCTCGGGGTCGCGGCGTGGTGGCTTCTGCAGCCGTCGCCCTCGCCACCTCCGCCGTCGGTCTCGGACCGTGGCGGCGCCGACCTGGAACTGTTGCCGATGCCGGCCGGCGCGGCAGCGGCCGCCGAACCCGCGGTTGCGCCGCCCGGCGTGGCGACCGTGGACACGTGCCTGCGACTGGGTCCCTTCGCCGATCGCGATGCGGCGAACGTCGCCCAGGCCGGCCTGGGTGCGCTGCTGCAGGATGCGGTCCTTCATGAGGAGAAGACCGGCGAGGCCAGCGGCTACCGCGTGCTGCTGCCACCGGCGGTCGACCGCGCCCAGGCGCAGGCCGCCGCCGCGCGCATCGCCGCGGCCGGCTTCGACGATTTCTTCGTCCTCAACCAGGGCGCCGATACCAATGCGATCGCACTGGGCGCCTACCGCAACCGCGACACCGCCGAGCGCCGTGCGGCGGCGCTGCGCGCGGCCGGTTTCCCGGTCGAAGTGCGCGCGCAGGGGGCGACCGGCGCATCGCGCTGGTGGCTCGACGGCCGCAGCACCGATGCGGCGGCGGTGCGCACCACCTTCCCCGCCGCGCAGGATCGCGACTGCGCGGCCGTGCGCTAGAATCCGTCGCACCATGCCGCCTTAGCTCAGCTGGTAGAGCAACCGCCTTGTAAGCGGTAGGTCATCCGTTCGAATCGGATAGGCGGCACCACGGCGGCGCGCCACGGTGTCCCTCGGTGCCCCGAACAAGCGGGGCTCAGCGGGTCTGGAGGACTCCGCGCACCACCGGTCGCGCGCCCCACAGCGCATAGAACAGCACGTAGAGCTCGCAGGCCGCGGTCAGCAGGAACGACGGTTGCAGGCCGTAGCGGTCGGCGAGCCAGCCCTGCACCACCACCAGCGCGCCGCCGGCGATGGCCATGACCAGCAGTCCCGCGCCTTCCTCGGTGAGCGGGCCCAGGCCGCGGATGCCGAGGGTGAAGATGGTCGGGAACATGATCGAGTGGAACAGGCCGACCGACACCAGCGCCCACATCGCCAGGTGGCCGGATGCGAACACCGCCAGCAGCATCACCGCGAACGCACACACCGAGAACACCGCCAGCACCTTTTCCGGCGCGATCGTGCGCATCAGGAGGCTGCCGGCGAAGCGGCCGACCATCATCCCGCCCCACAGCATGAACAGGTAGCGCGACGCCTCGGCATGGGTGAGGTCGCCGATCTGCGGCTGTGAGACGAAGTTGATGAACAGGTTGGACACGCCGATCTCGGCGACGAGGTAGATGAAGATCGCCGGGATGCCGAGCACCAGGTTGCGGTGGTGCCACAGCGAGTGCTGCGCGCGCTGGCCAGCGGCCACGCGCCGGGTGGCATGGCCGAGCGCCGGCAGCCGGAAGCGGGCGATCACCACCGCCAGCACGACCAGCACCACCGCCACGATCAGATAGGGCAGCTGCACCGAGTGCGCGTCGGCCAGCCGTTCGGCCGGGGTCAGCACGGCGCCGGCACTGGCATTGCCCGAGGTCGAGCGGCCCAGGATCAGCCAGCCACCGAACAGCGGCGCCAGCGTGGTGCCCAGCGAGTTGAACGCCTGCACCAGGTTGAGCCGCGAGGACGCGGTCTCGGGCGAACCGATCACCGCCACGTACGGATTGGCCGCGACCTGCAGCAGGGTGATGCCGCTGGCGATCACGAACAGCGATACCAGGGTGATCGCGTACGACGGCAGGCGTGCGGCCGGGATCATGCCCAGCGCGCCGACGGCCATCACCACCAGGCCGAGCACCAGCGCGCGCTGGTAGCCGATCCGTTCGATCAGCTTCGCCGACGGCAGCGAGGCGACGAAGTAGGCGATGAACCACACCGATTCGATCAGCGTGGCCTGGGTGTAGGAAAGCTCGAACACGCTGCGCAGGTGCGGCAGCAGCGTGTTGTTGATGACCGTGATGAAGCCCCACATGAAGAACAGCGAGGCCAGCAGGTTCAGCGCGGCGCGATGCGGCGTGCTGGCCAGCGTCTGCGCCGACGCCGGGGCAGCGGCGTCCAGGGGTCCTGCCATGCTGCGTTCTCCGTGGTCCATGGTGCCGTTCAGGCACCGGTGATGCGTCGAAGCCGCAGCATAGGCGGCGCATGCGCGCGGCGACCAATGACATAAATCCGCGTCGCTATGCCGCATTTGCAATGCTGCGCCGCACAGCGGCGCGACCGACGCTGCGCTGCGGCGGGTCTGCGCGACCGCCGCTGGCTAGACTGGCGACACCATCGCAACCGGAACGCCGGCGCATGAGCCAGAGCTTTCTTCCCGTCTCCCTGATCGGCGTACCCACCGACATCGGCGCCGGACACCGTGGTGCATCGCTGGGTCCGGAGGCCCTGCGCATCGCCGGCATTGCCGGGGCGCTCGCCGGGCGCGGCGTGGACGTGCGCGATTGCGGCAACCTGCACGGGCCGGCCAATCCCTGGCAGCCGCCGGTGGCCGGCTACCGCCACCTCGAGCAGGTCGTGGCCTGGAACCACGCGCTGATGGAGGCGAGCCTGCGCGAGCTGCGCGACGGGCGGATGCCGGTGATGCTCGGTGGCGACCATTGCCTGGCGATCGGTTCGATCAGTGCAGTCGCGCGGCGCTGCCGCGAAACCGGGAAAAAGCTGCGCGTGCTATGGCTGGATGCGCACGCCGACTTCAACACCAGCGCGGTCACCCCGTCCGGGAACGTGCATGGCATGCCGGTGGCGTGCCTGTGCGGGCTTGGACCCGTTGCGCTGACCGGACTTGGCGGCGAGGCGCCGGTCCTGCATCCGGCCCAGGTCCGCCAGATCGGCATCCGCTCGGTCGACCCGGAGGAGAAGCGCCTGGTCAAGCAGCACCACCTGGACATCTACGACATGCGTTACATCGACGAGGTCGGGATGAAGCGGGTGATGCAGCAGGCGCTGCAGGGCGTGGATGCCGATACCCATCTCCACGTCAGCTTCGACGTCGATTTCCTCGATCCGCAGATCGCCCCCGGCGTCGGCACCACCGTGCCGGGCGGGCCGAACTACCGCGAGGCGCAGCTGGTGATGGAGATGATCGCCGACACCGGGCGTATGGGCTCGCTCGACATCGTCGAACTCAATCCGGTGCTGGACGACCACAACATCACCGCCGAACTGGCGGTGGACCTGGTCGAGAGCCTGTTCGGCAAGTCGACCCTGATGCGCGACTGAATTTCGCACGCAACGGGTTCACGCCTGTTGCACGGCCGCCTCACCAGATTGGTCCGCACCGGCGCATGGTGCGGCCGAGCTGTCCGAGGAGACCGACATGAAGCGAATCATCACCCTGGCCCTGTTGTGCATGTTCTCGCTGTCCACGCTTTCGGCCTGCAACACGATGGCCGGCGCGGGCAAGGACGTGCAGAAGGTCGGCGAGAAGGTCGAAGACAAGGCGCAGGACTGCAAGGACGGCAAGTGCTGACGTGGCGCGGTCGTGTCGTGGAAAGGGCCGGGATTCCCGGCCCTTTCCGCATCATGCGCAGGGCGTCTGAACGCATGAAAGGTTCAGTCGGCTAACCCTGCGTTGACGCGTGCTGGACCTCCAGGCAACGCGGTTCCTGCGAGCCTGCACGCACCGGCCGCGATGCGGTCGGATTCCCGGAACGCAGGAGGAACGCATGAACCGCGACGTCATTGCCGGTAACTGGAAGCAGTTGAAGGGCCAGATGCAGGCCAAATGGGGCGACCTCACCAACGACGATTTCGACGTGGCCGAAGGCAATGCCAACTATCTTGCCGGCAAGCTGCAGGAACGTTATGGCTGGGAGAAGGATCGCGCCGAGAAGGAAGTGCGCGAGTTCGAGAGTACGCTCGACGACCGTTATCGCCATTGAGGCGCTTCGGTGCCCGATGGTGACACTGGCGGCGGTGGCGGAAGCCACCGCCGCTTCTCTGCATGCGCGCCGGGTCACTGCGCGGCGTGGGACGGCGTGATGCCGGTGCGGTGCCCGCCTGGAGCCGGCGGCACCGGCGACGGGGTCCGGGCGGAGGAAGGCAGGTGAGGCAAGGTAGAATCGGCGGGTCTTTCCCGCTGCATCCGCCATGACCGTCCGAGTCCTCACCGGCATCACCACCACCGGCACCCCGCACCTGGGCAATTACGCCGGCGCGATCCGTCCCGCGATCGCCGCCAGCCGTACCCCCGGCGTGGAGAGTTTCTTCTTCCTCGCCGACTACCACGCCCTGATCAAGGCCGACGACCCGCAGCGCGTGGCGCGTTCGCGGCAGGAGATCGCCGCGACCTGGCTGGCCTGCGGCCTGGATCCGCGCAAGGTGGTGTTCTACCGGCAGTCGGACATCGTCGAGATCCCGCAGCTGACCTGGCTGCTGACCTGCGTGACCGCCAAGGGCCTGCTCAACCGCGCCCACGCCTACAAGGCCGCGGTCGACAGGAACGAGGCCACCGGCGAGGACCCGGATTTCGGCGTCACCGCCGGCCTGTACATGTACCCGGTGCTGATGGCCGCCGACATCCTCGCCTTCGGCGCGCACAAGGTGCCGGTCGGCCGCGACCAGATCCAGCACATCGAGATGGCCCGCGACATCGGCCAGCGCTTCAATCACCTCTACGGCGACGCCTGGCGCACGGCGACCGGCCAGCCGGGCGAGCCGCTGGTGCTGCCGGAAGTGCAGATCGACGAGAACGTGGCGACGTTGCCGGGCCTGGACGGCCGCAAGATGTCCAAGAGCTACGACAACACCATCCCGCTGTTCGCGCCGCCGGCCGAACTGAAGAAGCTGGTGATGTCGATCGTCACCGATTCGCGCGCGCCGGGCGAGCCGAAGGACACCGAGGGCTCGGCCCTGTTCCAGCTGTACCAGGCGTTCTCCACGCCGGCGCAGGCGCAGGAGATGCGCCACGCCTTCGCCGACGGCATCGGCTGGGGCGATGCCAAGCAGCGCCTGTTCGCGCGCGTCGACGAGGCGGTGGCGCCGATGCGCGAGCAGTACGCGCAGCTGATCGCCAAGCCGGCGCAGCTGGAGGAGATCCTGATGGAAGGCGCGCGCAAGGCGCGCGACGTCACCGTGCCGCTGCTGGACGGGCTGCAGCGTGCGGTCGGGCTGGGGCCGTTCTCGGCGCCGGCCGCGGCGGCGAAGAAAAAGGCGGGCGCCGCCGCGCGGCTGCCGCAGATCAAGCAGTACCGCGAGGCCGACGGCCGCTTCCATTTCAAGCTGGTCGACGCCGATGGTCGCCTGCTGCTGCAGGGCGACGGCCACGCGTCGCCGCGCGAGGCCGGGCAGGTGATCGCCCGGCTCAAGCGCGAAGGCATGGATGCGCTGCACGAACTCGAGCAGCGCGCGGTCGGCCTGCTCGGCGAGCGGATCGGCACGCTGGGCGGGGACGTGGCAGGCGTCGACGAGATCCTCGACGCGCTGCGCCAGCTGGCCGAGGCGGAAGCATGACGGAGCGGACCTGATGGCCTGGCTGTCGCTGCTGCTGTTCCTGCCCTGGTTCGCCCTGCTGGGCGCGCTGTACTGGTTCTATCCGCGCACGCCGCGGCCTGCGGCCCGGCGCGCCTTCGATGCGGTCGTGCTGGTGCTGTCGCTGGCGCTGAGCATCGCCGGCATGCACTGGGGTTACCGGATGGGTGCGGCCGACCACGACAGCGGCCCGATCTGGCGCCAGGTGCTGGCGGTGCTGTACGCCTACGGCGCGTTCCTGGCCGTGCTGTCGCTGGCGATCCCGCTGCGCATGCGGCTGATGGCCGGGCGCTGGCGCGACGCGTAGCCCGCCGCGCAGGCTCCTCCTTACGACCAAAGCCGGATCGCCCAGGCAGGCGCACGCGCCTACGATGACGCGCGTTGACAGGAGGCAGGCGGAAAGGACGCGGCAATGCCCGAACACGGCATCCACACCATCGACACCGGTTACGTGCGGCCGCGCTTCGACGCGGCCTACCTGGTGGTGGAGAACGGCCGCGGCGCCTTCGTCGACTGCGGCACCAACCACAGCGTCGACCGGCTGCTGGCGGCGCTGGCACCGGCCGGGCTCACCCCGGCCGACGTCGACTGGCTGGTCCTGACCCACGTCCATCTCGACCATGCCGGCGGCGCCGGCGCCCTGCTGCAGCGGCTGCCCAATGCGCGGCTGGTCGCGCATCCGCGTGCGGCCCCGCACATGATCGATCCGGCGCGGCTGGTCGCCGGGGCCATGGCGGTGTATGGCGAGGCCGAGTTCAACCGCCACTACGGCGACCTGCAGCCGGTGCCGGCCGGGCGCGTGGTCGTGGCCGGGGACGGCCATGTCGTCGACCTCGCCGGACGGCCGCTGCGCTGCATCGACACCCCCGGCCATGCCCGCCACCACCTGTGCGTGTGGGACGCCCGCAGCCGCAGCTGGTTCACCGGCGACACCTTCGGCCGGCCATGCCCGCCA
>JAGHZW010000230.1:0-627 GCA_017745195.1 Pseudoxanthomonas sp. | reverse complement strand
CCCTTGCCGAACGTGCGGCTGCCGACCTCGTCGCCGGTGCAGTTCGAACCGGAGGCGATGCAGGCGTCGATCGCGCGGATGCTGGCCGAAGCGCCGCAGGCGATGTACCTGACCCACTATGGCCGGGTCGGCGACGTGGCCCGGCTGGCGGCCGAACTGCACGAGCAGATCGACGCGATGGTCTCGCTGGCGCAGGCCAGCGACGGCCGCGCCGACCGGCATCGCACGCTGGTCGCCGCGCTGTCGGGCTATTACCTCGAGCGTGCCCAGGCGCACGGCTGCGCACTGGACGACGCGGCCGTGCTGCACCTGCTGGAGATGGACATCGAACTCAACGCGCAGGGCCTGGAGGTCTGGCTGGAGCGTGCGCGCCAGCGCTGACCGCCAGCCTCACTCCCAGCGGTTGAGGTGCGGCCCGAACGGCTCGCGCTGCTGGCGTACCACGCAGAAGCGGTGGCCGCTCGGCGCCTCCATCACCCACCAGCGCTTGACGAAGGCGACCTTGCGCGCACCGAGCTTCTCCAGGCGCGCGACCTCGGCCTCGATGTCGTCGGTTTCGATGTCCAGGTGCACGCGCGCCTTGCGCGCGCCTTCCATCAGGATCTCCTCCAGCTGCGCCGGCTTGGC
>JAGHZW010000229.1 GCA_017745195.1 Pseudoxanthomonas sp. | reverse complement strand
ATGGGCTTGCTGGGTTTCATCCGGCCCTCCGGGGCGAGGCCGGCACGCAACCGGCGCCCCGGTCGATGCAAGCGCCGTGCCGCAGCGCCGTGACGCGCTGGCGCCGGTCAGCCGGCGCTGAAGGCCAGGCCGCCGGCGGCGGCCGAGAGGTGCAGACGACCGTGCGCGGCGGCCAGCGGCAGCCGCGACTGCAGGGTCCCGGGCAGCATCGGCTGGCCGATCCGGTAGCGACCGCGGATGCCGTCCGGGGTCGTGTAGTGCATGACCAGCCCGTGCAGCTCGCCCGGCTTCCGGCCGATGGCGTCCAGGTCCAGCGCGTACTGCCAGCGATGCCGGTCGACCTGGCCGACCGCCTGGAACTCCGTGCTGCCCTCGCCATCGATGCAATGCAGCTCGAACGCGACCTCGCAGCGGGCCATGACCGCGTCGTGCAGGTGCAGGGTCAGGGTCAGTCGCGATCCGTCCAGGGCGAGGTCGTGGACCTGGAAGAAGCCGACGTTGGGGAAGTCCAGGCGCATCACTTCGCGCGCGACGGGGACTTCCGGGTTGTCCAGGAACGGCTGCTTCCAGTAGCACGCGCCATCGACCTCGGCGATCCAGCCGCGATCGGCGGATATCCCGAGCAGGAAGCAGAAGGCCTCGACCTCGCCGCGCCGGATCAGCTCCAGGTACAGGCAGCGGCGCGCGCCCAGCGAACGCCAGTCCAGGTCGCCGTAGAGGGCGAGCAGCGCCTGCATCTCCTGGATGAACACCGCGCGGAACGAGGGCGAGGCGACCACGGCGGAGGCGGTGAACAGCGCCCGCTGCAGGTTGCTGACCGCGATCTCATCGCGCCAGGTGTGGGCTTCGGGGATGTCGGCGAAGCGCTCCCATTCGATCCGTGCCGAACGCATGCGGTCACGGAAGTTGTCGGCCTGGCGCAGGTTCTGGGTGATGGATGGGGCCTGGCCACCCTCGCGGACGCGCCACAGGTAGACCAGGTCGGTGATGATCGCGGTGCGCCGGCTAAGCCAATAGGCCGCGTGGACGAACGGACGGTCGGCGTAGAGCAGGCCCGGCACCATGCCCAGGCCGTGTTCGCGCAGGAACGCCGTGCGGAAGACCTTGTTCCAGTAGAAGCCGTCGTGGTGCAGGTCGATGAACTCGTGGACCGCGTCCAGCCGGCGGCGCTGCGACCAGGCGTAGGGCTCGTACAGGAAGGCGACGGCGGAAAGACCTTTCTCGCTCAGGCGCGCGGCGCGGCCGACGGCGATGTCGGCACCGCTGCGCAGGGCTTCCTCGATCAGCAGGCGGTAGCCGGCGGGGGTCACGAGGTCGTCGGAATCCACCAACGCCACGTACTCGCCGCGGGCCAAGGCCACGCCCAGGTTGCCGGAGACCGCGCCACCCTCGTTGGCCTTGCTGATGCAGCGGAAGTTGGAGTGCGCGGATTCGTACTCGCGGCAGATCGCCAGGCTGTCGTCGGTGCTGGCATCGTCGATCGCGATGATCTCGATGTTCCGGTACTCCTGGCCGAGCAGGGAGTCGAAGCACTCGCGCAGGTAGCCGCCGGTGTTGTAGACCAGCACCACGATCGACAGCAGCGGTTCGCGCATGGAGGACGAGGTCATGCGCGCAGGTCCAGCAGCTGTTCCATGGCGTCGACGTCGAACACCGGGATGCCGCGTGCCACGGCCACGTCGGCGCGTTCGCGGAAGGCGTCATCGATGAAGATCGCCGATTCGCCGGCGGCGATCGCCGCGCTCTTCGGCGAACCGTCGCGCAGGTGGACGATGCGCTCGAATAGTCCTTCGCAGATGTGGTGGCGGGCGAGGGTGTCCTGCGGGACGCCGGCATGGCGGGTCAGCAGCACCACCGGCACCTTGCGCGCGCTCCACTGGTAGAGCAGGGCCATCAGCATGGGTTCGGGCGCGCCGCGCACCAGCAGCGTGTCGTCCAGGTCCAGGTAGACGCGGGCGTAGTCCAGGCCGGTGCGGTAGCGGTTGCCCAGCGCCCGGTCCAGCACCAGCGGCCAGTCCTGGGCCAGCACCGAGAACGGGCGGCCGAGATGCGCATAGACGGTCAACAAGGGATAGTTGATCCCGCGCATCCGCGACAGGCCCATCGAGCCGGCAATGCGCGGCGCCACTTCCAGCAGCTTCGGTGCGCCGGCGACGTCCTGGCGGACCTGGAAGAACCAGCCGCCTTTGAGCCGCAGCTCGCCGGCGATCGCCGCGGCCATCGCCTGCACGGCCGGATCGGCCGGCGCAGGCTCGGTGCGGACGCTGATCCCGGACTTGATCCGGGCACGGCGACGCGCGGCCGCGTGCAGCAGGCGGCCTTCGCCGTCGGAGATGCAGTCGACGGTGTGCTCGGCGCCCGGCAGGTACTCGCTGAAGACGTATTCGGTGCCGCTGTCGAGCAGCTGGCGATGGCGCACGGCGTGGTCGACCCGCTCGGCGCCGTGGCTGCCCTGGCCGATCGCCGGCTTGGCGAAGATCGGGTAGGTGGCTTCGCCGGGTGCGGCCGCATCCTCAGGGACGAAGCCCAGGGGGCGCAGGCGCGCGTAGGTCAGGTTCTTGTTGCGGCATACCGTGGCGGTGTCCAGGTCCGGTACCGCAGCACGCGCGTGCAGGCGATCGCCGGCGGCGGCCAGCAACGGGATCACGCTGTCATGCGCGGGCAGGACGATATCGATCGCCCACTCGTCGATCAGCGCGTTCAGCTCCTCGACCAGTCCGCCGGAATCGGCGCTGGCCGCGATCCGGCGGTAGCGGGCATAGACGAACTCGCCATGGTCGGAGACCGACGACGCGCCATGCAGGCGCACGTCCTTGGCATGGCGCAGCGCGGCGTGGATCTCCAGGCCGATTTCCGAGCCGCAGGGAAAGACCAGGACGCTCATGCTCATGACCGGTTCTCCGTGCGCATCCCGGGCAGGAGCTTGCGCAGGAAGATGCTGCCGTAGGCGGCATTGCCGTGGAAGTCGCCGGGCTGGCGGGTCTGGCCAAGCTCGGCCCTGAGAAAACCGCCTTCGGTGACATCGGCCGGAGGCAGGACGTAGCGGATGCACCTGCCGTCGAGGATGCCGGCGAATGCTTCCACGTAGGAGTTCCGCATATCGAGGATTTCCCCGTCCTCGAACGGCGTATGGAAGGCTCCGTCAAGATAGGTTCGCGGCAGGGGCGCCGCGGCCATGACGGTGAACTCCAGATCCAGCGCCGTCATGGCATCGTAGAAGGACAGGATGTGCTTGTTCATGTCGAGCACCATCTCGCGGAATGCCGCCCGGCTGACATAACGCTTGTCCCGCATCGTCTTCCCGACGGTCCAGCTCCGCCACACGTCGGAGTTGTAGAGCGCCACGCCGTGGAAGCCGAGCGAAACGACGAAGTGGCGGCCGTCGCCGCGCCTGATCGCGCCGCCGGAGCCGGGTGAAAGGCGCTCGAACGCGTCCCCCATGTCCGGCCCGGTGAACCTGAGTTCGTTTTCGTCGGCCACATGGAAGGGCTTGAGGAACTTCGCGCCGAAGGCAAGCATTCCGATCGGCACATGCTCGGCTCCGGCCAACCGGATCCGTTCTTCGGACGGGAGCGATTCCCAAGCTTCCTTGAGGGCGACGACATGGGAATCGCCGAGGATGATCGCGTTCATCCCTCCTGCTCCAGGAACATCTCTTCGCAGATCGCGTCCGCGGCGTGCGGCATCAACCCGGCCTGCGGATGCGTTTCCATGGCGGACGGGGCGCCGTCGGGAAGATGCTCGGCGAAAAAGTGCGACATGACGCAGTCGACCCCGGACGATTTCACCGAGCGCAGGTCCGCTTCGAAATGGCGAATGCCGGACGGAAAGGCCGATACGATCTCGTACGACGGAAAGTAGTCGATGCGCCGGCTTTCCTGGGCCAACTGGCCGGCCACCGCGCGAAGCACCGATTTGGAGTGGATCGTCGCAGGAAGCACATGCTGCCCGGATGCGGTGGCGACCAACGGCACCGGGGAAACGGTCAACAGGAACCGGACGCCGGGGTTGACCTCGCGCAACAGGTCCTCGAACCGGCGGAAGTCCGCGAGGATCTCCGGGTAGGTGAAGTTGTGGAACGCATGTCGTCCGGAATCGAAGGTTCCGCCTGCGCGGGTCCCGGGGCAGACCGGGAAAACGGAGCCGTCGCGGACATCGGCCCATGCCTCGGTAAGTCCGAGCGTGAAGACGAACAGGTCGGACTGCTCGAACACCTTCCTGACGGCGGCAAAATGGGTCGCCCGCGACAGGTGGAAGTCGTCCGCCGACGCGAAGGGTACGGGCTCGACAGCCGGCCGGAACGGATCGTGGATGCCCGCCGTGCTCACCCACATGTCGTCAACGGGCTTTCTCAGCCCGTAGACGCGCTCGAAAAGCTGAAGAAGCTGCCGGACGGTGTAGATGTTGCAATAGCGCGCCGAATAGACCCCGTAGTTGAAGGTCCCGCGCAGTGCAGCGGGGAAGTTCGTCGGCGCCGGCTCGTAGTCCATGTACGCAAAGCCGGAAGCGGCAAGGCGCTTGGCGATGTGCTGCGCAAAACAGCTTCCGGCCGTGACTATCCGGTCCTCTTTCGATATTTCGAACTTCTTCCGGTACACGTCCGCGTATCGATCGGGCGCGCGGCGCGCCACCGCGCGGCTCCAGCGCGAACGCTCCGGCAGGTCGTCGTATGGCGAGGTCATGGCGCTGGCTCGACCGGACTGGCCAGCAGCACCGCTTCCCAGCCATGGATGAGCTCGACCCACTTGAAGTTGTAGCGGTACTCCACGCCGGTGGCGGCGATGAAGCGCGGAATGGTCAGCACGTCGTCCCACTTGTGGTACAGGCACAGCGCCAGCTTCGGCCGGAAGCGCCGGATCGTCCGCATGGCGCCGTTCAGCGCCGGGAGCTCCGAGCCCTCGATGTCCATCTTGATCAGGTCGACCCGCTCCAGCCCGCGTTGTGCCACGTAGTCGTCGAGGGTGATGGTGGCGATGCGGTCGCCCGGGCCGTCGCCGCCGATCGAGGTGGCGCCCTGCAGTCGCGCCTGGCGGATCACCACTTCGTCGCCGCTGCGGTCGGACAGGGCCAGGCGATTGACCACCACGCGGTCGGCGATGCCGTTGAGCGTGTTGTTGTGCTCGAACAGGGCGATGTTCTCGTCCAGCAGTTCGAAGGCATGCACCCGGCAGTCGCCGCCGGTCTTGGCGCAGAACAGCGCGGCGGTGTCGCCGACGAAGCCGCCGGCATCGATCACCACGTCGCCCGGGCGCACGCGGAAGCCCTCGGCCTGGTACTGGTCGTAGAGGATGTCGTCGATGCTGAGCACCCATTCGTAGGTGGCCAGGCGGAAGTCGTGGCCCTGCGAGCGCAGGTCCTGCACGGTGTAGCTGCGGCCGTCGACGTGGACCGCTTCGCGCGGCTCCGCGGCGATGCGCGCGGCGTCCGCACGATAGGCGGCCAGTTCCGCCGGATCGACCCGGTCGATTCCGGCCCAGCGCTTGAGCAACCAGACCACGAAGCGCCCGCGTTCGGCAGCCGGCAGCTTCTCGTAGAGCAGCGACGAGATCGTGCTGGCGTAGGGCCTGTAGCGGTCGAGCAATACCTGCAGGCGTTCGGCGTCTTCGACCTGCAGCGGCCCTGCGGCGGCGGTGAGATCGTCGAGCAGCGCGCACGGAGCGGGGGCCAGGCCGAACACCGCCTCGACCACGCGCTCGGCGGCTCGTCCGTCGTTGGCGCTGCAGAAGCGCTCGCGGAACGCGGCATAGCGCGAGGCGTAGCGCGCGGTCACCGTCGGCAGGTCGGCGAGCAGGGCGACGAGGTCGCCGCTGCTGCGCGCGATCGGGCCCGGCAGTTCGGCTTCCGGGTCCAGGTAGAAGCCGCGGATTTCCGCGGCGTAACGTTCCAGGTCGTAGCAGTAGAACAGGATCGGCCGACCACTGGCGGCGAAGTCGAAGAACACCGACGAGTAATCGGTGACCAGTACGTCGGCCA
>JAGHZW010000228.1:3510-10169 GCA_017745195.1 Pseudoxanthomonas sp. | reverse complement strand
GCCGAAGCCGTGCATCTGCTTGTCCAGCAGCGGCAGCAGCGCCTCGGGCGTGGAGTCGCGGCCGGTGAAGCCGGTACCGCCGGTGACCAGGATGCCGTCGACCGCCGGTTCGGCGATCCACTGCGAAACGATCGCGCGCAGACGGTAGCGGTCGTCAGGCAGCAGCGCGCGCGCGTGCAGGACGTGGCCGGCCGCGGCGAGCGATTCGACCAGGTAGTCGCCGGAGCTGTCATTGGCGGGGGTACGCGTGTCCGAAACGGTCAGCACGCACAGTTGCAGGGGAATGAAGTCGGTTCCGGCGCTCATGGCCATAGCCTATACCGGCGGCCGGCACGGTGACGACGGCGGGTTCCGGCCCGTGCGGGCGCGGCTGCCGCGCCCTGGCCCCCGTTACTCCGAGGTCAGCCGCGCCAGCTCGTCGGCCTGGTGTTCCTGTTGCAGGCGGGTGACCAGCGGGTCGAGTTCGCCTTCGAGGATGTCGGGCAGGTCGTACAGGGTCAGGCCTTCGACGCGGTGGTCGGTGATCCGGCCTTGCGGGAAGTTGTAGGTGCGGATGCGCTGGCTGCGGTCGCCGCTGCCGACCTGCAGCCGGCGCGACTCGGCCTGCGCGGCCTGCTGACGGCTGCGCTCGGCGTCGAGCAGCTGCGCCTTCAGCCGCTTCATGGCCTTGTCGCGGTTGGCGTGCTGGCTGCGCTCGGTCTGGCTTTCGACCACCACGCCGGTGGGCAGGTGGGTGATCCGGATCGCCGAATCGGTCTTGTTGACGTGCTGGCCGCCGGCGCCGGAGGAGCGGAACGTGTCGACCTTCAGGTCGGCCGGGTTGATTGCGATCTCCTCGACTTCGTCGGCCTCGGGAATGATCGCCACGGTCGCCGCCGAGGTGTGGATGCGGCCCTGCGACTCGGTTGCCGGCACCCGCTGCACGCGGTGCGTGCCCGATTCGAACTTCAGCCGCGAGTACGCGCCGCGACCGACCACGCGCGCCACGATCTCCTTGTGGCCGCCGTGTTCGCCGGGATTTTCCGACTCGACTTCCACCTTCCAGCCCTGGCGCTCGGCATAGCGCGCGTACATGCGGAACAGGTCGCCGGCGAAGATCGCCGCCTCGTCGCCACCGGTGCCGGCGCGCACTTCGAGGAACAGGTTGCCGTCGTCGCGCGGGTCCTTCGGCACCAGCAGCAGGGCCAGTTCGCCGTCCAGCGCTTCCAGCCTTTCGCGTGCGCTGGCGATCTCTTCTCCGGCCAGTTCGGCCAGTTCGGGGTCGTCGCGCATCGCCTCGGCCGCGGCCAGGTCGGCCTTGGCCCGCGCCTCGGCGGCCAGCGCGGTGGCGACCGGCTCGAGCTGGGCGAACTCGCGCGACAGGTCGCGGAAACGCGCGTTGTCGGCCAGCACGCCGGGATCGGCGAGCAGGCGTTCCAGTTCTTCGCGGCGCTCGGCCAGCGCTTCCAGCTTACGGCGCAGGCTCGGAGTCATCGGACAGCGGCAAGGGCGGGGAATGGGGGTGGCTGTATGGCGCCTTCGCGGGGAACAGGCGTTCGGCCGCGCGGGCCAGTTCGGTATCGCCGGTGAGCGCGGCCTCGCGCAGCGCCGCGGTCGGCGGGTGCAGCAGGCGGTTGGTCAGGGTGTTGGCGAGGAACTGCAGGACCTCGTCGGGATCGCGACCGCCGCTCAGCTGCTGGCGCGCGCGGGCGAGCAGTTCGTCGCGGGTGCTGTCGCCGAGCGCGCGCAGGCGCTTGAGCGTTTCCTGGCGACCGCCGGCCTGCACGGTTTCCATGTAACGGGCGACCTGCAGGTCGATGATCGCCTCCGCGGCTTCGGCGGCCTCGTGGCGGCCGCGGCGGTTGTCCTCGACCGCGCGCTCCAGGTCGTCGACCGTGTACAGGTAGGCGTCGCTGAGGCCGGCCACGCCGGCCTCGATGTCGCGCGGCACGGCCAGGTCGAACAGCAGGACCGGCTTGCGCCGGCGTGCGGCCAGTGCGGCCTCGACCTGGGTCTGGCGCAGCACCGGTTCGCGGGCGGCGGTGGCGGAGAACACCACGTCGGCCTCGGCCAGGTGGCGGTCGAGTTCGGCCAGCGGCAGCGCATAGCCGCCATGGCGGCTGGCCAGGTCCTGGGCGTGGGCGAGGGTGCGGTTGGCGACCAGCAGCCGGCGCACGCCGCCCTTGGCCAGGTGGCGCGCGGCCAGTTCGATGGTCTCGCCGGCGCCGACCAGCAGCACGGTGGAGTCGGGCAGGCTGGCGAAGGAATCCTGGGCCAGCCGCACCGCGGTCGACGCCACCGACACCGGGTTGACGCCGATGCGGGTGTCGGTACGCGCCCGCTTGGCCACCGAGAAGGTCTGCTGGAACAGCCGGTCGAGGCGGCCGCCGAGCGCGCCATGCTCGCGCGCCAGCGCCCAGGCGTCCTTGACCTGGCCGAGGATCTGCGGCTCGCCCAGCACCATCGAGTCCAGGCCGGTGGCGACGCGGAACAGGTGGCGTACCGCCTCGGCATCGTGGTGCCGGTACAGATAGGCACCCAGGCCCTGCGCTTGCCGGTCGAGCCACGCGGCCAGTGCCTCTCCGTCCGAGGCCACCGCGTAGACCTCGGTGCGGTTGCAGGTCGACAGCAGCGCAGCCTCGGAAACTTCAGGCAGGGCGCGGAGCGAAGCCAATGCCTGGCCCAGGGCATCGCCGGCAAAGGCGACCCGTTCGCGCAGGTCGACCGGCGCGGTCTGGTGGTTCAGGCCGAGGAGCCAAAGCGTCATGTTCAGGTGCTTGCGTTAATCTGCTGGCTTCTTTGGGTCGCCATTTTACGGCCCGGTGGGTGCCAATGCCCGAACCAGTGCTTTCCGTCGTCACATCAGGACGTCCGCGTCCGCGTTTTCCAGTCCGCCGGCACCTGGTCGGGCTGCTGCTCACGGCCATGCTGGCCGGTCCATTGCAGGCCACGCCTTCCGCCAGCGTCCCGCTGGAGCAGGTGATGGCCGGGGAGTATGCGCTGCAGGCCGGCCAGCTGGCCGAGGCGGCGCACTGGTACCTGGAGGCGGCACGGCTGGCGGGCGACGATGCCCTGCTGGCCGAGCGCGCCACCCGCATCGCCATGCTGGCCAACGAGGACGCCATGGCGGAGGCGTCGCTGCGCCTGTGGCGCCAGCGCGTGCCCGACTCGCTGGCCCTGCGCGCGGCCACTGCCACGCTGGCGCTGCGCGAGGGGCAGCTGCGCAAGGCCCGTCGTGAGCTGGCCCAGCTGCTGGAAGTGCCGGATCCGCAAGCCTGGCGCTACGCGCTGATGGCGTTGGCCGGTGGCCGTGACCCGGCCGTGGTCGGGCAGGTCATGGGCCAGCTGGTCGACCAGGGCGCGATCCCGAACGAACTGCTCGCCTGGCAGGAATTTGGCCGGCTGTCGCTGCGCCTGGAGCAGCCGAAGCTTTCGCAGCGCATCGTCGACGAGATGGTCCGGCGTTTCCCCGGCGAGCCACGCGTGGCGGTCCTGCGTGCCGGTCAGCTGAACCAGGCCGGCCAGGCCGATGCAGCCCGGACGATGCTGGCCCAGGTCGAGCCACGGGCCGCGGACGAGCCCGAAATCCGGGCCATGCTGGCCGCCGCCTATCAGGCGATGGGCGATTTCAGCGCCGCTGCTCGGGTCATGGCGATGGGCGCCCAGGACACGCAGAGCTACGGGATACGCGCCTCGCTGCTGGCGCGCACCGACGACAGCGCGACCTTGACCAGCCTCTACCGCGAACTGTCCGGGGCGGACGGCGGCAAGCCGGACCCGGCGCGGCGCATGCTGCTCGGGCGCATGGCCGAGTTCCTCAAGCGGCCGGACGAGGCCGTAGCCTGGTATCGCGGCGTGCCCGGCGGACCGGAACGGGCCGAGGCGCGCATCCGCCTGGCGGCCGCACTCTACGAGCTGGGTCGCGCGGACGAAGCCTATGCCGAGGCCCATGCCCTGCAGAACGACGCCGGAAGCGACGATGACGCCCGCCGCAATGCCTACCTGCTCGAAGGCGAGCTGCGCCAGCGCTCGGGCAGCGCCGACGGCGAGATCGAAGCGCTCAGTCGCGGCCTGGCGGCGTATCCCGATGACGGCGCACTCCTGTATGCGCGCGGCCTGGCGTGGGAACGGCAGGACCGGATCGACCGTGCCGAGGCCGACCTGCGCCAGGTGCTGGTCGCCGACCCGGAAAACGTGGCCGCGCTCAATGCGCTCGGTTACACCCTCGCCGATCGCACCCGCCGCTACCAGGAGGCGCTGGAGCTGATCGACCGCGCCCGCACCGCTGAACCCGACAACGCGGCCATCGTCGACAGTTATGGCTGGGTGCTCTACCGCCTGGGCCGCAAGGAGGAGGCGTTGGTCGAACTGCGTCGGGCCTGGGGGCTGATGAAGGATCCGGAGATCGCCGCGCACATCGGCGAGGTGCTGTGGGTGCTCGGTCGTCGCGACGAAGCCCATCGCTATTTCGAGGAGGCGCGCAAGCTCGATCCCGAGAACCGTTCGCTGCGCAGGACGCTGGGCGAACTGGGAGTGCCGGCCGCGGCGCCAGCCCCGGCGCCGGAGCCGAAGCCGTGAGCGGGCGGTTCCGTGCGGCCGGCCTCGTGCTGGCCGCGAGCCTGCTCGCCGCCTGCTCGGCAGCGCCGGTGCGTAGTCCGGCGCCGGCCGTGGATATCGGCCAGGCACAGGCCCGGCAGGAGCAGCGCCGGCAGCAGCTCGAGGCGATTCCGGACTGGGCGATGCAGGCCCGGATCGCGGTCAGCGTCGGCGACAAGGGCGGCAGCGGCCGCCTGGACTGGCAGCAGCACGCGGATGCCTACCGGGTATCGCTGAGTGCGCCGGTAACCCGGCAGAGCTGGCAGCTGTCCGGAGAGCCGGGCGGGGCGACCCTGGAAGGCCTCGATGGTGGCCCGCAGTCGGACGCGGATGCCGCGGCGCTGCTGTACCGGGCGACCGGCTGGCCGATTCCGGTCGAGGCCATGGCCCGGTGGGTGCGGGGCCTGCCTGCCCGCGGCGACGAGGCGCTGGTATTCGGCGCCGATGGACGCCTGCAGTCGATGGTTGCCGACGGCTGGACCGTGGAATACCAGGAGTGGCTGCCGGCCACCGCCGGCTGGCCGGAGATGCCGCGGCGGCTGCAGGCCGGCCGCCAGGGGGTCCGGGTCCGGCTGGTGGTGGATGGCTGGGAATCGCGGCCGTGACCGATGGCTGGAGCGACTGGCCGGCACCGGCCAAGCTGAACCTGTTCCTGCGCATCACCGGTCGCAGGGCGGACGGATACCACGAACTGCAAACGGTGTTCCGCCTGCTGGACTGGGGCGACCGGATCCGGCTGCGGCCGCGATCCGACGGCCGGATCCTGCGCCATGGCGATCGGCTGCCGGGCGTCGAGGATGCCGGCGACCTTGCGGTCCGCGCCGCGGTTTTGCTTAAAGACGAGGCTAATTGCGCGCATGGTGCGGAAATCTTCGTCGAAAAGCGCATTCCTGCGGGGGGTGGCTTCGGCGGTGGTTCGTCCGATGCGGCGACCGTCCTGTGCGCGCTCGACCGGCTCTGGGGCCTGGACCTGGGCGAGGACCGGCTGGCTACCCTCGGCCTGCGGCTCGGGGCCGACGTGCCGGTCTTCGTCCGTGGTCGCAGTGCCTGGGCCGAAGGGGTCGGGGAGCGCCTGGAGCCGGTCCCGCTGGCGCCGGCCTGGTATGTCCTGGTCGATCCCGGCGTGCACGTGCCGACGGCGGTCCTGTTCCAGTCCCCGGATTTGACGCGGGATTCCCCGCCCGCGAAAATATCGGACTTCGCTGCCGGAGCGGTTCTCGACAATGCGTTCGAGCCGGTCCTGCGTCGCCGCGAACCGGCCGTCGAGGCTGTGTTCGCCGAGCTGGCGCGGATCGGGTTGCCGCGCCTGACCGGCACCGGCAGCGGTTGCTTCGTCGAGTTCGCCGATCCGGACGCGGCGCAGGAGGCACTGGCGCGATTGCCGCGACGGTTGCACGCCTGGGTCGCGGCCGGTGTGTCGGATTCGCCATTGCGTGGTGCGCTGGCGCGCCTGTAGTGGAAACAGACACAGGGGCGTCGCCAAGAGGTCCAAGGCACCGGGTTTTGATCCCGGCATCCGCAGGTTCGAATCCTGCCGCCCCTGCCACGAACCCGCGCATCCGTGCGGGGATTCAACGGAAACCGCACGGATCGCGGTGTTCCACGATGTCCACCCGATCCGAGTCGCCGGAATGAAGAAGATGCAAGAAGATCGCAACCTGCTCGTCTTCTCCGGCAATGCGCACAGGGCGCTGGCCGAGAGTATCTGCCGTGAACTGGGCGTGCGTCCGGGCAAGGCGCTGGTGTCGACCTTCTCCGATGGCGAAGTCCAGGTCGAGATCGAGGAGAACGTGCGCCGCCAGGAAGTCTTCGTGGTCCAGCCGACCTGTGCGCCGGCCGCGGAGAACCTGATGGAGCTGCTGGTGCTGGTCGATGCGCTCAAGCGCGCCAGCGCCGCCAGCGTCACCGCGGTGGTGCCGTACTTCGGCTACTCGCGCCAGGATCGTCGCCTGCGTTCCTCGCGCGTGCCGATCACGGCCAAGGTCGCGGCCAAGATGTTCACCGCGGTGGGTGCCGACCGGGTGCTGACCGTGGACCTGCACGCCGACCACGCGCATGGCGTCCGGGGTGGCGATGACGACGTC
>JAGHZW010000228.1:0-3483 GCA_017745195.1 Pseudoxanthomonas sp. | reverse complement strand
ATCGTCGATACCGCCGGCACCCTGTGCGCGGCCGCGGCGGCGCTGAAGGCGCAGGGCGCGACCCGGGTGGTCGCGTACTGCACCCATCCGGTCCTGTCGGGTCCGGCGGTGGACAACATCACCGGCTCGCAGCTGGACGAGCTGGTGGTCACCGACACCATCCCGCTGTCGCCCGCTGCCCGCGCCTGCGGCCGGATCCGCCAGGTGAGCGTGGCCGAGCTGCTGGCCGAAACGATCCGCCGCATCGCCTTCGGCGAATCGGTGAGTTCGCTCTACGTCGACTGAAGCCGGTCGACTTCACCCGGGCCGGCAGGAGCCGGTCGCCGGGGGACGGCAATGCGGAACCGGAAGCGCCGGTTCCGGATTCCCGATCCCCGGGAACCGCAAGGCTCGTCTGGTCGCGGACGAGTCATCCGGGGCGCCGCGAGGCCGCTCCTTACAAACCTGAAGAGATAGAGAAATGGCAACTCATGTGATCAACGTCGAGCGTCGCGAGGACGAGGGCAAGGGTGCGAGCCGCCGCCTGCGTCGTGACGGCAAGATTCCGGCCATCGTCTACGGTGGCGACCTGAACCCGGTCAACATCCAGCTCGACCACGAGCAGATCTGGCTGGCCCAGCAGAACGAGTGGTTCTACTCCTCGATCCTGGACCTGAGCCTCAATGGCGAAGTGCAGAAGGTGCTGCTGCGTGACATGCAGCGCCATCCGTACAAGCAGCTGATCATGCACCTGGACTTCCAGCGCGTTAACGACAACGAAGTGCTGCGCGCCGCGGTGCAGCTGCACTTCGTCAACGCCGAGAAGTCGCCGGCGGGAAAGACGGCCGGCGTGGTCATCACCCACGAGCTGAACGAAGTCACTGTGTCCTGCCTGCCGAAGGACCTGCCGGAGGCCATCGAGGTCGACCTGTCGGCGCTGGCCGTCGGCGACGTGGTCCACCTGTCGGCGCTGAAGCTGCCGGCCGGCGTGGAAATCCCGGAGCTGAAGCTGGGTGCCGCCCACGACCTGGCGGTGGTCATCGCCAAGCACGCCCGTGGCGAGGAAGAAGCCGCTCCGAGCGAAGAGAAGAAGTAAGCCGCGCTGGTCCCGTCCGGGTCACCGGACGGGACCGGGCTGCCTGAACCGCGATGGCGGAACTTCGACTCATCGTCGGGCTGGGCAATCCCGGTCCGGAACACGCGAACACCCGGCACAACGCCGGGTTTCGTTTGGTGGACGCGCTGGCGGAGAAGGCCGGCGTGCGCTTCGGCCTGGAGTCGAAGCTGTTCGGCGAGACCGCGAAGGTCGACGTCGGCGGTCGCACGGTCTGGCTGCTGAAACCGGCCACCTACATGAACCTGTCCGGCAAGTCGGTGGCGGCAGCGCTGCGCTATTGGAAGATCGAGCCGGAGCAGGCGTTGCTGGTCCACGACGAGCTGGACCTGCCGCCGGGCGCGGCGCGGTTGAAGTTCGATGGTGGCCACGGCGGGCAGAACGGCCTGCGCGACACCATCCAGCATCTCGGGCACGGCAGGTTCCACCGGCTTCGGATCGGCATCGGCCACCCGGGGCACAAGGATCGCGTCACCGGCTGGGTGCTGGGGCGGGCGGGCAAGGACGACGGCATCCTGATCGATCGCGCCATCGACGAGGCCATCGACGTGCTGCCGCTGGCCGTGGCGGGCGACTTCAACGAGGCGATGAAGCGGCTGCACACCTCCAGGCCGTAGGAGGCTGCGGGCTGGGATCCGGGATCGTCCGGTACCCAGCCCCCAATCTCCTTTGCAGTGGATTCCGGAAGACATGGGCATCAAATGCGGCATCGTCGGCCTGCCCAACGTGGGCAAGTCGACCCTTTTCAACGCGTTGACCAAGGCGGGCATTGCGGCGGCCAACTTCCCGTTCTGCACGATCGAGCCGAACGTGGGCGTGGTGCCGGTGCCGGATCCGCGCCTGGGCCAGCTGGCCGAGATCGTGAAGCCCGAGAGGGTCGTCGCCACGGCGGTCGAGTTCGTCGACATCGCCGGCCTGGTCGCCGGCGCGGCCAGTGGCGAGGGCCTGGGCAACAAGTTCCTGGCCCACATCCGCGAGGTCGACGCGATCTCGCACGTGGTCCGCTGCTTCGACCATCCCGACATCATCCACGTGGCTGGCAAGGTCGATCCGATCTCGGACATCGAGACGATCGATACCGAGCTGGCGCTGGCCGACCTCGACAGCGTGGAAAAGGCGCTCAATCGCGCCGAGCGCTCGGCCAAGGCCGGCGAAAAGGACGCCATCGCGCGCAAGCCGGTGCTGCAGAAGCTGCATGCCGGACTCAGCGAGGGCAAGCCCGGGCGCGCGCTCGGCCTGGACGAGGAGGAGCGCGCGCTGGTCCGCGACCTGTTCCTGCTGACGCTGAAGCCGGTCATGTACGTGGCCAACGTGCTCGAAGACGGCTTCCACGACAACCCGATGCTCGAAGCGGTGCGCACCCGCGCGGCCGCCGAGGGCGCCGAGGTGGTGCCGGTGTCGGCCGCGATCGAGGAGGAGCTGGCCCAGCTGGATGACGCCGATCGCGACACTTTCCTGGCCGACCTCGGCCTGGACGAGCCGGGTCTGAACCGGGTGATCCGCGCGGCCTACAAGCTGCTGGGCCTGCAGACCTACTTCACCGCCGGGGTCAAGGAAGTCCGCGCCTGGCAGGTCAAGGCCGGTGCGACCGCGCCGCAGGCGGCGGCGGTGATCCACACCGATTTCGAGAAGGGCTTCATCCGCGCCGAAACCATCGCCTTCGATGACTTCATCCGCTACCGCGGCGAGGCCGGCGCCCGTGACGCCGGGCGCATGCGGCTGGAGGGCAAGGAGTACCGGGTGCAGGAGGGCGACGTCCTCCATTTCCGCTTCAATGTCTGATCCGTAAAAAATCGTCCCCGGAACGTTGACAGCGGCGAGGCGGATGGTCAGAATTGCGGGCTGTTTCACCCCGGTCGTACTTCGGTTGTACGGGTCGCGGTGGCAGATCCCGGAGGGATACCCAAGCGGCCAACGGGGGCAGACTGTAAATCTGCTGGCTTACGCCTTCGGTGGTTCGAATCCACCTCCCTCCACCAGTTTCAAAGCGGTACCGGCAACAACAAGGCAAGGCCCGGAGCGGTAGGCCGGGAAGCGGTTCCCCTCGCGGGAGTAGTTCAATGGTAGAACCTCAGCCTTCCAAGCTGATGGTGCGGGTTCGATTCCCGTCTCCCGCTCCATTGCACCGCCCAGGTTGTTCCCGGAAGCAGTAAAGGTTTCACGCTCACGTAGCTCAGTCGGTAGAGCACCTCCTTGGTAAGGAGGAGGTCGAAGGTTCGATTCCTTTCGTGAGCACCATCTTCAGCGGATCCGTCCGCGCCGGCCCGGCTCCCAGGAGCGGGGTGCTACAAACAGCAGTAATCCATCTATACAACCGTCAGCGAGATAGGCAGCCATGGCCAAGGGTAAGTTCGAGCGCACCAAGCCGCACGTGAATGTGGGCACGATCG
>JAGHZW010000227.1 GCA_017745195.1 Pseudoxanthomonas sp. | reverse complement strand
CGCCTGCGCTGCCTGCGAACGCTTCACCGATTCGATCGCGAGTTGTTCGAAGGGCGAGGATGACTTGCTTGCGCGGCACGCCGCGCAGGTCATCCGAGCGCCCGCCGTGCTACGGCGGGCCGGAACGAGGTTGATCCGCCTTCGCGGCACCGCCGCGCGGATCAGCCGAGCGCACGGCGCGCTGCGCTGGGCCGGACCGAGGATGACCTGCTTGCGCGGCATGCCGCGCAGGTCAGCCGAGCGCCCGCCGTGCTACGGCGGGCCGGACCGAGGCTGATCCGGCTACACGGCACTGCCGCGCGGATCAGCCGAGCGCGCTGCGCCGGGCCGGACCAAGAATGGGCGGCTTCGCGCGACACCGCCGCGCGGATCCGTCGCGCACCTGTCGCGCCGCACCAGGCTCCGACACAACGTGAGATCGAAGAGAGAAAAAAAGGAGCCGGGCATTGCCCGGCTCTTTGCTTCGCTGCCTGCAACCTCGACGTCCGGTTCCATAAGCCAGACGCCGGACCCGGCATGTGCCGGGTCGCGTACTTCAGAACCCGACTGCGTACTTCAACGACACCAGGCTCGCGTCGCCGCGCGGTCCGAACCGCTGGTCGTAGCCGAGCGACAGCGTCGACTGCGGCGACAGCCATGCGGCCGCCGACACGCCGAACATCCCGCCCGACAGCGCCGGGTTGGAGGCGGCCAGCGGCGACCACGCATCGACGCCGACGAAACTGGCCGACACTTCCAGTCCTTGGCTGGCCAGGGTCTGCTGCCATTCGACATAGCTGTTGAAGCTGAAACGCCGCCATTCCCGCTCCGCACGCAGGCCGGCGATGGCCTCGGTGCGCGACGACGTGCTCGCCGCGCTGCGCAGGCCGAAGCCGGCCGCGCCTTCCTCCTGGAACCCGTTGCTGCGCACGCGCGCATGCCCCGCGCCCACGTACGGCACCAGCGCCCCGGCCGCGCCTTCGAAGCGGTAGCCCGCCTCCAGCCCGGCCATGGTGAAATCGCCGTCGTAGTCGCTGTGCACGCCGTATCGGCTGGCACCCAGCAACAGCTCGCGGTCGATCTGCCGCTGCCACTCGCCGGCACCGAACTGACCCATCAGGTAGGCCTGGTTCCAGCGCCGGCCCAGGTAGGCCTGCGCCTGCGTCTGCCGCTCGCGGCTGCTGTCGGCCAGGCCATCGATGCGGCTGTCGGCGCGGCTCTCGCCGAACGCCAGGCCGGCGACCACGGCGCCGTCCACGGCCACGTCGTGGCCGGCCATCCAGCCGCTGACCTGCGCATCGACACCACCGGTCGAGGCGGCTCCGCCCAGCGCACGCATCCAGCCGCCGGCGCGGTCGCTGCCCGATGCCAGATCGTCGTAACGCGAGGACAGCGTGCGCCGTCCGATGTCCAGCGTGTCGTAGGTGGCGGCCGCCGCGGCCGCGTGCACTTCGCCGGACAGGCTGCGCAGCGAGGCGGCGGCTGCATCGGCACTGGCCGCCTGCTGGAACTCGCCGGCGATGCGGATGAAGCCGTCAGGGACCACGCCCTCGCCACTGTCCTGTTGCGCGTCGATGCCGTCGAACGCCTCCTCCACGCGCACCGCCGCACCGAGCGCGGCCGGCGTGATGTCGGCCATGCTCATCGCCACGGCAGTGACGTCGAGGCGGGTGATGTCCATCCAGGCCTGGGTGCTGCTGTATCCGAGCGCGGCGTCGAGGAAGATGCCCGAGGCGGCGGTGAGTCCGGCGAACTGGCCGATGATGCCGCCATTGGCGGTCAGCACGTACTCGCGCGCCTGCCAGGTGTAACCGCTGCGCACGCCGGCCACCTGCACGTCGCCGCCTTCCAGGGTCGCCTTCCCGTCCACGCGCAGCTGGCCATTGCCCAGCTCCAGCGAAAGCCGGCTGCCCGCCTTCTGCACGTAGTTGCCGGCGACGTGGATGTCGGCACGTCCGGGCGCGGTGTCGTCGATATGGACCACGCCGGCATTGGTGAGATCGCCGCCGAGGAACGGTGCGCCGACCAGGCGGCCGCCGGCTTCGACGAACACGTCCGAGCGGGTGACGTCGCCGAGGATCGCCAGGGTGCCGCCCTGCACGCGCGTGTCGCCGCCGTATCCCAGGCTGGCCGTGCTGCCGCCGATCGACAGCGTGCCGGTGCCCTTCTTGACCAGGCCGCCGGCGCCGGTGATCTCGTTGGTCCAGGCGGAGGTACCGGCAAAGTCGACGGTGACATCGCCCCAGTCGAACTTCGCCGGACCACCCAGCGCCTTGCCGACGTCGAGCAGGCCGTAACCGAACACCGTATCCGGCCCGGCGGCACCAAGGTCGGTCGCGGTGCCGAGCAGGGTCTGCCGGACGAGGTCGTTGTTGAAATACGGAAATTTTTCCCAGACCACGGCCGCGGCGCCGGAAACCAGCGGTGCGGCGAACGAAGTGCCGGTTCCATACCAGTAGCTGGTCTTGCCGACCGTGTCGGTGGGTCCGGTGTACATCACCGTGCCCGGCGCCACCAGGCAGTAGTTCTTGGCCAGTCCGCAGGCGTTGGAGTAGTACATCAGGCGGCTGGTATCGGCGGTATCCAACGCCGCCACCGCCAGCCAGCCGCGCTCCAGGTCGGCCGCCGGCATCGTGCCGTTCGTCCCGGGCTGGCTGGGCAGTGCGGCCATGTCGGTCGGGTTCGACCCACTCTCGTTGCCGGTGGCGAATACGACCAGGCCGTCGTTGTCCTGGATGAAGAAGCGGTACTCGTCGGCGATCGGCGCGGTCGCGGTGGCCTGGGTCCAGTACAGGCCGCCCCATGAGTTGTTCATGATCCGCATGCCGCGGGCCGCCAGGTCCTGGTGGATCGCCTTCAGTCCCAGTGCGCCGGTGACCTCGTTGCCCTGGCCGGAGCCGTCGTCATCGGGACTCTTGTCGTTGATGATCCGCGCCGACAGGATGGTGGCGCCCGGGGCGATGCCGCCGGGCCAATCGCCCACTGCCGCGCCGGCGGCGAGCTGGGCGACCGTGGTGCCGTGGCCGACCTTGTCGTCCACGCTCAGGTCGTTGTCGCGGGAACTGACGTAGACCAGGTTGGCCGCCACCCGCCCGGCCAGCGCCGGGTGGTTGCGGTTGACGCCGGTGTCGATCACGCCGATGCGATAGCCGGCACCCGTGTAGCCCTGGCGATCGGCGCTGGTGGCGTGGGTCAGGGTCAGGTGCGCGTCGATCGGCGGCTCCACCAGCGGCGGAGGCGGTGGCGGCGGTGAAGTCGGCGGCGGCGGTGGGGGCGGCGAAACCGGGGGCGAGGTGGGCGAACTCGGGCGCAGGTTGCCGCCGCCTCCCCCGCCACATGCCGTCAGGCCCGACGCAAGCGTGGCCGCGATCGCCACCGCCAACAGCGACCGCCCCAGGCGGTTGCCCATTGTTCCGTGTTCAAGAATGTGCATTGCGTCACTGTCCCTTTCAGCGATTGGCAGCGTCGGCTGCCGCGGTTCCCCGACCTGCGGGTTCTATACCGCAATCGGCCGGACCTGTCGCCTGCCCGGGAGGACGGTGGCGGGTGCAGCCGGCTGTCGTGATAATCGGGCTTCGTCCCCCTCAGGTAGCCCCCATGTCCGACATCGTCATTGCCGCTGCCAAGCGCACTGCCATCGGCTCCTTCCTCGGCCAGTTCACCGGCGTGCCCACGCCCACCCTCGGGGCCGCCGCGATCGCCGCTGCTCTGGAACAGTCCGGCGTCCCCGCCACGGACGTATCCGAAGTAATCATGGGCTGCGTGCTGCCGGCCAACCTCGGCCAGGCGCCGGCCCGCCAGGCCGCCCTCGCCGCCGGCCTGCCGGCCAGCACCGGCGCCACCACCATCAACAAGGTCTGCGGCTCGGGCATGAAGGCGATCATGCTCGGCCACGATCTGATCAAGGCGGGCTCGGCCACCGTCGTCGTCGCCGGCGGCATGGAGTCGATGACCAATGCCCCGCACCTGATCCCGAACTCGCGCACCGGCAACCGCTATGGCGGTTTCCAGGCGGTCGACCACATGGCCTGGGACGGCCTGACCAATCCGTATGACGGCCAGGCGATGGGCGTGTTCGCCGAAGCCACCGTGGTCAAGTACGGCTTCACCCGCGAAGAGCAGGACGCCTTCGCGATCGAATCGGTGAAGCGTTCGCAGGCAGCGCAGGCGGCTGGTGCGTTCGACGGCGAGATCGTTCCGGTCAAGGTCGCCACCCGCAAGGGCGAGGTCGAGTTCGCCAGCGACGAGCAGCCGGGCAAGTCCGACGTCGCCAAGATCCCGACGCTCAAGCCGGCATTCAAGAAGGACGGCAGCGTCACCGCCGCCAGTTCCTCGTCCATTTCCGACGGCGCCGCGGCCACCGTGCTGATGTCCTCCGACGAAGCCGCGCGCCGCGGGGTGCAGCCGCTGGCCCGCATCGTCGGCCACGCCACCTTCTCGCACCAGCCGGAGTGGTTCACCACCGCCCCGGTCGGCGCCATCTCCAACCTGCTCGGCAAGGTCGGCTGGAAGGCGGAGGACGTGGACCTGTTCGAGATCAACGAAGCCTTCGCCGTGGTGGCCATGGCGCCGATCAAGGAGCTGGGCATCCCGCACGCGAAGGTCAACGTCAACGGCGGTGCCTGCGCGCTGGGCCACCCGATCGGTGCGTCCGGTGCGCGGCTGGTGGTGACCCTGGTCAACGCCCTGCGCGTTCGCGGCTTGAAGAAGGGCGTCGCCGCGCTGTGCATCGGTGGCGGCGAGGCCACTGCGGTGGCGGTGGAAGTGCTGTAACCGTTTTTCACCCTCCTTTTACAAAAGTGACCCAACCGGCGCTTGACAGCCGACAACGGCTTGTCATCATGTTGCCGGCGCGCAATCGCGCGTTGCCCAACTAACGACGAGGAACATCCAATCATGAGCATCAACAAGCTGCTGATCGCCCTGGCTCTGGGTCTGGCCCTGGCCGCGTGCTCCAAGCAGGAGCAGGCCCAGGACGCCGCCGCTGCTGCGGACGCCGCCGCTGCCGAAGCCCAGACCGCCGCCGATTCGGCCGCTGCCGCTGGCGCTGCCACCGCCGACGCTGCCCAGGGCGCTGCTGACGCCGCTGCCGCTGCCGCCGACACCGCTGCCGACGCTGCTGCCGCCACCGCTGGCGCCGCGACCGACGCTGCCGCCGACGCCGCTGCCAACACCGCCGACGCTGCTGCCAACGTCGCCGAGCAGGCCAAGGACGCCGCCGAAGAGGCGAAGAAGGAAGAAGGCAAGCAGTAATCTGCTGCCCTTCCAGTTGCATGCGAAAGGCCGCCGGGAAACCGGCGGCCTTTTTCTTTTGGTCGCATCCGCGTGCAGGGCGACGCCGGTCCGGTTCACGGCGTGCTGAAGCGGCCCGGCCCATCCTTGTCGCGACCCGACGGGTCTTCCCCGACGTCCACAGGAGCATCGCCATGAATCGCCATCTCCGGTTGCCGGCCATCGTCCTCCCCTTCCTTCTGGCTGCCTGCAACCCGCCTGCCCGCAACGAAGCCGAGCGCGCCGCGGACCACGCCGCCGCCGCGGCCGACCATGCCGCCGCCGCCACTGAGACGGCAGCCGCCGATGCCGTCGATGCCGCCCGCGCGGCAGGCGACCGGGCTGAAGCCGGCACGCAACGCGCCGCCGCGGAAACCGAACAGGCCCTGGACCAGGCCGCGGTCGCCGCGCGCGAGGCCGCCGACCGCGCCGGCGAGGCCACCGCCGATGCCACCGCCCGCGCTGCCGACGCCACCGCCGACGCTGCGGAAAAGGCCGCGGTCAAGGCACGCGAAGCCGCCGATGCGGCCAAGCAGAAGGCCAACGACAACTGACCGGCGGCACCCGCCGGCGGCCTCGAAGCGATCGATCCGCGACCGTGCCTTCTGGCGGCTTGCTGCGCCGCCAGAAGGCCGCGCGCGGGTGCTGCCGTATCCTTCGTGCACTCGCACGCCAGGACGCCCATGCACGCCCTCCGCAGCCAGATCGATCCACGATCGCCCGAATTCGCCGGCCACGCCGAGCACCACCGCCGGCTCGCTGCCGAGCTCCACCGCCGCCTGCAGCGCGCCGCCGACGGTGGCGGCGAGAAGGCCCGCCAGCGCCACACCGAACGCGGCAAGCTGCTGGCCCGCGACCGCATCGACGCCCTGCTCGACCCGGGTTCGCCGTTCCTTGAAATCGCCCCGCTCGCCGCCGAGGAAATGTATGACGGCGCCGCGCCCGCCGCCGGCATGGTCTGCGGCATCGGCCGGGTGATGGGCCAGGAAGTGGTGGTCGTCGCCAACGACGCCACGGTCAAGGGCGGCACCTATTTCCCGATGACGGTGAAGAAGCACCTGCGCGCCCAGGAGATCGCACGCGAGAACCGCCTGCCCTGCGTCTACCTGGTCGACTCCGGCGGCGCGTTCCTGCCGTTGCAGGACGAGGTGTTCCCCGACCGCGAGCACTTCGGCCGGATCTTCTACAACCAGGCGCGGCTGAGCGCGGAGAACATCCCCCAAGTCGCGGTGGTGATGGGCTCGTGCACCGCTGGCGGCGCCTATGTGCCGGCCATGTGCGACGAGTCGATCATCGTCCGCGACCAGGGCACGATCTTCCTCGGTGGCCCGCCGCTGGTGAAGGCCGCCACCGGCGAGGTGGTCGACGCCGAAGCGCTGGGTGGCGCCGACGTGCACACCTCGACATCCGGGGTCGCCGACCACTACGCCGAGGACGACGCGCACGCACTGCAGATCGCACGCCGCATCGTCGGCCACCTCAACCGGTGCAAGAACGTACCGGTGACGATGCGCGAACCACGCGAGCCGCTGTACCCGGCCGAGGAGCTGTACGGCAT
>JAGHZW010000226.1:990-8114 GCA_017745195.1 Pseudoxanthomonas sp. | reverse complement strand
GCAGCTGCCGGGGCGCGAGGCGCCGGAGCTGGCGCTGCTCGAGCAGGACGGCCTGACGCTGAACGTCTGGGCACCGGAACACGGCAAGGATCTTCCGGTGGCGGTGTGGATCCATGGCGGCGCCAGCACCGCCGGTAGCGGCGCGCAGCCCACCTTCGACGGCACGCGCTTCGCCCGCGACGGCGTGGTGCTGGTCACGCTCAACTATCGCCTGGGCCAGCTCGGTTTCTTCGCCCACCCGGAACTGCCGGCGGGCGGCAACTTCGGCTACATGGACATGATCGCCGCGCTGCGCTGGGTGCGGGACAACATCGCCGCCTTCGGTGGCGACCCGGCGCGGGTGACCCTGATGGGCGAGTCCGCCGGTGGCATGGCGGTGACCGCGCTGATGGCCTCGCCGCAGGCGCGTGGCCTGTTCGCCGCTGCGGTCAGCCAGTCGGCGGGCGAATCAAGCATGGAGCCGATCGACAAGGCGGTCGCCGCAGGCCGCGAGCTGGCCAGGGCGGCAGGCGCTTCCGACCTGGCCGCGCTGCGTGCGCTGCCGGCGAGCGCGCTCGTCGACATTCCACGCGACAGGACCTATGCCGGGCCGATGCTCGATGGCACGACGCTGGTCGAACAGCCGTCCGCCGCGTTCGCGGCCGGACGCGCGGCGCCAGTGCCGTTCCTGGTCGGCGCCAACGACCGCGAAGAAGCGGCCATGGCACGTCTCACCCCGGAAGAGGCGAAGCGGCGCCTGGACGGGATGTTTGCCGCCTATCCGGCACACGCCGATGCGGCACGCCACCTCTACGACGTCGATCACGTGGGACCGGTCGAGTCGCTGGTCCGGATCATCTCCGACGCCGGCAGCGTCGAGCCGGCGCGCTACTACGCACGACAGCATCCGACCTCGTGGGTGTACCGGTTCTCCTACGTCGCCACGAAAGACCGCAGCACGACGCCCGCCGCGCACCACGCCGCCGAACTGCCCTACGTGTTCGGCACCGCGCAGTGGGACATGTCGGCGGAAGACCGCCAGGCAACCGATGCGGTGCACGGTGCGTGGGTGCGGTTCATCACGACCGGAGACCCGGGCTGGCCCGCCATCACGACGGACAAGGAGCTCATCAACGACTTCACCAATGCCGGGCCGGTGGTCATGACCGATCCCTTGCGCGCCCGACTGGACCTGGTCGAGGCGGCCAAAGCGCGCTGAGCCTATACGACCGGACACTGCCTCGCCGTGTCGTTCCACGGCGGGTCGAACCCGACGCCGGCGACCTTCCAGTCGGCGCCGAACTTGCGGGGGGTGACGCTGGCGATGACACGCAGGTCCTGGTGATCACCTGGCAGCCGGATGCAGCCGGCCAGGTAGTAGCTGGAGGTTCCGTTGGGGTTGGGACCCCTGGGATCCTTCATTGCGAGCACTTCCTTCGGTGCCCTGGCGCGAAGCATGTCGAACAGGGCCCTGCGCCGGTCGGGCGGCAGCGTGCCCATGTCCGGAGTCAGCCGGTCGAAGGCCGCGTAGTCGTTGTTTGCCAGGGCGCGGTGCCATCGCTGGATCGCGGCCTCCGCAGCGTCGGCGGGATCGAGCGGACGCCAGCCGGCCGCGTCCCTGGCATGCAGGGGACCCAGGACAAGGATCAGGCCAAGGCATGCCACGCACCACGCAATCATCCGCATCGTCGATGTCCTCCGGTTCTGGAATGCGTGCGAGGCATCGAAGCTCCCGCACCTGCACGCCGGGCAGGCGTGTCCCCGCCCCTACGATAGCCCGGGGCCGCGACGACCAGGAAGAGCAGGACATCCCGTGGTGCGCTCTCCTGCCGGCTCCCCTTGACCTGGATCAGGGTGCCCGCTGAAGGCGCACGGCAAGGTGCATACAGGCGTGGGCAGCGTGCCCGGCCGGCATCCCGGAGATCCATGATGTCCCGTTCAAACTTCCGCGCGCGCCTGGCGACGCGTGGTGCCGTCATCGCCACACTGCTGCTCGCCGCACCGGCGATGGCGCAATCCGGTTCGCATGCCGCCCATGCGGCGCACGCACCCGCCGCGCACGGCGTTGCCACCTCGCCGGTGCCACGGGCCGGCCAGCGCTGGAGCACCGATGCCGCGCTGCGCGATGGCATGCTCCGGATCCGCCAGGCGGTGGGCGGGCTCGATCACCTGCAGCACGGACACGGCAGCCCGGCGCTGGTGCCGGTGCTCGCCGACCAGATCCAGGCAGCGGTCAACGACATGATCGCCAGCTGCGAGCTGGCGCCGGACGCCGACGCGGCGCTGCACGGCCTGCTGGTCAAGTTCATCGCCGGTGCCCAGGCCGTGCGCAGCGGGCCGGTCACGGCCGATGCGCTCAGGCCGATGCAGGATGCGCTGGCGCAGTACCCGGTGCTGTTCGATGACCCGACCTGGAAGGCCGCATCGGCCGATTGACGACGGCGGCAGCGCAAGCGATCGGTCCGGCGGGACGTCGCCCCGCAACCTCGACCAAGCCAGCAGCCGAACAGGGTGGGTCTTCGCGTCCGTTCCTGTGCCGGCCGCCGCCCCGATGCCTCCGGCTACCGCGCCTTCGACCTGGATGCATGGAAGAACGCACGGCGCCGCATCAGTCGCGTGGTTGAGCCACATGTCGGCGTCTTCGTCGAATGCGGATGCGGATGCGGATGCGGAAAAGCATCCAGCGGGTTGTGCCGGCCCCCGGTCGTTCCCCTGCAGGACCAGTGCCGCGGCATCCCCGGCGCCCAGCGGCGCAGCACGGCGGAGTCGAGCGAAGTCTCGATCCGCATGGAGTGCGATCCGTGGCGGGCGCGACCGGCGCACGGGCCGGCGCGCGCCACGACGGCCTCAATGCTTCTGCAGTTCCTTCTGGACCTGGGCCAGGAAGTCCGCGTCGACCTTGCTGCCGACCTGTTCGGTGCGCGCCAGGACGCGACCGTCCGCGTCGAGCAGGATCAGCGCGCTGGTGTGGTTGAACTCGCCGTCATCGAGCTTGCGGTAGCGCACGCCGAGGACGTTGGCGACGCTGCGGACCTGGTCCGGCGGCGGGCTGGCCAGGGTCCAGTGGCGCGTGTCCAGGCCGCGCTCCTTGACCACCGACATGAGCTTGGCCGGCGAGTCCCGGTCCGGGTCCATGCTGATCAGCAGGATGCCCAGGCGGTCGCGCTGGTCCGGCGACAGTCCGCGCTCGACGGCCTTGCCGCTGTCGACGATCAGCGGGCAGATGTACTGGCACGAGGTGTAGAACATCGCGACGACCTGCGGCTTGCCGCGGCGTTCGTTCCAGGACCAGTTCCTGCCGGCCTGGTCGGTCAGGCGGACCGGCAACTGGTAGACGGAATCGGTCGGAACCGCAGCGGGCGACGCCGACACGCCCGCCGCGAACGCGAACAGCAGAGGCAGGAGGAAACGGATGCGTTTCATGGATGGCTCCTTGCGCAGCGGAAACCCATGTTGATCGTGGTATCGCGTGCTTCCAGCGACGACAGCATGGCCACGCGCATCATCACCGCGTAGCTCTCGCGGTCGTCCATCGACAGCGCGCCGGCGCCGCAGAAGCGGGACTTGTCGGCATCGCCCTGGTTGCGGTTGTCCGCGTCCACCAGCAGCGAGGCGTGGTCTTCGGTCCATTCCCAGACCAGGCCATGCAGGTCCTGCACGCCGTACACGTTCTGGGTCTGCAGCCCGGCGCGCTGCAGCGGCTGGTTGGAAGGCCTGGAGTACCAGGCCAGGATGCGCTCGCGCCAGGCGGGGTCGTTGCGCGCGTCGGTCCGGGTTTCGTCGGCGGCGGCCGCGTATTCCCACTCCAGCCAGGTCGGCAGCCGCGCACCTAGCGACTGGCAGTACGCGCTGGCGGCGAACCAGCTGACCTGCGTCACCGGCTGGTCCGGTAGCGCATCAGGACCGAGGGTGGTCGCCGATGCCCAGTGCGACAGGTAGCGCGGCTCGGCGAACACCGCACCGACCTGGTCGCGCCGCCATTGCGGATGGGCGGTGACGAACGCCAGGAACTCGGCGTTCGTCACCGGCCGGCGCATCAGCGCGAACGGCGCGATGCGCACGCCCTGCTTCGCATCCTCGTAGTTCAGCGCGGACTTGAACACGCCGCCGGGCAATCCAGCGTAGCGACTGGTGATGCCGGCCAGGCCGGCCAACGGCAGGACGAACAGCGCGACGGCGAGCAGGCGACGCATCGCCTCAATGCCCTGCCGATGCGCCCGCCGGCTTGGCCTGGCGGATCTCCGCCACTTCGGCCTTGCTGATCCGGCCACCCGGGTTGCCCCAGCTGTTGAGCACGAACGTGGCGATGTTGGCCACCTCGTCGTCGGTCAGCTGGCTCATCGGCGGCATGTTGGAGTCGTAGTCCTGGCCGTTGACCCGCACCTTGCCCACCAGGCCATGCAGGATCACGGTCGGCACGTGCCTGGGATCGGCGGCGATGTAGTCGGACTTCGCCAGCGGCGGGAACACCCCGGGCAGGCCCTGGCCTTCCGGCTGGTGGCAGGTCGCGCAGGTGCCTGCGAACAATGCCTTGCCCGCGTTGATCTGCTCCTCGAGCGACAGCTCGCCGGTGCTGGCCGATGCGGCTGCGGTGGCCACCGCCTGCATGTTCGGCGCCGCGCGGTCGCCGAGGTAGACGTAGTCGACCTCCTTGCCGGAGTAGATCGCCTTGTCCTCCGGCCCTTCGGCCTTGAGGATCGCCAGCGCGCCCTTGTTGAAGGCGCGGAAGATGGAGTGGTCGACCAGCACGTAGCTGCCCGGCACTTCCACGCGGAACTCGCCGATCGCCGCGCCGCCGGCGGGGATGAGCGTGGTCTGCACGTTCTCCTGGTAGCGGGTGCCGCCTTCGAACCAGACCTTGTCGAAGATCTCGCCGATGACGTGGAAGCTCGACACCAGGTTCGGGCCGCCGTTGCCGACGTACAGCCGCACCGTTTCGCCGACGTTCGCGGTCAGCGCCTTGTCGCCGGTCAGCGCGCCTTCGCTGCCGTTGAACAGCACGTAGGTCGGCTGCTCGATGATGGCCTTTTCCATGTCGAACGGCTGGTGGCCTTTCTCGCGGTACTTGCCGGTGGTGTAGAAGTCGCCCTGCATCACGTAGTACTCGCGGTTCACCGGCGGCAGGCCCTGCGGCGGCTCGACCAGGATCAGGCCGTACATGCCGTTGGCCACGTGCATGCCGACCGGCGCGGTGGCGCAGTGGTACACGTACAGGCCAGCGTTGAGCGCCTTGAACGTGAAGCGCGAGGAATGCCCTGGCGCGGTGAAGCTGGAGGCGGCGCCGCCACCTGGACCGGTGACGCCGTGCAGGTCGATGTTGTGCGGCATCTTCGATTCGGGGAGGTTGCGCAGGTGGAATTCCACCGTGTCGCCCTGGCGCACGCGGATGAAGCTGCCCGGCACCGTGCCACCGAACGTCCAGAACGTGTAGTTCACGCCCTCGGAGATCGGCATCTCCTTCTCGATCACGTCGAGCTTGACGATGACCTTGGCCGGCGCGGTGCGGCCGGTAGGCGGAGGCACGTTCGGCGGCGAGGTCAGCACCGCATCCACCGGCTCGCCCTGCGGTGGCCCGAAATCGCCCTTGCTTGAACCACCGGTGTCGGTGCTGGCCGCCGCCTGCTTCGGTTCCTCGGGCTTTCCGCCACAGCCACCGAGCATCAGGACCAGTGCAGCAAACGCAAATGCCGGAAACAACCAACGTGCACGCATGGCCTTCATATCCGACTCCTTGGTCCGTTCAGAAGGGGATGGATGCTGCTTGCGGGGGCGTCGCGAGAACGATCGTGCGTGCTGCACGGGGCGCAGGCACGGCGGTGGCGAATGGATCGCCAGCATTAAAGCCTCGTGAGCATAGCAGGGGCGGCGCGTCGTCAGCCGCTCATGGGGCCAAGGGCCAATTGAACCGCGCGGGTCAGCAACCAAGCTAGGAGCGTCAACAGGGCTGCCGCGGGCGGTCGCGCGGAACGCACCGCACACAGTCGCTTCCTCGCACCTGGTCGCGCCCCTTCTGCAGCCCGAGGATGGCACCGCCATGAATGCTGTCGACACCGGCACCGCGGATTCCAGCACCGCCAATCCCGCTCTTGCGGACCCTGCCCTCGGCCCGCTGCTGGAATACGACGCCAGGCTCGCCAAGCTCGGCAGCAGGATCCGCGTGCTCTCCGGGCTGGCCTGGCCGGTGGAGATGGAAGCGCGCTTCCTCGAACGCTGGCGCGCCGGCCAGCCGGAAATGCCGCAGCCGCCGCCCCAGGCCGTCGACCATGACGCGACCATCGAGGCGCTCGACGACATCCTGCGCCGGCTCGATCGCGGCCACCCGATCGGCGACTGGCTGTACAAGACCGCGTGGAGCTACCGCGTCGCCGCGTTGATGGTCTCCAGCGTGGGCAAGCCGCGCTTCACCGAGTGCTCGACCCTGCTCTACGGACATCCTTCCACGCACTACCGTTCGCAGGAGAGCACCACCGCCCAGTCGGCCGAGCGGATGCTTACGATCACCGACCAGCTGATCGACGCGCGCTACGTGCCGCAGGTGCCGTACGACATCCCGGCCACGGTATTCGCCACGCGCCTGCGCGAGCGCATCGAGCCGTTCTTCACCGACGATCCGGTCAAGGTCGTGCTCGACCCGCAACTGGCCTCGAAAGCCGCCGCCGGCAGCAAGGCGATCCGCATCCGTGCCGACGCGATGTTCTCCGAGCTGGACCTGGACCAGCTGGTCGAACACGAGGCCTACATCCACACCGCCACGATGCTCAACGGCAGGCACCAGCCGTGGCTGCGCTGCCTGGGCACCGGCTCGCCGCGAACCACGCGCACCCAGGAAGGGCTGGCCACCTTCGCCGAGATCATCACCGGGGCGATGGACATCAACCGGTTGCGCCGGCTCGCGCTGCGCGTGCTGCGCCTGCAGGAGGCGCTCGCCGGCGCCGACTTCATCGAGGTGTTCCGCGCCTTCCTCGACGCCGGCCAGTCCGAGGTGGAGAGCTACCGCAGCGCGGCGCGCATCTTCCGCGGCGGCGACGTGCGCGGCCGGGTCTGCTTCACCAAGGACGGCGCCTACCTCGAAGGCCTGCTGCTGGTGACCGCGTTCATCAAGCGCGCGCTGCACGAGAACCGCGGCGACACCTTGCGCCTGACCA
>JAGHZW010000226.1:0-948 GCA_017745195.1 Pseudoxanthomonas sp. | reverse complement strand
TGGCGCTCGGCCTGGCGCATCGTCGCCGTGGGCGCGCCACCTGGAACGGGTGCTGGCCACCCTCGCCTTCTCGACCGCGGCGCAGAGCCTGCGCCTGGATTCCTTCGACCTGCAGCGGTTCACCGAGTACGAGGACGAACTGCTGCAAGGCGCCGCCTGGTCCGCGCCGGCCACGCACTAGCGGAGACGTCCCCTGGCGCGCGGCCAGGCACGGCGGTGCAGGCGTGTCCGTCCGCACCCCGCCCGGCGTCCGGCCCGTCCGTCGCGGCCACCCTTCCCCACGCGAGCGCCGTGATGGCGGCGCGTCCGTTCCTCCTGGAGGCGTGAGCGCCGCAGCTCACCCGTTTGGGGGGCCACCTCGTACCACGGCTGGGGCAGGTCCGCGACGGCCTCCCCGCCCAGCATGGATCGACCTGTTGCTGCCGACATCCGGGATACGCGGAGACAGCAACGGCCGGCTGATGCGCCCTGCATCGGCGCGCCCTGGAGCCGCTGTCATGAAGATGCTGCGCGCGTTGTCATGCCTTGCCCTCATCGCCTCGTGGCAGGCCGCCGCGCAGGCCGGTCCGACGCTGCTGGAAACCCGGTTGTTCGCGGAACTGCCGGCGGATTTCCGCCATCCGGAAAGCTTGGCCAGCCATCCGGGGACCGGCGAGATCTACGTGGGTTCGTTCGATGCGCGCGAACCGTCGTCGAGCCGCGACAACCAGATCCTGCGCCTGTCGCCGCAGGGCAAGGTACTCGCGCGGGTTCGCCTGGGCCCGACCCCGCTGACTGGACTGGCCTTCGCCGATGGCCAGCTCTATTTCCTCAACTTCGGCGCATCGAAGCTGCAGCGCCTGCCCGCCGACTTCGCCGACGCTGCGCGGCCGCAGGACGTCGCCAGTTTCGGCGCGCTGGAGCACCGATGCCGCGCTGCGCGATGGCATGCTCCGGATCCGCCAGGCG
>JAGHZW010000225.1 GCA_017745195.1 Pseudoxanthomonas sp. | reverse complement strand
TACGGAAATGATGGTGGTGGCGTGGAATACGTTGGGATTCTGGCTGGGGTCCATGCGGCCTCCGGAAGCTGTCATCCGGAGATGGGGACGGCCCGGCCCCGATCAAGCCTCGCCTCCGCTTCGCGCTCAGGCGCGCTCGGCGAGGCAGGAATAGCAGCCGCGGCGGGCGTTGTGCAGGTGGACATAGGCGATCTCCACGCGCCGGAACGCGGCCTCCAGCCAAGGGGCGACCGCGCTGCCTTCGCAGACCTCGGCATCGACCATCAGGTGCGCGACGTCGTAGGCGCGCAGCGAGATCAGCCGCTCGGCCACGTACGGCGGCACTTCGCCCGGCGCCAGTACGCGACGCTGTGCGTCGCGGCGGACGAAGATCGGCCCGCTCGCGCGATACGGCGAATGCGCCGGCTGGTGTTCGTAGGGCAGCAGCAGCAGTTCGTCGCCGCTGCGCGCGTCCTCCAGGCCGACGCGGCACGGGAAGCCACGGTCGGCGTCGGCGAAGCGCCGCGCGATGCCGCGCGCGGCGAGCTGCGCGTCGTCGAGCAGGAACAGCGATGCGAACGGCGCCGGATCCAGGCCGGCAAGGCGGAACGAGGACATCGGCAAGCTCCTGCGGAATGGAAGATCCGCAGGTTCGCAACACCGTCGCGCCGGTGCTCGCCATATCCGGACATGGCATCGCGGCGCGAGGCGGCGACGGCGATGCTTACAGCGCGGCCTGTTTCGGCCGCTGCGGATCGGGCTCGATGCCCCACGCCAAGTACCAGTCCTCGCCCTGGGTTTCGATCGGATGCATGACCCGGCCCGAACCATTCCCGCAAGCCAGTGCGTCGTCCGCGCAGTAGCGGTCGCATCCCCAGCAGATCCGCTCGGGATGCCTGGGATTCAGTGGAAACGGCTTGGCCATGGCGCACTCCTCTACCTGCTGGCTGGCAGGATGCTTCGCGCCGTCGTGGCCTGCCCTGATCCAGCGCAAGCCGCCGCCTATTCAGGTCGCACGTACCGGTTTCGTTCAGCCGCTGCGCTTGCGCCGAGCGCGCGGGTGTGCGGCGTCGTAAACCTTGGCCAGGTGCTGGAAATCGAGGTGGGTGTAGATCTGGGTGGTAGCGATATCGGCGTGGCCGAGCAGCTCCTGTACGCCGCGCAGGTCGCCGGAGGACTCGAGCACATGGCTGGCGAAGCTGTGCCGCAGCATGTGCGGATGCACGTTCTTGAACAGCCCCTGGCGCGCGGCCAGCTGGCGGATCCGGATCTGCACCGCGCGCTGGCTGATCGGGCCGTCGCCGCGACCGGGAAACACGAACGCATCGCTGCCGGCGCCGATCGAGGCACGCCACTCCTCCAGCGCGCGTCGCGCGTGCGAGCCGACCGGCACGCTGCGCTGCTTGCCGCCCTTGCCCAGCACCGTGACCAGGCCCACGTCCAGCTGCAGGTCGCGCCAGCGCAGCGCGCACAGCTCGCTAAGGCGCAGCCCGGAGGAATAGAACAGTTCCAGCAGCGCGCGGTCGCGCAGGCCCAGAGGCGCGTCGGTCGGCACTTCCACCAAGCGCACCGCCTCGTCCACGTCGAGCACCTGCGGCAGTTTGCGCGGCGCCTTCGGTGCGCGCAGGCCGGCGGCGGGACTGGCCGGGATCACCCCGTTCCTGAGCAGCCAGGCGTAATAGCTGCGGCAGGCCGACAGGCGTCGCTGCAGGCTTTTCGGCGCCAGCCCGCGGCGGTGTTCGGCCGCGACGAATTCGCGCAGGCGCGCCGCATCCAGCCGCGCCACCTCGCCGGCGCCCTGCACCTGCGCCCAGCCGGCCAGCGCATCGAGGTCGCGACGGTAGGCATCAAGGGTGTGCGCGGACATCGCCCGCTCCACCTGCAGGTGTTCGAGGAATGCCTCGATCCCGTTGTTCATTGCTGCAGGAAACGCCGACCGTTCATGGCCAGCGATGATGCGCGGAAAGTGTGGATTGCGCGAGCGCGACCCCGCTCTCCGCAGGCGCCCGCCATATCCGGAAGGCCCTTTGCGATACCTCCCGACGGAAGCAAAGGAGAAGGTACCGGCCGCAGGCCGGTGCCGGGGGACATGGAGTCGGGAGGCGTCGCAAAGCGCCCGCCCGCCATCCCACCGCCGCCGCGCTTATGGTCGCCGGGCAAAATGCGGCGACGCCGCCTCAGTCGTCAAAACGCCGCAGCGCCTCGACCAGCGACTCGCCCATCATCCGCAGAAACAGCGTGCCCATGCCCGGATAGAAGCGGTTGGCGTCGTGGCTGCCGACCGCGACCAGGCCCACGCCGGTCAGCGCCAGCAGCGCGCTGGACTGCACTTCTTCCTGGCGCAGCCCATACAGCACCGCGTTCTTCTCCGCCTGCAGGCGGCCGCACAGCGGCTCGCCGTCGCGCAGTGCATCGCGGAAGGGGAGCAGTTCCTGCTCGCCCTCGCCGCGCACCTGCAGCCATTCGGCGTCCTCCATCCCGGCCACCGGACGAAACGAGACGATCCGGACCAGGTCGCCGCTGAAATCCTCGGCCAGAGACGCGGCCATCGCGCGCAGGGTGTCGGCGTAGTTGTCCTGCCGCAGCAGCGACAAGGTCAGCTGGTGGGTGCGCACCGCCAGCCGCTCGTTGACCTGGGCGTTGGCCGACAGTTCGGCCAGGCGCCGCGACAGTTCGCGGTTCTTGTCGCGCAGCACTTCCAGCTGGTAGCTGGCCAGCGAGGCGGTGCGGCCGTCATCGCGCGGCACCACCAGGCTCAGTGCGAGGTCGGGGAACTGCTTGAGGAACCCCGGATGCCGGCGCAGCCAGGCCGCGACCTCGTGCGCGCCCAGCTTGTCCTGGTCGTGCTTGTCATGAAGCTGGTCGCTCATTGCTGCCATTCCCCTTCGAAAACGAACGCCGCCGGTCCGGCCATGATGACTTCCGCACCGTCGTCCGGCCAACGGATGCGCAGGTCGCCACCGGGCAGCGACACGGTGGCCTCGCGCGCGATGCGGCCACGCCGGATGAGCGAGGCCACGGCCGCGCAGGCACCGCTGCCGCAGGCCAGTGTTTCGCCGACGCCGCGCTCGTACACGCGCAGGCGGATGTGGTCGGGCGCCAGCACCTGGGCGAACCCGACATTCACCGACTGCGGGAACGCCTGCGAGCGCTGCAGCGCCGGGCCGATCCCGGCCACGTCGGCGATCGCCACGTCGGCGACCTCGATCACCGCATGCGGATTGCCCATCGATACGGCGCCGAACGCTATGCGCTTGCCGTCGAAGTCGAGCGCATATTCCGCCTGCGGCGCATCGAAGCCGGCCAGCGGCACATCGGCCGGATCGAAGCGCGGCACGCCCATGGCGATGGCGAAGCGGCCGTGGCCGAGGTTCTCCACCTCGTGCGTGCCGACCGGACTGTCGACGACGAAGCGCGCCCCGGAGGCGCTGCCATCGCGCACCAGCCAGGCCGCGACGCAGCGCGCGCCGTTGCCGCACTGGCCGGACGGGCTGCCGTCGGAATTCCAGATGCCGTAGGCGGCGACCGCACCGGCGCTGCGCGGCGGTTCGATGGTCAGGATCTGGTCGCAACCGACGCCGCGGTGGCGGTCGGCCAGGCGCGCGGCGAGCGTGGCGTCCGGCGCTGGCGTGCCATCGCGCAGGTCGATGACGACGAAATCGTTGCCTGCACCATGCATCTTGCTGAAACGCAGGGACTCAGCCATGCGTGCCGTCCGCCGGCGTGGCGGGTTCGACGGTCGCCGGCGTGGCCGGATCGGTGGCCGGCGGCGGCGGGGACGTCGTGTCGGCCGGTTGCGCAGCGGGCGCGGGCGCCGGTTCTTCCACCGGCACCGGCTTCTGCGGCATCACCAGCGGGCCCTTGTTGCCGCAGGCGGCGAGCAGCAGGGCAATGGCGGTCGCAGCGATCAGGGGCTTGGCATTCATGCGCCCGAGTATAGCGAGGCGACGGCGCCGCGCCGCGGACACGACGCTCACGGCGCCGGATCGGAATCTGCCGCCGAGGGCTCCGGGCGCAGCCACAGCCAGGTGCCGACCACCGCCATGCACGCGATCGGCACGACCACCATCCACGCACGATGCGAAGGCACCGCGACCATCACCAGCAGCAGCACCGCCGCGCAGGCGAGCATCGTCCAGGTCGCCGCCCACTTGGCCCGTCGCGGCACCGACCGGTTCCGGCGCCAGGCCAGGATCACCGGGCCGAAGCGCGGGTGGGCGAGCAGGCGCTGTTCCAGCCGCGCCGAGCCGCGCGTGGCGGCCCAGGCGGCGATGATCACGAACACCGTGGTCGGCAACCCGGGCAGGAAGATGCCGGCGATGCCCACGGCCAGGCTCAGGTAGGCCAGCAGCCACCAGGCCCAGCGGAAGCGGTTGCGGTCGCGCTCGTCCATCGGCGCCCATCATAAGATGGGCGGCCATGCTCAATCCGTATCGGCCACGCCCAGCTGGTCGAGGACGAAGGCGTAATACTCGGCCTGCTCGCGGAAGCGCTGGAAGCGGCCGGACTTGCCGCCATGCCCCGCTTCCATGTTGGTGCGGAACACGACCGGATGCGTGCCGGTGTTCACGTCACGCAGCTTCGCCACCCACTTGGCCGGCTCCCAGTACTGCACCTGCGAGTCCCACAGGCCGGTACCGACGAACAGCGCCGGATAGTCCTGCGCCTTGACGTTGTCGTAGGGCGAATAGGACAGCATGTACTCGTAGAACGGCTCCTGCTGCGGATTGCCCCACTCGTCGTACTCGTTGGTGGTCAGCGGGATGGATTCGTCGAGCATGGTGGTGACCACGTCCACGAACGGCACCTGCGCCACCATCACCCGGTAGTCGGCGGGCGCCTGGTTGGCCACCGCGCCCATCAGCAGGCCGCCGGCGCTGCCGCCGGATGCGGCGACGCGACCCGGCGCGGCGTAGCCGAGCTTCACCAGCTCGCGGGTGACGTCCACGAAATCGTTGAACGTGTTCTGCTTCTTCAGCAGCTTGCCGTCCTCGTACCACTGCCGGCCCATCTCCTGGCCGCCACGGATGTGCGCGATCGCGTAGACCACACCACGGTCGAGCAGGCTCACCACCGGCCCGTTGAAGCCCGGGTCCATCGAGATGCCGTAGCTGCCGTAGGCGTACTGGAACAGCGGTGCGGTGCCGTCCTTGGCGAAGCCCTTGCGGTAGACCAGCGACACCGGGACCTTGGCCCCGTCGCGTGCGGTCACCCAGACCCGCTCGGTCACGTACTTCGCCGGGTCATAGCCGGGCACCGGCTGCTGCTTGAGCACGCGGCGCTCGCCGGTGGCGACGTTGAGTTCGTAGGTGGTCGCCGGCGTGGCCAGCGAGGTGTAGCCGTAGCGCAGCCACGGCGTGGCGTGCTCGGCATTCACCGACAGGCCCATCGAATAGGCGGGCTCGTCGGCGTCGACGTACTGCTGGCCGCCGTCCTCCTTCAACAGGCGGATCCGCTCCAGGCCGCCGGAACGCTCGGCCACCGCGGTGAAGCCGTCGAACAGTTCGACATCCTCGATGAACACCGCCGGATCGTGGGCCAGCCAGTCGCTCCACTGCGCGCGCGAGGTCGCATTGCTCGGCGCGGTGACCAGCTTGAAATTGGTCGCCGGCTTGCCGTCGGCGCCCGGCGCGTTGGTCCGGATCACCCAACGTCCGCCAAGGTGGTCGGCGTCGTATTCGACGTCGCGCTGGCGCTTGGCCAGCACGGTGAATTGGCGCGGATCGGACGCCGGCGCGTAGCGCAGTTCGGACGCCACTGTGCTCTCGACCTCGATGGTGATGAAGTGGTCGTCGCGGGTGCGGCCGATGCCCATGTAGAAGCTGTCGTCGTGCTCCTCGTAGACCAGCGCGTCCTGCGCCACCGGCGTGCCGAGCACGTGCTTCTTCACCCGCACGGTGAGCAGCGTCTCCGGGTCGTTCTCGACATAGAACAGGGTGCGGTTGTCGTCGGCCCAGACGATGTTCGGCGACACGCCCGCGATCGTGTCCGGGTAGACCTCGCCGGTCTCCAGGTTGCGGAAGCGGATCGTGTACTGGCGGCGGCCGACGTCATCCTCGGCCCAGGCCAGGATCCGGTTGTCCTGGCTGACCGCGGAATCGCCCACGCTGAAGTAGCCCTTGCCTGCGGCCATCGCGTTGACGTCCAGCAGCACCTGCTCGCCGGCGAAGTCGCCGCGCGCGTTGGCCGCCTGGATCGACAGCGCGTCCACGCCGGTCGCGTCGACGCGGCGTGCGTGCACCGGGTAGTCCTTGCCCTTCTCGAAGCGCGAGTAGTACCACCAGCCGCGCTCGCGGTACGGCACCGAGCTGTCGTCCTGCTTGATCCGGCCGACGATTTCGCCGTACAGCTTTTCCTGCAGCGGCTTGAGCGGCACCATCACCGCGTCGGTGTAGGCGTTCTCCGCCTGCAGGTAGGCCAGCATCGCCGGCGCCTCGCGTTCGTCGTCGCGCAGCCAGTAGTAGTCGTCCTCGCGGCTGGCGCCGAACGGCGCGGTCACCAGGTGCGGCTGGCGCCCGGCGTCGGGCGGGTTCGGGACGGCGGAAACGGTCGGTGGCAGGGTCATCAGCAGGGCAAGCAGCGGAAGGTGGACTTTCATCGATGGGGTCCGCTCAGGCCGATTCCAAGGGAGATTCCAGCCGCACAAAGAAAAGCGCCCCCGGGAGACCGGGGGCGCGGATGGGTCACTTGCCTACGCTGCCGGCGGCGGCCTCCGGCGTGTGCGGCCCGCCGGACAGGCGCTCCCAGAGGAAGCGGTAGGCCAGCGCCGACATGTGCGCGGCCTGGGCGTTGTTGGCCGCGCCGCCGTGCCCGCCTTCGATGTTCTCGTAGTAGGTCACGTCCTTGCCGGACTCGATCATCTTCGCCGCCATCTTGCGCGCGTGGCCCGGGTGGACGCGGTCGTCGCGGGTCGAGGTGGTGAACAGCACCGGCGGGTACGCCCTGGCCGGATCGAACAGGTGGTACGGCGAGAAGTGCTGGATGAACTTCCAGTCGTCGGTGTCCGGATCGCCGTATTCGGCCATCCACGAGGCGCCGGCCAGCAGCTTGTTGTAGCGCTTCATGTCCAGCAGCGGCACCTGCACCACGATGGCGCCGAACAGCTCCGGGTACTGGGTGAGCATGTTGCCCATCAGCAGGCCGCCGTTGCTGCCGCCCTGCGCGCCCAGGTGCGCCGGCGAGGTGATCTTCTGCGCGAACAGGTCCTGCGCGACCGCGGCGAAGTCCTCGTAGGCCTTGTGGCGGTTGGCCTTGAGCGCGGCCTGGTGCCAGCGCGGACCGTATTCGCCGCCGCCGCGGATGTTGGCGACCACGTACACGCCACCCTTGTCGAGCCAGGCGCGGCCCAGGCCGCCGGAATAGCCCGGCACCATCGGGATCTCGAAACCGCCGTAGCCGTACAGCAGGGTCGGGTTGCGCCCGTCGGCCTTCAGGCCCTTCGGCCGCACCAGGAAGTACGGCACGCGCGTGCCGTCCTTCGAGGTGGCGAAGTGCTGCTCGACCACGTCGCGGCTGGCGTCGAAGAACGCCGGCATCGACTTCAGTGCCTGCGCCGGGGCCTTGGGCGTTGCGGCATCGGCCAGCAGCAGGGTGGTCGGGGTGAGATAGCTGGTGGTGGTGACCCAGAGCAGGTCGCCTTCGTCGGCGTCGACCGCACCGACGCTGGTGGTACCGATCTGTTCGCCGCCGAGCTGCAGCGGTTGCGAGGTCCAGCCGCCGGCACCGTGGGTGAGCACGCTGATCCGGTTCTTGACGTCGTCGAACACGTTGAGCACGACGCGATCGCGGGTCAGTGTCGCGCCGGCCAGCGAGGTGGTGGCGCCCGGTTCGAACAGCACGTCGAACTCGCGCTTGCCGGCCATGAAGCCGTCGAAGTCGGCGACGATGTAGGAGCCGGCCTTGTAGGTCCTGCCGCCCACGGTCCACGGCTCGCGCAGTTCCAGCGCCAGCCACTGCCGCTGCACCGACTTCTGCGCCGAATTCGGCACGTCGACCCTGGTCAGCGCGCCGTCCTTGCCGACCAGGTACAGCTCGTCGTTGTAGAAGGCCAGGGTGCGGGTGACGAAATCGCGCTCGTAGCCGGGCGTGTCGTCGTGGCTGGCGGCGATGTACATGTCATCGGCCTTGCCCTCGTACACCACCTGCGCCGATTCCAGCGGCGTGCCGCGCTTCCAGCGCTTGACCACGCGCGGGTAGCCGGATTCGGTCATCGAGCCCGGGCCGAAGTCGGTGTAGACGTAGACCGTGTCGGCATCGATCCAGCCCAGCCCGCCCTTGGCCTCCGGGCGGAAGAAGCCGCCCTCGACCCAGGTCTTCGTCGCCATGTCGAACTCGCGGGTGACATCGGCATCGGCGCCGCCGCGCGACAGCGCGACCAGGCAGTGGCGGTAGTCCGGGCGCAGGCACTCGGCGCCATGCCAGACCCAGTTCTCGCCCTCGGCCCTGTTCAGCGCGTCGAGGTCGATGATCGTTTCCCAGGCCGGGTTCGGCTTGCGGAATTCCTCCAGCGTGGTCCGGCGCCAGAGGCCGCGCTCGTGGTTCTTGTCCTTCCAGAAGTTGTAGTAGTGGCTACCCATCTTCTGCACGAACGGGATCTTGGCGTCCGAGTCGAGCACCTCGCGGATGCCCGCCTCCATGCCCTTGAATTCGGCCGTGGACGCCAGCGCGGCGTCGGTCTTCGCATTCTGGGCGCGGACCCAGTCGAGCGGCATGTCGCCGGTAACGTCCTCGAGCCACTGGTACGGGTCGTCGGCCACGGCGGGCTCCTGGGCGTGGGCCGCACCGGCGGCGATGAGGCCGGCGAACAGGCAGGCCTGGGTGAAACGGGACATCTACTGCTCCGGAATACGATCGGACGGATTCCGGACGCTAGCACAGGCCCCGCACCCGGCCCTCTGCCGATGGTCAGGCCTCCGGGACGCCGCCTGGCACGGTCAGGCGGCCCGGTTCAGGCGGCCCGCGCCGCTGGCCGGCGCGCGGGCACCGGCCGGGTCCGGCGCCGGGCCTGATCGCGGCGTGGGCGGCGGATCCGGGCCACCGTGGTCCGCAGCCCCGACGGCAGCCGGAACCGGTGCAACGCCCACCAGGCCACCGCTGGCATCGCCACCAGCCACATCGGCCACCAGCCCAGCCAGGCACTGGAACCGCGCAGCGCCGGGACCAGCGCCACGGCGAGCAGGCCCAGCACCAGCCAGCGCCGCAGCAGTGCCTCCAGGGCGGGATCTGGCCGGGCAACGGCCAGGGCGAGGACGGCGGGGGTGGGCGACCAGTTCGGCATGACGGCGGCTCCTGATGATTGGAAGCCGCAGCCTGCGCGGGCGCCATCTCACCGGCTGCGATGCACACCCGGCCGCGGGCAGGCGGCGGTCACGGATGGAGGATGCGGCGTGACCGCATCACTTCCCTTGGGCCGGGCCGGCCGCCATCTCCGGTTCACCGACCGAGACGCTGTCCTGCCTGCACGTCGTCTCCATCGGAGCGCCGTAGACGAACCGCCTCGTCCGCGGATCGACGGAGTACACCCGGCCCACGATCACCTCGCCCGGCGTGGCAGGGAAACGCGCCACGAAGACCCCGTCCTCGCGTGTTTCCACCCGCATGAACGGCGCACGCGGATTGTCCTTGCGGAACAGGGCCGAACGCCCGCCCCGGACCACCTGGCGCTGGCCCTGCTTCGGCTTGCGGACGCGCTCGAGCAGGCGTGAGTCAGCCCGGATGG